>NZ_JQFA01000002.1:960539-1280719 GCF_000763385.1 Leptolyngbya sp. KIOST-1
TAAACTCTAGGAGCAGCCCGTTGCCATTGCCCAGGGCCAGTGTCAGACTCATGCCAGTGGGGTGCAGCCATCTACATAAGTGCTTGTGTAATTGCTATCTCAACAAACTTTTATGGATACTCACTCTAAGATCTATGTTGCCGGCTCCCGCGGTCTGGTCGGGAGCGCTCTGGTCAGAACGCTTCGCGCCCAGGGCTATGAAAATTTACTGCTGCGCTCCAGTCAAGAGCTAGATCTGCGTAACCAGGCGGCGGTGGATGAGTTTTTCGCCACTGAGAAGCCGGACTATGTCTTTCTCGCGGCGGCCAGGGTGGGCGGCATTCAGGCCAACAACACCTATCGGGCCGAGTTTCTCTACGACAATTTGATGATCGAGGCCAACATCATCCACAGCGCCTACCGCCACGGGGCGAAAAAGCTGCTGTTTCTGGGGTCTTCCTGCATTTACCCCAAGCTGTGCCCCCAGCCGATGAAGGAGGAGTACCTGCTAACCGGTTTTTTAGAGCAGACTAATGAACCCTACGCGATCGCCAAGATCGCTGGCCTCAAACTCTGCGAAAACTACTGCCGCCAGTACGGGGTCAACTTTATCTCGGCCATGCCCACCAACCTCTACGGCCTCAACGACAACTTCGACCTGGCCAACTCCCACGTGCTGCCCGCCCTGATGCGCAAGTTTCACGAGGCCAAGGTGAAGGGTGATCCTACTGTTACTGTGTGGGGTACCGGCACCCCCCTGCGGGAATTTCTTTACGTCGATGACCTGGCCGATGCCCTGGTGTTTTTGATGAACACCTACAACGAGGTTGACTTCGTCAACGTGGGCACCGGGCAAGAGGTGTCGATCCGAGAGCTGGCCCTGACCATGAAGGCCGTGGTGGGCTACGAGGGCGAACTGGTGTTTGACACCACCAAGCCCGACGGCACCCCCCGCAAGCTGCTGGATGTATCGCGGCTCAACGCGGCGGGCTGGCAGGCCAAAACCGACCTCAAGACCGGTATTGAGCAGACCTACGCCTGGTTCTTGCAGAGCTACGATTCGCTGCGGGGGCGCGAAGCGGCTTAGAGTATTCCATCTAAATAAACGTCCCCTTTAAGGTCGCCAACTCGGCCCGTTGGGCCGGTGCCATTAAACCCTGGATGAGTATTTAGCTGGAACACTCTTAACTCGATAGTCCTGACCAGGGCGGAACGGGTCGGCGGCCTAACCCTCAGGCGGGGTTACACTTGCCGCTGCGAATCAGCCCAACGCGGCGGGCGATCGCTTCGTCCTGGGTGGCGTAGGGGCCCCACATCGGGCGCTGAGCCTGAAGGCGTTCTCGACTGATGTTCTCGGCGGAGAGCACCTGGCACGTGCCGTCTTCCCCCTGCACGATATACCAGCCCTCATTTCGGTCTACCATTGCCGTCCTCAAAACCACTCATGGTGCTAACCCATTAAACTCGGTTTTGTCCCCGATGGGTTGTCGGATCGTCAGTAGCAAAAGCGATCGTTGCCGTTGGCCCTGGGCTGTCCTCTACCCTTACGCAGAGCGCCCAGCACAGTCGAAACCACGACGCATCGATGGGTGTCCCGCTTCCCAGAAATGGTCATGGTGATGGTGCCCTGTTCCCCAATGGCTTTTGATTTCAGGTTGCCGTACATGTCGAACCGGGTGTAGTAGACACCGCCGCTTCTGGTCAGGGTGTTGTCAATATCCGCCAGTACAACACCATCGGTTAAAGGCTGCCAGACCGTAACCCGACTGGCGGGCACAGCCTCGGGATGGTTTGCCCACTCAATCCGGCCGTTGCGTTCGCGCAGGCTAAAGCGGCGGTCATGGCGCTGCTGCATGGCATCGGCCTGGGTGAGGCGCAGGGCCTGGTAGACCATGTCCCGGGCTACGTTGATCTTGTGCTGCTGCCAGAATCCCCATAGAGAGGGAGCCGCGATCGCCAAAAGTAGCCCCACGATTACCGCTACAATCAACCCCTCGGTAAGCGTAAACCCAGCCACCGGAGGTGGCCCGCCAGACGGTTTGGAGAACCGTCGCAAAGATGTATTCATAAGATAGATGCACAAAGCCTGATAGGGTCAAAGTGCCCAGCGGACGGGGGGCGCAGCTGAGCGATCGGACAACATCGGCCATTGTGCCGGAACATGTCTGGGAAAGCTGACAGATGGTTTAAGGAGCGCAAAGTCGGTAAGCTGACCTAGTAGGGGTAACCCAGCAGGATTTGGCCTTAGACCCCAGCCAGTACCACTATTTCAACGCTCAAAGGAGACTTCGCCCGTGGATGTAAGAGCTGCCGTTGCCCATGGCCCAGGCCAACCCCTCACCGTCGAAACCGTTCAGCTCGAAGGCCCCCGCGAGGGTGAGGTACTGGTCGAAATCAAAGCCACCGGCATCTGCCACACCGATGCCTATACCCTCTCGGGCAAAGACCCGGAGGGCCTGTTTCCGGCGGTGTTGGGCCACGAGGGGGCCGGAGTGGTAGCCGAAGTCGGCCCCGGCGTCACCAGCCTCAAACCTGGCGACCACGTGATTCCGCTCTACGTGCCCGAGTGCCGCCAGTGCGAGTACTGCCTCAGCTTTAAGACCAACCTCTGCCAGGCCATCCGCCTTACCCAGGGGCGGGGCCTGATGCCCGATGGCACCAGCCGCTTTTCCCTGGGCGGCGAGCCCCTGTTTCACTACATGGGCACCTCCACGTTTTCGAACTACACCGTGGTGCCCGAGATTGCCCTGGCCAAAATTCGTCCCGATGCCCCCTTTGAAAAGGTCTGCTACATCGGCTGTGGCGTCACCACCGGCATCGGCGCAGTAATTAACACCGCCAAGGTGGAGCCCGGGGCCAACGTGGTGGTGTTTGGCCTCGGCGGCATTGGCCTCAACGTCATCCAGGGCTGCCGCCTGGTAGGGGCCAACAAAATCATCGGCGTCGATATCAACCCCAGCAAAAAAGCCCTGGCCGAAAAATTTGGCATGACCCACTTCGTCAACCCCAAGGAAGTCGAAGGCGACCTGGTGCCCTACCTGGTAGAGCTAACCGGCGGCGGCGCCGACTACAGCTTTGAATGCGTCGGCAATGTCAAGCTCATGCGCCAGGCCCTGGAGTGCTGCCACAAAGGCTGGGGGGTAAGCGTAATTGTTGGTGTCGCCGCCGCTGGCGAAGAAATCAGCACCCGCCCCTTTCAGCTCGTCACCGGGCGCGAGTGGAAGGGCACCGCCTTTGGCGGAGCCAGGGGCCGCACCGACGTGCCCAAAATTGTCGACTGGTACATGGACGACAAGATCAACATCGACGACCTGATCACCCACGTCATGCCCCTCGATGAGATCAACACCGCCTTCGACCTCATGCACAAAGGCGAAAGCATCCGCAGCGTCGTGACATTTTAGGGGGGGGGTATCAGGTGCCAGGTATCGGGTATTAGGTGTCAGGTATCGGTTCACGGCACATGGCGCACAGCCTACCAAAACCCGAAACCCAAAACCCGAAACCCAAAACCTGAAACCCGAAACCCAAACACCCCTTCACCCATCCGCCCGCCCACCCATCCACCCCATCACCCCCATGCCCCTAACCCTCCACAACCAACACACCTGCTTCGGCGGCACCGTGGGCTACTACAGCCACCCGTCGGCCACCTGTAGTTGTGACATGCGCTTCGCGGTGTATGTGCCGCCCCAGGCCCAGGCTGGCCCGGTGCCGGTGCTGTTTTACCTGTCGGGGCTGACCTGTACCGAGGACAATTTCACCAGCAAGTCCGGGGCCCAACGCTACGCCGCCGAGCACGGGCTGATGCTGGTGGCTCCAGACACCAGCCCCCGCGGGGAAAGAGTGCCCGACGAAGCCGACGCCTGGGACTTTGGCACCGGGGCGGGGTTTTATGTGGATGCCACGGAGTCGCCCTGGAGCACCCACTACCGCATGTACAGCTATGTGGTGCAGGAACTGCCAGAACTGATTGCCCAGGAATTTTCGGTGCGGCGCGATCGCATGGGTATTTTTGGCCACTCGATGGGGGGCCACGGGGCGCTGGTGTGTGGGCTGCGTAACCCAGACCGGTTCAAGTCGATCTCGGCCTTTGCGCCGATCGCAGCCCCATCCCAGTGCCCCTGGGGCCAAAAGGCGTTTTCCGGCTATTTGGGCACCGACCGGATCGCCTGGAAAGGCTACGACGCCACAGCGCTAGTGAAGGACTACGCCCGACCCGATCGCACAATTTTGATCGACCAGGGCGATGCCGACCCGTTTTTGGCCCAGAACCAGCTGTTGCCCGAGGTGTTTGAGGCGGCCTGCAAGGAGGCTGGGCAACCCCTACATTTACGCATGCAGCCAGGGTACGATCACGGCTACTTTTTTATGGCATCGTTTATGGCCGATCACCTGCGCCACCATGCCGAAGTGCTAACAACAGGCTAGGCTAGGGAAAACTTTTTAGGCTGACTCGCGTAATCAGGAGACTCCGCTATGGTGAGATATTGTGCTGCTGCCCTACTCGTAATGCTGGCGTGGCTGATCCCAGGACCGGCCTGGGCTAGCCCTGCCGCCCCGCTGTTGGCCCAAGAGGCCCCGGTTGAAGTAGCTGATGTCGCCCCAGCCACGATCAGTGAGAGTGACATTCCCCTCTTTGCTAAGGTCTATCAAGCTGTGCAGCTCCTGCGCCTGCGGGCCGAGCAGGAGATGGCGGCGGCGGTTGAGGAGGAAGGGCTGAGCATTGAGCGCTTCAATGCGATCGCCGAAACCCAGATCCCCAGCGGTGCGGACAGCCCCGAGGACATTGCGAAGGTCGCCGAAAAAGCCAAGATTTCGAAAAAAGAAAACAAGCAGTTTAAGGCCGCCGTAGACCGCATTATCGCCATTCGCCAGAGTACCGAAGCCGATATGGAAAAAGCTATTGAAGCCGATGGTATGGCGATCGCCACCTTCAATACCATCCTGGAGCAGTCCGCCGACAATCCCGAGCTGAAGCGAAAGATCAGCGATGAAATTGTCCAGCAAACCCTGGCGAAGTCAGAACCAGCCGCCCCGGCTGAATAATGGACCCTTCGGCGTTGCTCTGCCCCCCAAATCCTGGGGGGCAGAGCAAACTTGATTGGTAACCTTCTCCTGGAACTGTCATTGGTTAGCCGCCAAACGCTCAGAAAGCAAGGGTTACAGCCCCTAGCCTGTCATTTGGGGCGGGCGTGGCTGGGCTTGAGAGCATCGGTCGTTTAGCCACAATTGATGACAAGCTCTGTGCTTAAGAGTAGTTATCTCAGGTTTTATGAGGTTATGTGAACGTGCTCCCAGGGCCTGGGATTATGGCGTCACAATGAGCGTCAAGAGCGCACTTGCGCTCACCTCTACGGGGCTACAATCATGGTGCCTTTCTTCAAAGCCGCCGCTGAAGTCGATACCGAAACTAAGATTTTGCAGGCGGCGCTCAAGCTGTTTGCCAAGCGGGGGTACGGCGCTACCACCACGCGCGAACTGGCCCAGGTAGCGGGGGTGGCGGAGGGCACGCTGTTTCGCCACTTTGAAAACAAGAAAGCCATTCTGGTCGCGGTAGCCAGCCAGGGCTGGGTCGAAATTCTCACCGACCTGCTCACCGAACTGAGCGAAATGGCCAGCTACAAGGCAATTGGCCAGGTGATGCAGCGGCGGATGCTGAATCTGCAAAAAAATTCGGCCCTGATGCGGGTGTGCTTCATGGAGGCGCAGTTTCACCCCGAACTGCGGGAGCAGATTCAAACCGAAGTGATCGGCAAGATGATCGACGTGGCCGAGGCCTTCTTTCAAACCGCCATGGATCGCGGCGTCTACCGTCCCATGAACGCCCGTATGGTGGCGCGGGTGTTTTTGGGCATGTTTACCGTCGCCGGTTTCAGCCAGGACACCCTCGGGGACGAAGCTGCCTCGCCCCAGTCGATGAAAGACCTGGCGGAATGTTTGACGGATATTTTCCTGAACGGGGTGCTGGCCTAGGGGAGTGGGTGGGTAGGTGTGTGGATGGGTAGGTGCTGGCTATACTCAGCCCCCACTCACCCAAGTCACCGACTCACCCACACCACCCTCGCTTACCGTCTGCCCTGGCCAAACAGAATCTTCTTGGCCTCCTCGGTCATGGTCGACTCTGAGCTGATGGTTTGGGCGATGTCGTAGGCTCGCTGCACCGCCGGGCGGCTCTGGATGGCCTCAAACCAGCGTTTTAGATTGGGGAAGTCGGCCAAATTCTGCTGCTGGGTTTCGTAGGGCACAATCCACGGATAGCAGGCCATGTCAGCAATGGAGTAGTCGCCAGCGATGAAGTCTTTACCCTCCAGCTGGGTGTCGAGTACGCCGTAGAGACGCTCGGTTTCTTTGACGTAGCGGTTGATGGCGTAGGGGATTTTTTCGGGGGCGTAGGTGCCGAAGTGGTGGTTTTGGCCCAGCATTGGCCCCAGCCCGCCCATCTGCCAGAACAGCCACTGCATGACGTTGGCGCGATCGCGCACCCCCTGAGGCAAAAACTGCCCGGTTTTCTCCGCCAGGTACTGCAAAATAGCCCCCGACTCAAACAGGCCCAGGGGTTCCCCGCCATCGGCGGGCTCGTGGTCAACAATGGCGGGAATGCGGTTGTTGGGCGCGATCGCCAGAAAATCGGGGTTAAACTGCTCCCCTTTGCCGATGTGAATGGGCTTGATGGTGTAGTCCACGTCGGCCTCCTCGAAAAAAATGGTGATCTTGTGGCCGTTGGGGGTTGTCCAGTAGTACAGGTCAATCATGGAGATCTATCCTTAAAGCCAGAGCGCAGGGGCAATGCAAATTAGCCTAACCGAGTCTGCTGACCTTGTGAATCCGCAATCATAGTACATTTGACCTATTAAGCGTTATGCTAAAGGTTAGTCTATGCAAATGGCCATGGTACCGGTCTTCATTCGTTGCCCTGTAGCGTTCTCGCGCAGACTGCTAGAGCTTGCATAGGGGAACACAACATTTCTTTCGATTTTGGTCCTTTGGAAATTGCAATCTGGGCTTAGAATCAAGCGATAATTTTAGCCCCGTGCCCTATAGCCTGGCCCAAACAGGCCACCTTCAGCCTCAGAGGATGACTTTTTATGGCCATTATTGCTCTCAAAGCCTGGTATCTCGAAGCCTACGAGCCGGTGCGGGATCTGGAAAAGCGCCCCCATGACCTGCGGCTGAGCAAAAATAGCCTGTTGAAGTCGGCGCTGCGGGCTGATTTTCTTGACGACAGCGCCGATGTAAAGCAGTCCGCCTGGTTTCAGCGCTACCTGGATGGCGAAACGGTAGAGTTTTACATTGAGGGCAGTGGCGGCTATGGGATCGCCAATATCGATCTAATCAGCCACGAGATCTACTTCACCAAGCTGGAGGTAATGGCCCACCTGGAGCCCATCATCTACTTCTGCTACCAGCAGGAATACGGTGAGTCGGCGCAGATGCTGCACCAGGCGCTGACCGATGCCGTCGAAAGTTTGAACAAAACATCGCGGGTGCCCCTCACCCTGGAGGTGTCCAACCGCCTCAGCGACGGCCCGGCCCGGCTGAACAGCGCCCTGACCCGCAAAATTCGCAAGTCGCTGCTGTTTGTGGCCGACGGTACCCCCATCACCTCGGTGGCGGGCAACACTACCCTGCTGGTGCCCAGTCCCCATGTGTGCGTGGAGATGGGCTACGCGCTGCAGGCCAAGCCAGCGGAGCAGATTTTGCTGACTCAAATGGAGCGATCGGACATCATTGGGCAGTATCCCTTTGACCTGCCCGCCCAAAACCGACTCACCTTTAAGACCAAAGGCGACATTGCCAAGCATCTGCCCAGGGCGCTGGAGCAACACTTATCTCGCTTTAATCTCTGGACCTAGGGCGATCGCTACTGTAGATTCAGCAACGGTCACCCGACTGCGCTTGCTGAACGCCATAACTGTTAAGCGGATCACGGCGTGAACTGGGCTGGTGGCCTAAAGTAAAGGAAAACTCTGCCCCCAGCGCGTTTGCTCAGAGGACTTCCGATGCTAGACACTCCCGATCTGCTGAGACTGCTACATCCGTTTCTGGCCGTTACCATCGTGATGCCGCTGATCGGCATCGCCGTTTACTTTGCCGTGCAGACCCGCCAGCGGCGGCTGGCCCTTGTTGACAACGCCAAAACCACGATTTCACCGGTAGTGGGCAAAGAGCATGTGCGGGTCGGGCAGTGGCTATCTGGGGCTGTGGTAGGGCTAGTGCTGCTGGGGCTGGCCCACCCCATTTTCAAAACCATCGCCCGGGAAAATGCCTGGAGCGAAGACCCGTTTCGCGGCATCTTTGTGGTGGCGATGTTTGGTCTGACCCTGGCGACGCTGGTGGCGCTGTACAAAGCGAGAACGCCCCTATGGCGGGGCGTGATGGCGACTCTGACCGGCACCGGACTGTGGCTGTTGGGCATGCAGCCGGGGGTGTGGCGGCGTGGGTTTGAGTGGTATGTGTCCCACTTCTACCTGGGGATGGCGGCGGCCATGCTGATGATTTTTGCCCTCGCCACCCTGCCCGAAATCTACAAGTCCAAGCGCTGGCGAGTGGCCCACGCGGTGCTCAATACGGTGGCGGTGCTGCTGTTCATTAGTCAGGGCATTACCGGCGTGCGCGACCTGCTGGAAATTCCGCTGCACTGGCAGGAGCCGTTTATCTTCCAGTGCGATTTTGAAAACCGGACCTGCTGAGGGGGCGACCCTGGACCTGTCTAATCCTCCTCCACCATCAGCTGCCAGCGAATGGTCTGGGCGGTGACGCTGTCGATTTCGCCCAGGCGCACCTGCACCGTTTCGCTGGTGACCGGGCCAAGGGCGGTGAGCAGGGCGCGCAGGTTGGGAGTACTTTCGCCGCTGTCCACAAAGACCCGCTCGGCCAGCTGGTTGAGGCGTTTCCAGGCGGTGTAGAGTTTGACGGCGGTTTGCTCGATCTGGGCGGCTTGGGCCACCATATCGGCGGCGGAGTTGAGGCAGCCCACCCGCAGGGCCTCCTCTAGGGCAAGTTCGAGGTCAATGCCGCTGGCTTCGAGCAACTGGACCTGGTTGGCGGAGGCCAGGTACTTTGACAGGTAGCGGGCTTCGGCGGTGACCTGTTTCAGGGTATCCAGGTCGGGGTTTAGCTCGACCTCGGTTTTGAGGGTGCTCTGGTGAATGGGGGGCAGTTTCTCCATCTCCTTTACCAGAGGGGCGATGTAGCGGGTGGGGATGGTGTTGTTGGCGGCTTTTTCCCGCAGGGTTTCGGGGATTAGCTCAGAGGTCATGGCGGCCCACTCGTTGGCCACCTGACGCACCTCGCGGCGGGTAATATGATCGCCCTTGCGGGCCGAGTCGCTGACCAACTGCTGCACTTCGGGGGCCGACTTGGCCGTTTCCACAAAGGCGCGCTTGCTGAACTGGTTGACCTCTTGGGGGGTGAGCATGCCCGCGTCGAGCAGCTGGTCGGCGCTTTCGGCCAGTTCGATCAGGTTGTAGGCATGGCTTTTGGTGATTTCGCGGTCTTTGAGCCAGTTGAGAAAGCCGGTGCCGCGTCCATCGCCGCCGCGCTTTTCGCGATCGCGCACCGTCCGCAAAATCCGCCCTCGCCAGATGTCGGTTTGCAGATCAAAGCGATCGCACACCTGCCAGGCGGCTTCCATCTGCTGATTAAACTCGTAGTCAGAAATCTTCTCGTCGTTGGGGTCAGGCAGGGTAAAGGCCAGCTCTCCCGCCTGCATCGCTGACTCGATCGCCTCAGAGGAATAGGGCATTGCCGCCGTCATACCGTTGTCACCACACGCACAGGCAGTTTATTCTCCCACGACTGTTGGCCCTAGGGGGCGATCGCGCCCCAATCAGTTTTGCAAGGTTGGGCGAGGTTGGGGGCCAACCCCTCAATGCTGGGGGCATCAATCGGTTGATGGATGAGAGCCCCCAGGGCGTGTTATCCATTGGGGCCAAAAGCCTGGCCTATTGAGCCTTGCCACGCCCGAGCTAAAAGACAGGCTAGGGGCTGTAACCCTCAATTTTCAAGCGTTTAGCCGCTAATTGATGACAGCCCCTAGAGGGGACGCATAAACAGCTGGGTGAAGTAGTAAGTATTGTCCCGCTGCCACACCCCCACCCCCGTTTCGGTAAAGCCCGATCGCAGGATGTTTTCCCGGTGGCCGGGGCTATCCATCCAGCCCTGCACCGCCAGGGGAGCGGGGTCAGGGGCATTGGTGCTGGTGAACAGGTTTTCCCCCACCATTGCGTAGGAAATATTGGCCGCTGACACCCGTTGGGCTGGCCCATCCCCGGCGGGGCTGACGTGGCTAAAAAAGTTTTCGTCGGCCATCCGCTGGCTGTACTGGCGGGCCACCTCAGCCAACGGTCCGTTGGGCTGTAGGGGGGCGAGCCCTGACCGCTGGCGAATCTCGTTGATGCGCTCGTACACCAGGGTCTCCATATCGACCGTCGCCGATGACTGTGCCCCGGCGGCATCTGGCGCGGTGGGCGGCTCCCGCCCGATGCGGGTGACCGGGGGAATGCGCTCCACCAGTTGCTCTAGATCGGCGGGTTTGCACCCGACCAGGGCCAGGGCGATCGCTATCAACCCGGCGACTGGCAGCGCCCTGTCCGCCCAAGGATGGGCAAAATACTTTGGAATAGGCATGGGCGGTAGTTTGACGTGAATTAGCCCTGGAAATAGCCTGGGGACGAGGTCGTCGCACCAGGGCATCTCCAGGGCTTTGGGAGGGTTTGAGCGATCGAGTCAGGAGTAGCCTCGCTAGCTGCCGCTTCTGAGGCGCTCCACGATGGCCTGTTGCAGGGCCGGGTCCTGCTGAGCCTGGGTCAAGATTTGCTCAAACTCTTCAATCGTCATCTCTTCAGCCGCGATCGCGGCCTGCATTTCCTCGCGGGCTCCCTGCCGCAGGGTGGTGACCTGGGCAGCGGCGGCGGCAAACTGCTCAGCCTGCTCGGCGGGAACTTCGGCCGCGGTTTCGGGCGACTGCTGCGACTCGGCGATCGCGTTGTAGTCATCGACGGTCAGCCCCTCGGCCTCAACGGCGGCGACCAGCTCGGCCTGTACCGCCTCCTGAATGGCCTGAATGGATTGATAGGCGCTGACAAAGCGATCGATCTGGCCCTCAGACACTTCAACCTGGGTGGGCTGTTCGGCCTGGGCAGGGGCGGGAGCCTCCTGCCCCTGGGCGATCGCCGCGGCTGGAACACCTAGCAGGAGGGTGGCGGCCAGCAAACTGTTTAAAACGGTTGACGGTTGCATAGCGATTGTCCTCGCATATCATCAGCCGCAAACTTCGCTGCGGAAGTCTACGGCAGGCACTGGGAACAGCGCCCATGGGTTGACACCCTATGGGGCGATCATGGCTGCCATATGACGACCGTATGGCGATGATGTGACGATGGCGCGAACTTATAGCCCTTTGACCAACCGTTATGCCTGAGATTTCTCAATCTTTTTCGTTTGGAATGCTGAAGATTTTAGCTCCGTTGCCGCAAGACCAGCGGCCTGGAGGCCCGGCCTGGGTGGGGAAGGGTAACTATGCCTTAAACTAAAGGGGCAAATCACAACCACAACCATTAGTGACCATGATTTTTCCAGGGGCTCCGGTTACGGTCGTTAACGTCAACGATACCTACTACGGTTTTCAGGGCCTGGTGCAGCGCATTACCGATGGCAAAGTGGCCGTGCTGTTCGAGGGCGGCAACTGGGACAAACTCGTCACCTTCAACATGTCAGAACTGGAGCCCGTGAGCACCGGCAAGCGGCGAGGCAAGTAACCATGCGGCTACCCCTGCCCCAGACAGCGGCCCAGGCGCGGCAGCCCGACCACATTGCCGAAGTGATCGAGACGGCGACCAGCGAATTTTTGGCCCAGTGTCTGGAGCCGGAGGCGCTGGCCTTTTCAGCGATGCCCCCCTTTGGCAGCTGGGTTACCGCCGTGGACGAAGAGTCGGGTAATACGGTATACGGCGTGGTGTATCACGCCACCACCAGCCCCATCGACTCGGTGCACCGGGCCCGGGCCCTGGGGCTATCCCTCGACGATCTGCGTCAGCAGCAGCCCCAGATTTTTGCCATGCTCAAGACCGAATTCAAGGCGGCGATCGTGGGGTTTCGCGCCCCTGACCTGGCCGGTCAACCCCTGGGGCCGCTGTTTCAGCACCTGCCACCGCGGCCGCCCCAGGTGCACCAGGCCGTGTACCGCTGTCCCCCCGAAGCGGTAATCGAGTTTACCGAGCAGCTCGACTTTTTAAGAACGCTGCTGGCCATGGGCGGTGCCCCGGTGGACAGCCTGGTGGCAGCGGTGCTGCGCCAGGGCTACCAGCTGCGTAAGCTCGATCGCCCCTGGCTGGTAGAAGCAGGCCGCACCCTGAGCGTGTTTCTCAAAGATGACTACGATCGCCTTCGCATCATTTTGGGCCAGGTCTACGCCTGAGGGTGGCAGGTGTCAGGCAGAAC
This sequence comes from Leptolyngbya sp. KIOST-1, assembly GCF_000763385.1. Classification (NCBI taxonomy): domain Bacteria; kingdom Bacillati; phylum Cyanobacteriota; class Cyanophyceae; order Leptolyngbyales; family Leptolyngbyaceae; genus Leptolyngbya; species Leptolyngbya sp. KIOST-1. The sequence goes on from NZ_JQFA01000002.1 coordinate 972,963, forward strand.
CCTAAACCGCCAACCCTATACCCATCACCCAAACTCCAAAATCCCCGTTCTTCTTCCCGCCTAAACCAGAGTCACCTATGCAAACCTTTGACTGGATTGTGGTCGGCAACGGCCTGGTGGGGGCGGCGGTCAGCTACGAACTGGCCCGGTGCGGGCTCTCGGTGCTGCTGCTGGACCGCGCCCTAGAGCCGGGTAACGCCACCCGCTACAGCTACGGCGGCATCCCCTACTGGTCAGGCACCACCGCGCTCACCCGGCAGCTTTGCCAGGAGGGCATTGCCAAGCACCGCCAGCTCAGTGACGAGCTGGACGACGACACCCAGTTTCGGGAACTAGACCTGGTGCTCACCCTGGCGGCAGGTGAGGATCCAGACGCTGCCGCAGAGCCCTACGCCAAGTACGCAACGCCGCCCCGGTTTGTGTCTACCGCCGAGGCCAAAGCGCTGGAGCCGCTGCTGAATCAGGATGCGATCGCGGGGGCTTTCACCGTTCGCCACGGGCATGCCTCGCCGGTAGCCCTGGTGAATGCTTACAATCAGGCATTTCGGCGCTTAGGCGGCACCCAGATTGTGACCTCTGGGGTGAATCTGGTGCGGATCAACGATCGCGTGACCGGAATTTTGACCACCGAGCAGGCTTACCCCGCCAGGCAGGTGTTGGTGGCCGCTGGGGCCTTTAGTCGAGCCCTGCTGCGCCAGGCCAAGCTCACCGTGCCGCTCTACTACACCTACGCCGAAGTGATCGAAACGCCGCCCGTGGATCTCACCCTACGAGCCCTGATCATGCCCGCCCAGACCGAGCGCTTTGCCCTGGAGGCCAAGGCCAGCCGCCCCGACACCGACGCCCAGTGGGATGAACCCGGTCACGAGATGACGCCCCCTATCCTCGACAGCGGGGCGATTCAGTTTCGAGATGGCCACCTCTGCCTAGGCCAGATTAGCCGTACCCTGACCAGTCTGGAGGCGGACCTGGATGCGGTGACCAGCGAGGACCAACTGCGGGGGGCGATCGCGGCCCAGCTGCCGGCACTGGCCGAGGTGCCCGGCACCTGGCGCTCCTGCCGGGTTAGCTTTAGCCGCGACGGGCTGCCCCTGGTCGGCCCCCTGCCCGGCATCGAGGGGCTGCACCTGATGGCCGGATTTAGCGCTCCCTTTGTCTACCTGCCGCCCGTGGCCCAGCGGTTTGCCCAGGCGGTGGTGGGGGAAGCCGACCCGGCGATCGCGGCGATGGCGATCGATCGCTTTAGCGAACCCACCTAGCCTGGTTTTGGGGATTTAGCAGCTAATTGATGACAGCCCCTAGAGGGCAGGAAATTCGCCCACAAACTTGACCTCCGGAGAGAGTTGAACGGCCCAGCGATCCACCACCTCGGCCTGAATATGGCGGATGAGCTGGCGAATATCCACGGCAGTGGCTCCGCCCAGGTTGACAATGAAGTTGGCGTGGCGCTCAGACACCTGAGCATTGCCAATCCGGTAGCCCTTCAGTCCGCTTTGCTCAATCAGCGACCCCGCCGTGTGGGGGTAGGGGTTGCGAAACACGCTGCCGCAGTTGGGTAGGTCGTAGGGCTGAGTGGCCCGCCGCTGGTTCAGCCCTGCCAGGGTGTCGGCGACTACCGCCGCCGGATCGTGCCCCGGCTCCAGTTGAAAGGTGGCCTCCAGCACCACCTGCTGCCCCCCCTGCAGGTTAGAGGTGCGGTACTGAAAGTCCAGATCGGCGGGGGTCAGCGATCGCAGGCCGCCGACAGGATCGAGAACGGTTGCCGACCTCAGCACATCGGCGGTACAGCCGCCGTGGGCGCCGGCATTCATCACTACGGCCCCGCCCACGGTACCCGGAATGCCCACCGCCCACTCCAGACCGCGCAGACCGCGCTTGGCAGCTTTCCAGGCCAGGGTGGGCAGGGGTTCGCCAGCAGCCACGGTGACGCACCCGGCTCCGTCGAACCGGGTGCTGCGCCAGCGACGGGTGCAAAGGACCAGGCCGGCGATGCCACGATCGCTGATCAGCAGATTTGACCCTGCCCCCAGGGGCGTGATCGGAATACCGGCGGCGATCGCCCAGTCCAGAACCTGGTGACACTCACCCCGGTGGCGCGGCATAGCCAGCCATTCAGCCGGTCCTCCCACCCGAAAGGTCGTCAGCGGCTGTAGCGGTACCTGTGGTTTCAGGCAAGCCAGGTTTGGTGCAACCCCAAGGGTTTGGTTCATGTCCCCAGTGCTCAACGGTTGTCCCCCATGTTAGTCAAATGGGTGGGGGGTGCCGCTGCTCAACAGGCCTCCTGAAGCGAAGGCACCTCTGCCTCAGCATAGTAAGCCATTACCTGAGGAATAATCTGATTGAGGTTGCCCGCCCCCATAAACAGCACCAGGTCACCCGGGCGCAGGCTGTGGGCCAGAGCCGCCTGAATATCGTCCAGGGTGTGACCGTAAAGCACGCGGGGGTGCGAGTGGGCAACCGCATCCGCCAGCTGACGCCCCGAAACCCCAAACGTATTGCTCTCACCAGCGCTGTAGATGTCGGCCATAATCACCTGGTCAGCATCGCCAAAGGCCTCGGTAAAATCGTTGAGCAGAGCGGCGGTGCGGCTGAAACGGTGGGGCTGAAACACCGCCACCACCCGACGTCCCTCGTAGCTATGGCGGCCGTCGGCCAGGGTGGCAAGGGATTGATCGGCCTTGAGGCGAGCCGCCGCCAGCGTTGCCCGAATTTCACTGGGGTGGTGGGCGTAGTCGTCGAAAAATTGAATGCCGTTGTAGCTGCCTCGGTGCTCAAAGCGGCGACGGGCTCCGCAGAAATCTTCCAGACTGTCGACAATGTCGGCGAAGGCGATCCCCAGGTGCCGACCAACTGCTACCGAAGCCAGGGCATTGCTGAGGTTGTGGCAACCCAACACCCGCAGGTGCAGGCGACCCAGGGGCTGCCCCTCCTCCCAGACCAGAGCGGAGGTGCCATCGGCGCCAAACTGGACCTCAGTGACATAGTAGGTTGCGCCAGTGGCAGGGTCCAGACTGTAGGTGACATCCGGGTTCAGGCTGGTGCCGACCACAGCACAGTCAGCACTGGCCACCAGCAGCCCACACTGACGCTGGAAGGTCTGGAACGTCGCCACCACCTGAGCCAGGTCCTGGTAGTGATCGGTGTGGTCGAGCTCAATATTGGTAACCACGCCAATGCTGGCCGTGAGCTTGGCCAGGGTACCGTCGGACTCGTCGGCCTCGGCCACCAGGTAGGGACCCTGGCCGAGGCGAGCATTGCCGCCCCAGCTCGACACCTCACCGCCGACCACAATAGTGGGATCGAGATTGGCGTTGAGCAGCAGGTGGCCAATCATGCTGCTGGTGGTGGTTTTGCCGTGGGTTCCGGCCACCGCAATACTGCTGTATTCTTGGATCAGCGCGGCCAGCAGATCGGAGCGGTGCAAGATTGGGCAACCAAGCTCTAGGGCGGCCTGGTACTCAGGGTTGCGGGTGTCAATCGCCGTGGAACAAACCACCTGCGGCGTTGCGTCTGAAGCCAAGACGGCAGGGGCGGCTTTTAGCGCCCGGGCCACCCCAGCGGTGCTCGCGGTGACGGTGCTCGGCAGGGGAGGCTGGTTGGCACTGAGGAAGTAGCTGAGATTGGCGGCCTCTTGCTGCCAAAAGATGTGGGCTCCGGCCTCTTGTAGGCGACGGGTTATGTGGCTGAGACGGAGATCAGACCCGGATACTGGCAGGTTGCGTTTGGTCAAGATGTAAGCCAGCGCCGACATGCCAATGCCCCCTATCCCAATAAAATGAAAGGGTCTGCCGGTAAAATCTACGGTAATCGGCATCGTTACACTCCTTAGAACACCACACCACACCAAGTGTCAGGCGTAATCATAGCAAGAATTGCTGAATTGGCCTAAACATCGGCACTAGCTTGCTTCCCCAGCCGCAGTCCCTGTTGCCTGCGGCAAAGCTAGCCTGAGTCTGTGGATTGGTTTTCCTTTGGACAGGAGCTAGGGGCTTGTCAGCAAAGGGGTTTACCCGCTGGCAGGCTCAGCGCCTTTCCACAACAAAACTGCCGAAACGCAGCCGTCGAAAAAACTAAATATATATAGACAGTAAGAGCCGCATATCAATTTTCTATGAGACCCAAACAAACGGAGTAGAAATGCTTATGCCAATTCTTCCCTACGGTTCGCTTCGCCTGATCCCAAAGGGGTACTGGTCGATTGCTGCCGGGGTAACGCCCACCACGCCTGACCAGGGTGCCATAGAAGGGTGCCCTTTTTATTTGAAGGACGCATAGATTCAGTTCAATGCTTGGCCCCTATAAAGTGGATCATGCTTTGCGATATTATAGTTTCGTCTAAGAATAGATACCTAGTCGACTACAACAGAGGGTTAAACGCAGTGGTTAGAGTAGCAATTAATGGTTTTGGCCGCATCGGTCGTAATTTTCTGCGCTGCTGGTTGACGCGCGAAAACAGCCAGCTCGAGGTGGTAGCTATCAATGATACGTCTGATCCCAAGACTAATTCCCACCTGTTGAAGTACGACTCCATGCTGGGGCGTCTCGATGCTGACATCAGTGCCGGAGAAGACACTCTAATTGTTAACGGCAAGACGATTAAGTGCTATTCCGACCGCAACCCCAACAATCTTCCCTGGGGAGCGTGGGACATCGACCTGGTGATTGAGTCCACTGGCGTGTTCGTCAGCGAAGAGGGTGCCTCTCGCCACATCGAAGCCGGGGCCAAGAAAGTGCTGATCACGGCTCCTGGTAAGGGTGGCGGCATTGGCACCTACGTGATGGGGGTCAACCACGAAAGTTATAGCCACGACAAGCACAACGTGGTGAGCAACGCCAGCTGCACCACCAACTGTCTGGCGCCGGTAGTCAAGGTGCTCAACGACAACTTTGGCATCGTCAAGGGCACGATGACCACCACCCACAGCTACACCGGCGACCAGCGCCTGCTCGACGCCAGCCACCGCGACCTGCGTCGGGCCCGTGCCGCTGCGCTGAACATTGTGCCCACCACCACTGGGGCAGCCAAGGCTGTGGCGCTGGTCATTCCTGAAATGGAGGGCAAGCTGAACGGGATCGCCCTGCGGGTGCCCACCCCCAACGTGTCGGTGGTTGACTTGGTGGTTCAAGTGGAAAAGCCTGCGATCGCCGACCAGGTGAATCAGGTGCTCAAGACGGCCTCTGAGGGGGCGATGAAGGGCATCCTGGCCTACAGCGACCTGCCGCTGGTGTCCATCGACTACCGCAAGACCGACGAGTCCTCCATCGTTGACTCCAGCCTGACGATGGTGATGGGCGGCGACATGGTGAAAGTGGTGGCCTGGTACGACAACGAGTGGGGCTACAGCCAGCGCGTGGTTGACCTGGCTGAACTGGTGGCTGCCAAGTGGCAGTAGGCCAATTCGGCAGCGGCGGGGCCAGCCTGCGCCCCCGCCGCCCCTGCCATTGACCGATGACATCCATCACAAAAAGAGGGGCCGCAGGTACTGCGGCCCCTCTTTTTGTGGTTTCCAGCGAAATTTTTCCTGGTATAGCCATCGCCAGAACCGTTAGAACATGACCCATGCCCCGAAGCGATGGCTATACGCCATTGCGCCGCCCCAGTTTTCGCCGTTGGAAGAGCCCAATGTCCTAAGCGCAATGGCCATCGCTATAGGTCGCGCCTATCCCATGGAGGTCAGCTCTGGCCGCAGAACCGCCACCCGCGCTTCGCTCAGCGCCACGTAGCTGCGCTTGAGATCGTCGATCAGGCTGGCTGCACCTTTGGTGTCGCCCAGGGCGCAGGCGATCGACAGGTGATGCTGGAGATGCACGATCGCCCGGTTGTGATCTCCCCTGGCCAGGCTGGCCAGGGTGAGCTGGGTGAGAATGCGGCGGGTGGTGCGGTTGTCCACAGCCCCTTCCCCGTTTTCATGCAGGGTTAAAAACTGCTCGTAGCAGTCGATGGCCTGGGCGTACTCCTGCAGGGTGAGGTAGGTGTTGCCCAGGTTTTGCAAAATCTGTAGCTTAGTGTTGCGATCGCCCAGGGTAGTCGCCAGCATCAGGCTGGCTTCGTAGAGAGTGGCGGCCTGACGGGTGAGCCCCTTGGCCCGGTAGACCATAGCCAGGTTGTTGAGCGATCGCATTTCACCGGGGCGATCGCCTATTTTTTTGGCCATCGTCAGGCTCTGGCCCATGTACTCCAGGGCCCGCTGCAGGTTGCCCAGGTGGCGGTAGCTGTTGCCCAGGTGGCCCAGGGTCTGCTGCATCAGGGACTGGTCGCCGAGGTCGTGGGCCACCCGCAGGCACTGCCGCCCGTAGTCTGCCGCCCACAGGTAGTCGGCCACTCGGTAGTAGAGGTGGGCCAGGGTGAGCAGCACCCTGGCCTGGCGCTCCCGATCGCCCAGGTTGCGATACCCCTGGAGCGCCTGCTGCAACAGGGCCAGCGCAGGGGTGTACTGCCCCTGGCGCAGATGGGCCATGCCCTGCTTGAGCCACTGGGATGCCTCTGCCGCCTGGCACTGGTGGTAACCCTGGGCAATGCGCTCGGCCTGAGCCAGTAGGGAAGGGTCGCGCGGAATTCGCACGGTGGCCTCGTCGGCCAGGATGTAGGTGGGGCGCATGGGAGAAGTTGGGGAAGTCATAGGCCGAAACCGCAGTGTCGCTGCGGATGCATCTAAAGGGTTGTCATCACGGTGAGATTGCCAGGTAGATCGCGCTGACTTAATCGTAGATTTATGCTCGTCAGGTCAACACCGTGCTTTTACGACATATTGTCTGGGCAAGACCTCACCTCCTGCGCAAATCAACTGATAGACTTCGGGTTTGGGTGAGCAAAGCGGTTGCCAAACCGGCGGCTGGAGCAAAATTTTGTCAAGTTGACGCGACTCAGATCCTCGTCTTTATAAAGCCAGCTGGTCTGGCCTGTAATTCTACAGACCCCCGATGGCGGCTACCCAAGCCCTTGCCCTGGAGGAAGGCTATATCTACTGATTGGGCTGGCACCGATGGCGCTGGCACTGATTACACTGGCACTGATTACACTGGAGAAGCTGCTCAGTTATAGCGCTATCCCTTGGCTCCCCTCCCCCTCTCCGACGAAACGCTGTTGTTTGAACCCGCCGCGCCCCACGACGAGGCGCTGGCGGTGGTGTTCGCCTTTCCCAACCAGTACACCGTGGGCATTACCAGCCTGGGCTACCAGGTGGTTTGGGCGACCCTGGCCCGCCGGGCCGACGTCAGCGTCAGCCGGCTGTTTACCGATGGCCACGAGCCGCTGCCCGCGACGATTGATGTCCTGGGGTTTTCGCTGTCCTGGGAGCTAGACTACGCCAACCTGCTCACCCAGCTGGAAACCCTAGACATTCCGATCTTTGCCCAGGATCGCAGCGACACCCACCCCCTGGTCTTTGGCGGCGGCCCGGTACTCACCGCCAATCCTGAGCCCTTTGCCAACTTTTTCGATGTGATTTTGCTGGGGGACGGCGAGACGCTGCTGGATGATTTCTTTGACGCCCTAGTTGAGCTAAAGTCTGCCTCCCGTGCTGAAACCCTGCGACATCTGACGAAGGTGCCGGGCCTTTATATCCCGTCGCTATACAGCGTTACCTACGATGGGCCGACCGGTGGCATCAGGGCGATCGCGCCCCTGGAGACCGACATTCCCGCCACCGTGCAAAAGCAGACCTACCGGGGCAACGTGCTCTCGGCCTCGACGGTGGTCACCCCCCACGCCGCCTGGGAGAACATTTTCATGGTCGAGGTGGTGCGCAGCTGCCCCGAGATGTGCCGCTTCTGCCTGGCCAGCTACCTGACGCTGCCGTTTCGCACCGCCAGCCTGGAGGAGTCGCTACTACCCGCCATTGAGCGCGGGCTGGCGGTGACCAATCGGCTGGGGCTGCTGGGGGCGTCGGTGACCCAGCACCCCGAGTTTGAAACCTTGCTGGACTATTTGAACAAACCCCAGTTCGACGACGTGCGCCTCAGCCTGGCCTCGGTGCGCACCAACACCGTCACCCCAAAGCTGGCCGAAACCCTCACCCGCCACGACAGTCGCTCGATCACGATCGCGATCGAGAGCGGATCGGAGCGGGTGCGCCAGATTGTCAACAAAAAACTCGAAACCGACGACATTGAGCATGCCGCCGTCAACGCCAAAGCCGGGGGCCTCAGCGCCATGAAACTCTACGGCATGGCGGGGGTGCCGGGGGAAACCATGGCCGACCTGGAACAAACCGTGGCCCTGATGCTGCGGCTCAAAAAGGCAGCCCCCGGCCTGCGCCTGACCCTGGGATGCAGCACCTTTGTGCCCAAGGCTCACACCCCCTTCCAGTGGCGCGGGGTAAATCCAGAGGCTGAAAAACGGCTCAAGTACCTGCAAAAGCACCTGCGCCCCAAGGGCATTGACTTTCGGCCCGAGAGCTACAACTGGTCGGTGATCCAGGCCTTGATTTCGCGGGGCGATCGCCGCCTTGCCCCCCTGCTCGAACGGGTGCGCCACTACGGCGACTCCCTGGGCAGCTACCGCCGCGCCTTCAAAGATTTTCAGGGGCAAATTCCACCGCTGGAATACTACGTCCACGAGGACTGGGATCTGTCCCAGCCGCTGCCCTGGGACCATCTGCTGGGACCACTGCCCAAAGCCACCCTACAAAAGCATTTTGAGGCAGCGGGGGTGGAGGCGGTGGCAGTGTGACAGCGAGGAGCCTAGAGCACCGGTTCAGTATGGCTGGGATCTCGAATCTGCCACCGCGGGGTCTACAGAGCTTTAATGATTCCTTGGCAGAACAGAGGTTTAAACCGATGATCGATCCCTCCTTTCCGTCGGGTCCAGGGCGGCGGAACGCCCCTGGTCGACGGGGGTCTGGGGCCAGCGACATGGCCCCAGTAGCATCTTGGGCTTAGCACCGCAGTTGTGGCTCGCGTGCCCCAACCTCGCTGAAACACAAATACTGTACCGATGCTCTAGCTCTCTCCGCTGGGATCCGCCGGGGTCGAGCTGGTAGCGGAGCTGGGCCTTTCGACTCAATGTCGCAGGTGTTAGCTTGGCCAGGGCGCTTAAGTTAAGAACTAGGTGTCTGTGGCAAAACCTGGGACAGCGCTCTGGCAAGGCCAGTGCAGCCAGGAGGGCTGCCACAGTGAGTCGGTTGCTCCAGAGCTGGGGCTGGGCGACGACGCTGAGGAACTGGAAGTCTTGTTGGTCATATTCCTGCTTTACCGACACCCCAGGCTGTCTCTGGTCGAGATCCCAGTCACTTCATTCACCCCATCGGCGTACTTACACATCTGAGCCACCTGGAAGCGATCGATAATCGCCCCCGAAAAGTCGGCCCCAGTGATGTTGGCCTCGCTAAAGCTGCTGCTGGTGAGCAGGGCCTCGGTAAAAATGGCATTGGAGAGGTCAGCCCCGTCGAAAATGACGCGATCGGCAAAGGTGCGCGACAGGTCTGCAAACGATAGGTTGGCCCGCAAAAATGAGGCCTTGGTCAGAATAGTTTTGCTCAGGTTGGCTTTTCTAAAATTGGCCTCCCGCATTTCTGCCGCCGCAAAGGAGGTGCCCGAGAGCTGCTTACCGGAAAAGTCGCGGAAGCTGAGGTCGGTGAGGGTGTAGTCCACTGTGTTGTCCTGGGCGTAGGCGGCGGGAGCAATGCCGAGCCACCCGGCAATCGCGATCACCAGCGTACAGACGACAGCGAGGGCTTGGGGGAGAGTGAAGAACATAGCTGGGGCAACCGTAAAAGGGGCAAGGGGGCCAAAGCGTACCCAGCCAACCATCGCGCTAGATTGCAGTTGGCCCGCCTTGCTCATCCTACAAAGTTTTAAGCCAAGTTTTGGAACCAAGTTTTGGAGCCAAGCTGCGAGGGGAAGTGCAGAAAAATGATGGCATCAAAGCATAGTGGCTAGGGCAGTTCGCAGGGAATCTGGCAGGCGGCGCAGCACCCGCCGGGTTTTGACATCCACTGGGGCCAGGGTCACGCTGCCCTCAAGGCAGGTTTCCTGAGTGGCAGCGTTTTGAATGTCGTAGAACCACAGAAAGCGCACGCCTCTGGCGGGCTCCAGACGGGCTCTAACCAGGGCGGTGTCGCCCAGGGCGAGCGATCGCCGGTACTTGAGCCCCAAATCGACCACGGGCAGGTCCACCCCGGCTTTGACCCAGTCGGCAAAGGTCAGCCCGCACTGGGCCAGATAGTTGACCCGCGCTTCCTCCATCCAGGCGATGTAGGTGCCGTGCCAGACAATCCCGGCGTAGTCCGTGTGGTGGGGCTGCACCACAACCCGGTGCTCATACCAGCGAGAAGGTTCCATTAATCCACGTATCGGCCCGACTGAGGACAGACTCTACTACAAATTATGAATTGCGCCAAAATAGGCCCAAAACCAGTGCCTATGATGATTGAGAACACCTTAACTCACGTTTATATCCCGTTGATCCGATGGTCTGAGCCGGTCACATGCAGCATGAGTTGGAATCCTGCAATCACCGTTGCGGTTTCAGCCGTGCAGTTGAGCCCCTTGCCGTCGAGCGCAACCCTACGAGGACATCATGATAGAAAAAATTCTTTTGGCCGACTCTGGCACTGGTAACACCGAAGCCATGATGAAGGCGCTGATGGACATTCCCCTGGTGCAGCGGGCTTCGGTCACGGTGCTGCACGTGGTGCCCTCTCAGGTGTCCGCCGAGACCATGGCCGAGCGCTGGGAAGCCGGGGGTCGCACTCTGGCTACAGCCATTACCAATCTCAACCTCGATCCCGGTCGGGTAAATGCGGTGCTGCGGGAGGGCGACCCCAAGGATGTGGTGATTCAGGTGGCCGATGAAGTCGATGCCGACTTGATCATCATGGGGTCGCGGGGGTTGCAGGGGCTGAAGGCGATTCTTGAGAATTCAGTCAGCCAGTACGTATTTCAGCTGTCGTCGCGGCCCATGCTGCTGGTTAAAGACGACCTCTACAGCATTCGCCCGATCAAGCGGGTGATGGTGGCGATGGACAAGTCGGACTCCGCTCGGGAGGGGCTGAACATTGCCATTTCGCTGCTGCGCGATGTCAAGGGCAGCGAGATTACGCTGGTACACACGGTGTCGAGCCTCAAGACCAAGCCCTTTGACGTCGCCAGCACCGACCCCAGCCAGGACCCGATTTTGACCAATGCCCTGGCCGAGGTGAAGCGCTACGGCATCGACTACAAGCTTGCCGCCCCCGAGGGCAAGCCCGGCCGCCGCATCTGCCAGCTGGCCGAAGAGCGCAACATGGATTTGATCATCCTGGGGTCGCCCGATCGCCGTCCTACCATTGCTAAGGGTTTACCCGATTTAGACAAGGTGCTGGGCGAGTCGCTGACCGACTTCGTACGGGTGTATGCCCCCTGCCCGGTGCTGCTCACCCGGATGGCGGGCTAGGGGCTGTCGTCACCTGGCCTCTGACTAGTCCAAGCATTAAGGGTCACAGCCCTGGCCTGTTTTTGAGCGCTGGCGCGGCAACGCTGCTATAAAAGGCTTTGGCCAGAATTGATGACAGCCCTAAGCCCATGGGCGGCGCAATTGTTTCCTTAGAAAAACAGAGTTTTGGTAACAGCTTGTAAAAATTCGTAATAGAAACGGTCGACAAATCGGTCTAACTTAAACAAATGTGGCCGTTGTAATGGCAAGTTAAGGCTCTCTCAGGTTTAGGGCCAAGCTGGCCTGAGTTGGCTAACCAAAACTCTGCTTAAATTTCACCGTTTAAATTCACCCTAGAGCGAGACAGTCAGCATGAGCAGTAACCTATCCACCGAGCTGCGCGAAGGCACCAAGAAAGCCCACACCATGGCCGAAAACATGGGCTTTGTACGCTGCTTTTTGCGGGGCGTGGTTGAGAAGAACTCTTACCGCAAGCTGGTGGCCAATTTTTATTACGCCTACGCAGCAATGGAAGAAGAGCTGGAGCGCCACAAAGATCACCCTGTTGTCTCCAAAGTCTACTTCCCTGAGCTACACCGCAAGGCCTCTTTGGAATCTGACCTGGCCTATTACTACGGTCCCAACTGGGCAAACGAAATTGCCATGACCCCCGGTGGTCAGCGCTATGTCGATCGCATTCGTGAGGTAGCCAATACCCAGCCCGAGCTGCTGGTCAGCCACTCCTACACCCGCTACATTGGCGACCTGTCGGGGGGACAAATTCTCAAGGGGATTGCCCAGCGGGCGATGAACCTCTCCGAGGGTGAGGGCACGGCGTTCTACGAGTTCCCCGAAATTTCTGACGAGAAGGCGTTTAAGGCGAAGTACCGGGAGTCGATGGATGCGGCCCCGGTGGATGAGGCCATGGTGGCCAGCATTGTGGAAGAGGCCAACGATGCCTTTGGGTTGAACATGGAGATGTTCAAGGAACTGGAGGGGAACCTGATTAAGGCGATCGGTCAGATGCTGTTCAATACGCTGACCAGCCGCCGCCGTCGGGGCAGCACCGAGCTGGCCACCGCCGAGTAGGTTCGCTGAGGCTACAGCTCAGGTTCCTATATTCGATTACCGTGTTGAGGAAGCGACCGCAGGTCGCTTCCTCAATTTGTTTTGGACCGCAGGGTGCATAACGCTCAGGCGAGGCTTCGCCAACGCGCAGGGATGCACCGCTGGGGTAATTTGCCTAAGCGATAACCTGCGGAGTCAGCATTGAGCGATGGGTAAAAGCCAGATCTACTGCTGGGGGCGTTTCGATTGGCCCCCAGCCCCCCTCGACCAGGGCCGTGCCGCCGCCCTGGACCCAACGGAAAGGATTGACCTGCCATCGGTTTAAACTTCTGTATTGCCAATTGGCTAGTTGATGCCTCTGGTTAGGCTAAAGCGGAGCACCGTAGTGGACACTGCCCACCACTTGGGCAGGGAAACTGTCAAAGCACTACCCTGGTAGGGTAAGCGACTTAGCTAGATTGGGGTGCATGAAAGCAGCGGCGACCAAGTTGCAAAAACTTATCCACGGCTGGAGCTGGGGGCAGGCTAGTTGGGTCATCCTCAGCGGGTGCTTGATGGCGATCGCGCTGCCGCCCTGGAGTCTGTGGCCGCTGGCCTGGGTGGGGCTGGTGCCGCTGTGGAGGGTGGTGCGGACGACCCCGGCGATCGCGCTGGCGGCGGCCTATGGGCTACTGTGGGGGCTGGTTTACTACGGCATTTCGCTGGCCTGGATTACGCATCTGCACCCGTTGATGTGGATGGGGGTGCCGTGGTTGAACAGTGTGGCGATCGCCCTTTCGGCCTGGATTTTCATTGTGCTCTGGGGCTCGGTCTGTATTGCGGTGTGGGGTGGGACGGTGGCCTGGCTGTCCAGACGTTGGCCGGGGCGATCGCTCTGGCTGGTGCTGGCCGGGACAGCCCTCTGGTGTGCCCTGGAAGCTCTGCGCAACTACAGCCCCCTCGACTGGTCACCCCTCAGCCTCACCCAGAGCCCCAGCAACCTGTGGATTCTTCACCTCACCCGCCTGTCGGGGCCGCAGATTCTCTCCGCCCTCCTCGTCGCCACCAATGGCCTGCTCGCCTACGCCCTCCCCACCCCCAAGCTTCACCCTACCCACCCACCCACTCACCCACCCATCCACTCACCCACCCTCCCCCTCGCCCTCACCCTCATCCTCGCAGGTCACCTACTGGGCGCCCTGCTCTACGCCCAAACCGCCCCTATCCCCCCCGGCCAATCCCTCAGCCTGGGCCTGGTGCAGGGCAACGTACCCACCCGGGAAAAGCTGACGCCCCAGGGAATAAGGCAAGCGCTGGAGGGCTATACCGAGGGTTACCAATCCCTGGTTGCCCAGGGGGTGGCGGCGGTGGTGACGCCGGAAGGGGCGCTGCCGCAGCTATGGAACCCCAATTCGCCCCAGATGGCGGCTATGCTGCAAACCGTAGGCGAGGCGGGGGTGCCGCTGTGGCTGGGCACCTTTGCCCCCGTGGCGGGGAACGGCCGGCAGCAGTATACCCAGAGCATTTTGGAACTGCGCGCCGATGGCCAGTACCACGGACGCTACGACAAAGTGCAGCTGGTGCCCCTGGGGGAGTACATTCCCTTTGAGGCGCTGCTGGGCCGCCTGATCAGCCGCCTCTCGCCGCTGGACAGCTACCTGGTGCCGGGGCAGCCCAGGCAGCAGTTTGCCACCTCAGTCGGGAGGGCCACGGTGGGCATCTGCTACGAGTCGGCCTACAGCCGCCTGTTCCGCCGTCAGACCCAGGCGGGGGGCGAATTTATCGTGACCGCCTCCAACAACGACCCCTACCCGGTGTGGATGATGCAGCAGCACCACGGCCTCGATGTGCTGCGGGCGGTGGAGAGCGATCGCTGGGCGATCCGCGTCACCAATACCGGCCTCTCGGGCCTGGTCGACAACCACGGCCGCACCCTTTGGCTGAGGGAGCCGCAGACCTACCTCGTGCACCGGGCCGAGCTAGAGCGCCGCCAAACCCTCACCCCCTACGTGCGCTGGGGTGACTGGCTGACGCCGCTGCTGCTGGGGCTGGCCCTGGGCTGGGGCTGGTGGGGCGATCGGCATTCGCCCCTTTAGCTTGGGTTGTTCGTCATTCCAGCCCGGAAGAAATCAAGGGTAGCCAGCACCGCACCGCCCACGATTAACCCGCAGGCCAGACCCACCGTCCAGGTGGCCTCGGCCCGGCCAGCGGCGATCAGCAGCAGGGTCGAGAGCAGCGGGGCCGCGTAGGACAGCGCCCCCAGCACGCGAATATTGCCGTGCTTCACCCCGTAGTCCCAGGTAAAAAAGGCCAGACCCACCGGCCCCAGCCCCAGCCCCAAAATCGCCAGCCACTCCCACCCCGCAGGCATCACCGTCGTTTCAAACAGCCCGTGGCAGACCCAGGCCAGCGCGGCGGTGGCGCCGCAAAAGCCCCCTACGGCATTGGTGGGAATGGTGCCAAACCGGCGGGAGAGAAGGGAGTAGCCCGACCAGGTGAGGGCACAGACCAGCGCCGCCAGGTATCCGGTGCTGTACTGGGCCTCAAAGCTAAACCCCTGACCCCGGGTGACCAGCAGCCCCGCCCCCAGAAAGCCTGCGATCGCCCCAGCCCCGTGAAACCACCGCAGCCGCTCCCCCGGCAGCAGGGCCGAGAAAAACACGATCAGCAGCGGCCACAGGTAGGCAATCAGGCTGGCCTCCACCGCCGGGGCGTGGCGCAGGGCCAGGAAGTAGAAAAAGTGGTAGCCAAACAGCCCCACAATGCCGAGAGCCCAAACCCGCCAGGGCAGCCGCAGGTGGCGCAGCACCGGCCCCCCGGCCTGGACCCAGGCAGCGATGCCAATGGCAAAGGCGATCGTAAAGGCCATGGCTGTGAGCTGAAACGGCGGTACCGTACCGCTGAGGTCGGTCAGCAGGGCCAGGGTGGCCCACAGCAGCACTGCCGAAAACCCAATCGCGGTCGCCTGTCGCTGGTTTGAAGTGGGGGCCACGGCTGGTTCCTCTGGTATCGCCTGCTGTGTATTGTAGAGAGGTTGGTGGGCTCAACGACCCCGCGCGGCAAACATGGGTGATTTTGGGTGATGCATGGAGACTGGCCGAGCGTTGCTGTCTGTCGAGAACCTGGGCCGCCAGGTGGGCGATCGCTGGCTGTGGCGCGGGGTGAGCTTTGAGCTGGCAACGGGGGACTGCGTTGGCCTGGTGGCTCCCTCGGGGGCAGGCAAAACCCTGCTCATGCGCAACCTGGTGCTGCTCGACCCACCGCAGCGGGGGGAGGTGAGGTTTGAGGGCAAAACCCCAAGGGAGTGGGGGGTGCCCGCCTACCGCCGCCGGGTCATGTACCTGCCTCAGCGGGCGGTTGCCCTTGAGAACGGGGGGCAAAACGCCCTGGAGGGCACCGTGCAGGACAACCTGATGCAGGTGTTTGAGTTAGGGGGCCATAGCCAGCACCAGTTTGACCCGGCGACGATCCACACCTGGCTGACCCAGTTGGGTCGTGGCCCAGAGTTTTTGAAGTTGCAGGGGGGGCGGCTGTCGGGGGGCGAGGTGCAAATCTTGGCGCTGCTGCGGGCCTTGCAGCTCAACCCCCAGGTGCTCTTGCTCGATGAGCCCACCGCCTCCCTCGATGCCGCCACCACCGCCAGGGTCGAAGCCCTCCTGCACGACTGGCTCCGGCACCCCCACCGGGCCTGCCTGCTCACCAGCCACGACACCGAGCAAGTTCACCGGGTGACGCACCGGCAGCTCAACCTAGCGGAATTTGCCTGATGGAAAACAATTACATTGTCATTGGCTACGGGCAGCTGGCCCTGTCGGCCCTGCTGATTCTGGTGAATGTGGCGCTGTCGGCGGTGCTGCGGCTGGGGTTAGCTCAGTCCCTGCTGATCGGCACCCTGCGGATGGTGGTGCAGCTGCTGCTGATTGGCTTTGTGCTGGAGTGGCTGTTCACCCAGGACAACGCCCTGATCATTCTGGCGATCGCCCTGGTGATGACCGCGATCGCGGGAGTTGCTGCGGTCAACCGCACCCAGCGCCGCTTTGTGGGCATCTACTGGAACAGTTTGCTGTCGGTGCTGGGGGCTTCGGCCCTGGTGACGGGCTTTGCCATGGTGGGCATTATCCGGGTGCAGCCCTGGTACGACCCGCAGTACCTGATTCCCATGCTGGGCATGGTGCTGGGCAACACCCTCAACGGCATTTCCCTGGGGCTGGACCGCTTCATGGAAGGGCTGATTGGCCAGCGCGATCAGGTCGAAACCCTGCTGGCGCTGGGGGCCACCCGCTGGGAAGCCGCCCACGGCCAGGTGCGCAACGCCATTCGCGTCGGCATGATTCCCACCATTAACTCGATGATGGTGATGGGGCTGGTTAGCCTGCCGGGTATGATGACCGGGCAAATTCTGGCCGGGGCCGACCCCATCGATGCCGTGCGCTACCAGATTGTGATTCTGTTTATGATTGCCGCCGGAGCGGCCCTGGGCCTTTTTGGCGTGGTGTTGCTGGCCTACCGTCGGTTGCTCAGCCCCGACCATCAGCTGCGGCTCGACTATCTGGAGAAAGCCAGCCGGTAATGGGCTTTATAGCCATGGTTAATTCGATTGAGACATGCAAAAATCTGAGAAACGTTTGAACGTTTTTAGGGAAGCTGTCCTAACCAGACTGGCTACGGCTATAGCGTGAATTGTTTACGAAAAACGGGGTTCCCGCCTGCACAGGAACCCCGTCATCCAGGGAGTGTTTAGGGCCTGGTGGAATAGCCGTTTAGGCTTTCCACGCTCATGCCTCAGTTGTTGGCGATCGCATCGACCGTAAATTCCGATCGCACGATCAAATCCAGATCGCTGGGGCGAATGACGACAACGGCACTGGTCGAGGTGGGCTGGTTCTCGCCGGTAATAATCTCGCCCACAATGCTGCCGAGGCCGCGATTGCCGGTAATGGTGGCCAGAATGGACTCAGCCGCGCCGGTAATCAACGCCCCCTGCAGGGTAGTGTTGTTGACGCTGCTGGTGGCCGCGATCGGGCTCGATTCGGCGTTGATGGTGTAGGTGCGCCCGTTGATGTTGAGGGCATCGGCGACGAACCGGGCCGCCGTCACCTGAGCGCCGCGAATCTCCACCGGCACAATGCGGCCTTGGACAGTGCTGCCCTCGGGAATCAGCACCTGGTTCTGGCTGTTGCGAACAGGCTCAGCAATCTGCAGGCTGGTGGCCACGGTCTGCCCTGGGGCCACCACAATGTCCACATCGGCGTTGGGATAGCGCACATTCAGACGGGTGCCGTTGGGCACCAGGCGCGGCGAACTGCTCGTAGGCCCAGAACCAGCCCCGGCCCCAGGGGCGTTGCCCACGATGTAGTTACTGGCGCTCAGTCCGGCCTGCAGGGCGGGCATGCGGCCCTGGGCCACCAGGGCCTGGTAGATAAAGGCGGCCACATCGGCGCGGGTGGCGGTGCGCTGGGGGCCGAGCACATCGATGTTGGGGTAGTTGACCACCAGGCGGTTTTGGGTGGCAGCGGCGACGGGGCCCTGGCCATACTCAGGAATCTGGCCGCGATCGCGGTAGACGCCCAGCACCTCATTCACCGAGCCACTGGGGTTGTAGCCCAGGCCATTGGCTAGGGCCACCAACACCTGCACCCGAGGAATCTGGGTTTCGGGCTGAAACGCGCCGTTGGGGTAGCCGGAGAGAAACCCCTGGCTGTAGGCGTCGGCGATCGCGGCGCTGGCCCAGTAGTTGTTGGGCACATCGGTGAAGCGGGGGGCGGTGCGATCGAGGGGCTGCTGAAAGGCGTTGCGCACAATGGCCGCAAACTGGGCGCGGGTCACCGGCTGGTCGGGTCGAAAAGTGCCGTCGGGGAACCCGGCGATGATCTCCTCACTGGCCAGGTTTTCAATGAAGGGGCGGGCCCAGTAGTTGGAGCCCACGTCGTTAAATTGGGTGGTTTGGGCCTGGGCGGGCAGGGGCAGGGTGACCACCGCCACCGCTCCCAGACTTGCCAGGGCTGCCGTTCTCACGGAATAATTCAGGACCGTGCTCATGTCAGTAACCTTCCTTAACAAAATATGTCAAATAAAATTGAGTGAGGATATCAGTGGAGGGATATTGCCGACCGCTGCAAACCAGCCCCAGAACAAGCCAGAGGCGGTAAAGACGGTCGACGTAGAGCCTGACCTTGTTCTGCCGCACTTTTGATCCAGATCAATAAAATCAGACGTTTTATCGACCTGGCACTCAAAAAATGGGCGGGAACCTTTTGAATTTTGGTTGTGCCTTTAGTCACCAGACCAATGGCACCAGGGTACGGTTCCCCACTGTCGGGCCTGGACCCCAAAAGCTGGCGGAAATCAGCCTGGGGAGATACCGCCATCGCCCTCTGGATCTCCCTGCCCCTGGCAGCCCTGGTCTCACCAGTCTAGTGATGGCCCAGACAGAAGCACCTGTACCAACAGGTAGGCCTTGCCCCCCGCCCCAGGCAGGAGATGGCCCTCACCCCTTACACTGAGTCACACCGAGATGCGTCCTGCCGCGCCTGTCTCCCGTTCACCCAGCGATCGATTCCCCATGAAAGCCGTTGCCCTTACCCAGTATTTGCCCATCAGCGACCCGCGATCGCTGTTTGACACCGACCTGCCAACCCCCACCCCCACGGGGCGAGATCTGCTGGTGCGGGTCGAGGCCGTTGCGGTCAACCCCGTCGACACCAAGGTGCGAGCCCCCAAAGACAAGCTGGAGGACAGCCCCAGGGTGCTGGGTTACGACGCCGCTGGTGTCGTCAAAGCCGTGGGCGATGCCGTCACCCGCTTTCAGCCCGGCGATGCCGTCTACTACGCGGGCGACATCACCCGCCCCGGCTCCAATGCTGAGTTTCAGCTGGTGGACGAGCGGATTGTGGGTACCATGCCCAACCTCTCCTTTGCCGAGGCCGCCGCGCTGCCGCTGACCACCATCACCGCCTGGGAGGCCCTGTTTACCCGCCTTGGCATCCATCGGGCCGGGGGCAATCGCGGCCAGTCGATTCTCATCCTCGGCGGAGCCGGGGGAGTGGGGTCGATCGCCATTCAGCTGGCTAAACTGGCGGGACTGGTGGTCATCGCCACCGCCTCCCGGCCCCAGTCCCAGGCCTGGGTACGGCAGATGGGGGCCGACCACAGCGTGGACTACAGCGATGCGCTGATCGAGGAGATGGCCCAACTCGGCCACCGCGAGGTCGATTTCATCGCCAACTTCAACAACACCGACGCCTACTGGGGGGTGATGGCGGAGCTGATTCGGCCCCAGGGCAAGATCGTCGGCATCGTCGGCAATACCGACCCCCTCGATCTGAATTTGCTCAAAAACAAGAGCGCCACCTTTGCCTGGGAGTTTATGTTCACCCGATCCATGTACCAGACCACCGATATGGCCGACCAGGGCCACCTGCTCGGCGAGGTGGCGGCGCTGATCAATGCCAACGCGATCCGCACCACCCTGGGGCAAACCCTGTCACCCATCAACGCCGCCAACCTGCGCCAGGCCCACGCCCAGATCGAGTCGGGGCGGACGATTGGGAAGCTGGTGCTGGCGGGGTGGGGGTAGGGGAGGGGGGGGAGCGGTGCAGGGGGCAATGCCCAGCAGAATGGTCCCGGCAATGTACGAATCGGCCAGGGCAATCTCGCCGCCGCGCAGAATCTCGGTGCCCGCCAGCAGGGGCCGAAACAGCCCGCCCAGAAAGACCTGGGCAAACAGCACCATAGTGAAGGGTTTGATCAGCCAGTTCACCGCCAGGGTGAGTAGCACGGGCCGGGGGGTTTGGGCCGCCCGCTTGGCCTGGGCAAAGTCGATCTTCACCATGATCGGGTACATCATGAAAAAGAGACAGATGGCGATCGGTACCGACACCTGGTAGATGCTCATGGCATCCAGGGCGATCGCCACCCCGGGCAGCAGCCGCCCCAGGGCAATGCCAGCCGCAATGCACAGCAGCACCCACAGGGTGAGGTAGCGCTCGAAAATGTTGAGCTGTCCCCCGGCGACTGGGGCAGCGGCAGGCTGTCTGGTGGACATAGAGGTTTGAAGCTAATGATTCTAGGGCCAGTATACATCAATAAAAATTGATATATTGAGCAGTATCCTGTCCTAACGGTTATTACTCTGCAGCAGAAGTCAGTCGACTGTACGGGGACGGTGGTGGCGGCCTGTCTGGTGCGGCTGGGCTACAGCGCTGAGGCGGCGATCGCCACGGTGCAGAGCGTCCACGCCGGGGCCCTTGGCGTAGTCGCCCAGCGGACCTTTATCCACGACTTTGCGGCCCAGACCTAGGGCGGGGCCTCCAGGCTCTTGTCGGGCAGGCTGGCCCAGAGGGTGGTGCCCAAAATAATCGCGCCGCCGACCAGGGTGCGGGGGACGGGCACTTCCCCCAGCAGCAGGGCCGCCAGGGCAATGCCGTAGACCGGCTCCAGGCCGCTGATCACGCTAGCGGTCTGGGCTCGCAGCACCGCCAAACTCTCAATAAATAATGTGTGGGCGACGGCGGTACACAGCACCCCCAGCACCAGCAGCAGGCCCAGGTCCTGGGGTGTCAGGGCCAGGCTGGCCAGGGGGGTGACCAGCAGCAGGCAGAGGAAGGCAAACAGGTCCTGGTAAAAGGCGATCGCCACTGCCCCATACCGCTTTCATCCGCCGCCACTGGTTGCTCGATGGGGTCGAGCACCTCATCAACGCTGAGCGCTGGGTTGGCTTAAAACGCGTTGGCCTCGTGGAGGCTGAACGCCGTATCCTCGGTCAACCCCCGACCATTGAGCAGCGCTACTATCTCGTTAGTTTTGACGGCGATGTCCAACGCTTTGCCCAAGGGGTGCGCAGCCACTGGGGTATTGAAAACCAGCTCCACTGGGTGCTCGATGTCGCCTTCCACGAAGATGCCTCTCGAATTCGTAAAGACCACGCCCCCGCTAATCTGGCCGTCGTCCGTCACATCGCCCTCAATCTGCTGCGTCAGGACGCTTTTGCCAAAGGGGGTATCAAGGCTAAACGCTTGCAAGCAGGATGGGATAATGACTACCTAATTCGGCTACTCTCCTCCTGAGTATGCGTTTGCCCTAGGGGGGGGAGTGGGTGGGTAGGCGGGTGGGCGAGTGGATGGGTAGGCGGGTGGGCGAGTGGATGGGTAGGCGGGTGGGCGAGTGGATGGGTAGGGGAGGGGGTGGGTGAATACATCTGTGAAGCTATCGCTCAACGCCTCTCGTAGGGGCAAACGGCCGTTTGCCCCTACGCTTCAATTCAGCCCCGCTGCGGCCCCCTAATACAGCTATTTAACCGAAACGCGGCCATCGGCTTCGATGGTGACGCTGCGATCGCTGGGTTCGCTGGGGGCGTCAAACACCTCGACCCGCAGGGTGGTGGGGCCGGGGCGGTGCAGGCGCGCCCGCACGGGCAGCCGCTCCTGGGACCAGAAAAATACCGAGGGGTTGGGCTGGGCTGTCCAGCCTACCTGGGTTTCGATCGTGTTGCCGGTAAACAGGACGCGAGGGCCGAGCAGGGGCGGTTGCTCCAGGCTGAGGGGGCGGCTGCCCACATTGACCACCTGAATGGTGATGCGATCGCCCGGCGTAAACTGAATCTGGCCCGACTTACAGTTCACGGTGCAGGGGGCCGCCAGGGCCACAGATCCACTCCACAGCCAGGCCGCCAGACCCAGCCCACATCCTCCCAATAGCCATTTGGCGGGCAAAAACGACGTCACAGTAACGATCCTCACGCAAACGATCCTCACGCAGTGGAACAGATCTTTTTTAGCCGCTGGCGTGATTCCTCGGGGCTTTGTCTACACATCTCGTAGGAATTGCCGTGGAACTGGCGACGGCAGGTATAGCCTCGGCACAACCCCAATCGGCTCAGGCGGGGCGGGTTTTTCCTGCTCACGGTATATGGCTGTTGGTACATGCGAGGCGCAGACATCTCTGGTTAGCTTAAAGGGTATTTGCCCTGGAGGAAGGAGTCTGTGGTTCTCGATCAGCTGCCGGTATCGCGCGTAAACGCTCGTAAAACCGATGCGTTTGACATCTACAACAGTCGATTTTGTGAGGGCAGCAATCCCTACCTGAACACAGCGGCTTTTGTGTTCGACTTTGCCCTGACGGGCAACGTCGAGCCGCTGCCGATCGAGGCCTACGTAGAGGTAGTGGGCGATCGCTACCCCCACCTCCAGGAACGCTCCTACGACTCCTACGCCCACCTGTTTGCCCAGGTGGCGGCCGAGGTCAACCGGCTGGATGTGGGCCTGCACCTGCACCAGTGGAGCGTCACCCACCGGGGCGATCGCTGCCGCCTGGCCATCGAGGCCCTGCACGGTCGCACGACGCGATCGGTGGTGTTTGCGGTGTGGGACTGGTTCGAGGCCATCACTCAGGACCAGACCTTCTATATTGAAGACCAGATTGACGTCTTTCAGCAGCTGTTTCGGCAGTCGGTCTACGGTGGCCCCACCGTCTACGCACTTCTGCGTACTGCCCACGAAAAGGGCATCCCCACCTTCTACCTGTGGGATGAGGGGCTGATGCAGTACGGCTACGGCAAAAAGCTGGTGCGCGGCGTCGCCACCACCTTCGATACCGACAGCCACCTGGACTCCGACTTCACCACCCGCAAGGACGACTGTAAGTCTCTGCTCAGCACCCTGGGCTTTCCGGTGCCCAGGGGCGAAATTGTCGCCAGCCGCAGTGAAGCCCTCGCCGCCGCCGACCGGGTTGGCTATCCGATCGCGGTGAAGCCGGTGTCGGGGCACAAGGGCGAAGGGGTCACCTCCGACGTGCGCGACGACGAGGAGCTGGAAGCCGCCTTCGATCGCGCCCTGGCCACTATCCCAGAGGATCAGTCGGTGCGCATCATTGTCGAGCAGAGCATCACCGGCTCCGACTTCCGGATTTTGTGCGTCAACGGTCGGTTTGTAGCGGCGATGGAGCGCCAGCCCGCCTCGGTCTCCGGGGACGGACAAGCGACGGTGAGTGAACTGATCCGCGACGCCAATCGGGATGTAGCCCGCAGTGACACTCCCACGTCGCCCCTGGGCAAAATCAAAATCGATGACGCCATGGAGATGTACCTGAACGCCCAGGGGTATACCCTCGACAGCGTGCTGGAGTCAGGCCGCACCGTCTACCTGCGCAAGGTGGCCAACCTCTCCGCCGGTGGGGTCAGCATTGATGCCACGCCCACCATTCACCCCGACAATGTAATCCTGGCCCAGGACATTGCCCAACACTTCCGGCTGACCTGTCTGGGCATCGACGTGATTGCCCGCGACCTGACCCGATCGTGGAAAGACAGCAGTTTTGGCATTCTGGAAATCAACTCAGCGCCCGGCATCTCGATGCACCTCAACCCGTCGGTGGGCGATCGCGTCGATGTCACCTCCCCCATTCTGGAAACCTTCTTCCCCGCCGAAGTCAGCCCCCGCATCCCGATCATGACCTTCAACCGGGTCTCCCTGCGCGACCTGCAGGAGCTGATCGACCACGTGCTGCTGCAGTACCCCAACTGGGTGATCGGCGCGGTGTGCCGCGAGGGCGTGCTGATCAACCGCTCCGAAAAAGTTCTGAACTCGAACTACAACGTCAATGTGCGTAACCTGCTGCGCAATCCCCGACTCGATCTGCTGATTGCAGAGTATCGCGGCGACCTGTTTGAGCAGGAGGGCATGTTCTACTCCGGCAGCGACATGGTGGTGCTGGACAACCCCACCGAAACCGAGACCCTGCTCACCCGCGATGTATTGCCCCACGCCACGGTCGTGGTGCGAGAGGGCGACAACATCTCCATTCGCCGCGAGGGGCTGATTGAGCAATACCGCCTAGGCGGTGGCGAACCCTTCAGCCGCGTTTACCTGAAGGAAATTGGCACGATTCTGGCCTGAGCAGTCGGCGGTCTAACTTGAACGGTGCTGTAGGGCGTGCTGCGGCTACCAGATTGCAAAGCCACGACGAGTAGAATGAGTCGTGGCTGAATTGAGTAATGAATCTGTAAACTTGTCATCCTTTCATCGCCCCTTAAATTCCCCAACTCTGCGGGACTTTGAGAGTTCGACTCCCCCCATAATTGGGGGGCTGGGGGGCATACCATACCTGCATTCAGCAACGCCTTGAAGGACTTTTGTGCAACTGCTTCAGCAGTATGGATCGTCGTCCTCACGGCCAGAGTTAACAGGTCGTAAAAATGGGCAAGAGCCGTTTGCAGGTTAAAAAAGCCTTAAACAAAAGGCTTTCTGAGCATCAATGGCGATGATCAGAAAGCCGATGTTTCGTATACGAAATAACCCAGTTCTGCCTCAGAGGTTTAACACGCTTGATATGGTTCGAACCTGAAATTCAATCTTGTTACCCCTGAGGTCAATCCTGGCCTCAATGGCTAAGGAATTATAACTCCAGGACCATCGGGGAAGGCTATAAACACAGTGCCACCAAACAAGGGATTCACGTTGGTACCAAATTCGGTGAAGAAAGGCTTACCGGCTAAGTCACTCAGGTCGATCGTAGAGGCGATAGCTTCTGTAAAAACACCACCACTATTGACCACGCCTGAGCTGTAGGCGTTAGTATCGCTAACCGCCGAGGAAACCGTCATACCGGTCACCCCCCCAAAAACACCTAACTGAAAACCCGCGGTGGTAGATACCTCCTGGGCCGAGGCAGCACCTGCCATACCTGTGACCACAGCAGCCGTCACCAACGAGCCCCAAAGCTTAATATTCTTCATGACAAATCCTCTTTTTGAAGAAAAGACAACAATCGCTCTATCAAGAGCAGATCTAGACCGCAAAACTGCGTTAACAGCAAACTCCGTGAACGGCAAAAGATTACAAGCAGCGCTACTTGCAATTCAGCCACCCTTTAACACGGTTAAATTTGCAGTCAAAATATAGATCCACTCATTACAATTCATCGCAATGAGTGACAACAGTAAAATTCTGCCATCACACGCAACTGAAGCGCACCCAAAGTTCAGGAGATGAATAGAAGCTGAACTGGCGTGCCACAGAAATAAAAAGCTTCAACTGCGGTAGCTGCCCCTTCAATAAATTTGAATGTAGTGCAAATTATTTTTTCGCACAACAGGACAGGAACTTTCTTAACAGTCAAGAAGGATACTGGCTTCAATGCGGTAATAGCATCCAGTTTATCGAGTGCCAAAGAACACAGACGCCAAGGGAAAACACTGAATTTTTTATTCAGAAAATAAAGAATGCCAAGACAGCTAGCCGAAAATTGTACCCTTGAGCCTAAAGCTAAAACCATTGCCTGGCAAGGCTTTTAGGGGGAATACCTTATTCTGCTGATGTGGAAAATCTGGCACCATATATCTTTGTCAAGAGAATTTATGGACAGACAAAAAATGTCAGAATCGTTGAGTTCAAAGAGCGGGGTACCTGATGTATAAAACAATCAAACCTTTGCGGAATTAGCTGTTTATGCTGAAAGTTTTTCCAAAACGGCCCTGAATCCTAGGCAGCGGAATGAAATGGATAATCATATGGAATCCGAATCCCATGCCCCCAGTTTCCTACAGGTTCATCTGTAGGGGCAAACTGTCATTCGCCCTGAGAATTGAGGGTACCTAGACAGGATTTCGGATTAGAGTCCTTAGCTAATTCCCCCGCTATGGTCATAGTAAGAAAGCCAACAGAGTATGCCCATTCGGGGCAAAGGTCACTCCATTGGCACCCTGTCAAAATCTCCAGTTCTGTCCAAGGTATACCGATGATTGCCCAATCGACTTTTAGTCAGAGTCTATTTGCTGCGCTGGTGAGGAAGCATCTGCTAAAGCCAAATTAGCAAGCCGTACGGAGGGTCGGGGCGAAAAATCTCCTAGGCAATAGTCCCTGATTCCCTGTCCGGGCGCTGTTCTGAGCAAGCGCTGAAATCATTGATTTCTCGTTGCATAAATCACTGTGCGAAAGATTTAAAGTCCGCATTTCATCGTTGGTTATCAATAGCTGTCCGGAGTGTTGTTACCCTATGCTGACAAAAATTGTTTGCCAACAAAAGACATCACAGCTGCAGGAGCATAATCAACCGCTGAGCCACTTACTACTGGCTTTAGAGACAGGACTGTGGCTAGCGGCACTCTCCAGTTCAGCTTGGGCTCAGAGTCAAACTACCGAAGACGGTGCAGAATCTTTAGCTGATGCGCTCCCCGACCAGTCTCTGCCCCACGCCTCCGAACTCAACCCTAGCCCTGAAAGTTCTACAGATCCGGTGCCGGAGTCCTCTAGCGAACCAGCCTTTGCAACAGAGCTAGCTCGCAAACCCTCAATCTCACAAACTCTGCCCGCAGATCCGGTGCCAGCCGCAGCAATACCGACTGCACCACAGAACCTAGAGGCGTCGCCTGACATCCCCACTCCAGCCCCAGCCCTAAATCAAACAGAATCAGCAGCAGACCGTATAACTTCAGCTACCTCAACAAGGTCACCTGTCCCTCAATCTCCAGATCCAAGCTTTGAGGCTTTACCTCCGCCCCAGGAGGAGCGATCGCAGCAGTCCTCCTCGCCAGTTGCCGCCCCTGAACCCTTGCATCCAGTTGAGGCTCAATCCACTAGGGACAGAAGCGTACTGCCCGATGGAGACGGTTTGCCCCTACCTCTAGACAAAGTCCCAGTCGTTTCGCAGGATGCTGAAACAACACCTCAGGCCCAATTCACGTCCCCGGATTTACCAGTTCCAGCGCCCCCTGGGACAAAAAACAATGAGAATTTCAGCACAACTGCCCGCGACCTTTTGCCAGTTTCGTCGCCCTCGGCACCGAGCGCTGTGGCGAGACCCACATTTACCCCTAGCGCCTCTGCATCCCAAGAGCTACCTTCATCATCAGCAACAGCTACCAGTAACAGGTTCCAACTCGAGGGTTCCAATCAGGATGAGGGAACATTCCCTGATCTTAATCAACCCACAGCAGGGGTGCCCGGGCAAGCTTTCCCAACACCGAGCACTGTGTCAAGACCGGTGTTTTCTGTCAGCTCGACTGAACCTCAGAAACCGCCCTCAGCGGAATCAGTGGATGAGGACCACGAACCTCTTCTAAATTTCTCTGGACAGGATGAAGGAGAATTACCTAACGCTAATGCCCCTACCACTGTGTATATTCCACCTGGCGTTCTATCACCAGTGGTTACCACAATTCCCTTTGACCAGACTGCTCTAGACTATGGAACTCAGGCTCAAATCAGTACAGGAGTAAGTTTTGGCAACGAGCGTAGTACCAACCTAAACTATAACGGCCTAGTCAATCTAAATCAAACTGTTGAGAGCAGTTCTGGTCCAGACAATAGAACAACCCTTACCCAACGTCAACAGGTCTTGTACATCCGTAACTTACCGCAAGAAAGACGACTGACAATAAGTATTGGGGAACCCTTGACTCTCCTCAGCCAGGATGTTCAGTTTAGTCTTACAGGTTCCTGCCTTGACCCAAAAGTTGGCGATATTTGTACCTATACTCCTGGCCTTGTAACAGACGAATCCAGTATTGAGCCCTCAACTCGACTTCCTACTCGGTTTGAGCAAACCTCTAACTTTGGTGATGTTGTTCTGCCTGAAACTTTAGCGGCTATTCAGGCCCCTGGTTTTCAGCGAGGCACTGACGTACAGCAGATTGGGGTTGACTTACGCATACCTAATATTGGCGTCTTACCCAATTTCGATGCTGCTAACAGCATCGAAATTCAACGGGAGGAAATCTTTTCTACCATACCTGCGTTAGGTTACACCACAGTTAACCAAACCGTCCAAGCCAATGCAAGAGAAGCTGCATTGGCTCGAACCATCCGAGGCCCAGTAGTGATCTTAGACCCAGATCAACCGATACTAAATATCGCACTGGCGGCCTTAGCCTTAGTCTTGCCAGAGAGGCAGGTGGTAGTTTCGGCCACTGAAGAACCTGCAAACCCAGCCGTTAACCTCAGATTATTTACTGCTGCTAATAACACCCGATTGCCGTTAGCCAGCCTCACGCTTTATCACGCTGGGGCAGGTCATGCCACGACACCGAGCAACTCTGCGGAAGCCCCCCAGGATGAAGCCCGAGCGCACTTTAACTCTATATGGCTAGGCCTATCTCCAGTAACAGAAAGAGACCTTAGACAAACCATAGGACTCCGGCCTTTGGGGGAGAGGGAAGTCATGTTAGCGGCAGGCGGAGAGGGCGGAGGCAGAGAGGCCGCTACGCTTACGTCAATTGTGAATAGCCAGGTCTTTGATATCAATGTAATTGACAATGTCTACACCCAAAATTACATCACCCTATACCGGCAGGAGGCACTTAATCAAGTTAGCGTGGAGCAAACCGAACGCATTCGCTACTATCCCCATCTCAGCTTTAGTGGCAACAATACTGGCACCTATAATAGTTTTCGGTACTACGCTGGCACCATCATGGGGCCTTCCATTCAGACCTACGGGGGGCTTGACTATCAGGGGTATACTGATGGTGGTTTTTTCTATCGCACTGGAGCGATAGGGGTAATTAATCCCAACTATGATCGCTATAGCAATCTGTGGGGAGAAGTCAACCAAAAACTTGCTTTATCTAGTGAAAATAGCTTGACAGTAGGAACCGGCTTTAACTGGGCCATCGATCAAGACACCACAATAGGCGATATTGAACAGCGTGGCGCTGGTAGCAGCAACGTTTTTGCCCGGGCTCGCTGGACAAGTGGTTCAGTGTCCTTAGGGGCAGCTCAGACCTTTGGCAATCTTCTGCCAAATTCCCAACCTACTCGCACAGTGTTAGACACTTCAATCCGAATAGGGGATAACGTCGCCCTTACTGGATTTTGGGCACCTTTCAGCAATAACACCAGCGAACCCGTATTGGGCGTGCTAGCCGATGTTACCTTTAGGCTAGGTCGCATTAATCCTAATCTACAATTTTCGTGGGCAAATCAGCAGTTTAACTATGGCACTGACCCTTCCGGCAATCCATTGACTACAACCAGCAATACGTTTAATTTGTCGTTTCGAATGCGTTGGTAGGTCAGAGATACGGGTTGGCTGACGCAGGAATGGGCACCTCGAAAAATAGCCAAGGCAATCTCAGCATTGGATCATTGGGTTGATGGTTTGAGGCAGGTGAGGAAATGGCTATCCCCATTGAATGGGGAAACAAATACCTCTTCCTGTCTAGAGAGGAAAACCTTTTAGCTGATCCGGTGGTCAGGCCATACAAACTCTTTGACTTTTCGGAGTCGGTTACTGCTCTCCCACTCAGATGAAGTGTGGCGGGTTGTGCGCGATCGCCTGGTCAGACCATGGGCTTTGGCCCCGTAGATACAACCTGTACTGATGGTGTGTGTTGGTCAAATCTTTCGTTGCCCAATTCGCCGTTTCACGGGCGTTCTCAACCCGAAGGATGGGAACAAGTTCTTCAGGCATAGGAAATATCCTCGATCAACTACCTGATTTTGAAACGGTTGGCCAATGGTCTATTGGCGAGGGCAGCATTGGCTTCCTTGTTCCACTTCAAAATTTGGGAAAGAAATGGATGAAGTATTTTGGTTCATCAAGAACGACTCACCACTACTGGGCGTCAGGCATTGGACGGGCAGGGTAGGGGGCATTGAAATTTGCAAGGCGATCGCGCGTCAATCCCCTACCCACAACCCGCTATCCTATAATCATGCCGCAACTCGCTGAGGATTCGATGGACACTAAGGCTTTTAAGCGATCTCTCAACCACTCCGACAAGTACTTTCGCCAGGGGTTTGGCCACGGAGACGCGGTGGCCGGGCAGATGCAGACCGAGTACAACAGCGGCCTAATTCAAGAAATTCGCGATCGCAGCTACACCCTCACCCGGGGCAACGTCACCATCAAGCTGGCCCAGTCCTTCGGCTTTTGCTGGGGGGTGGAGCGGGCCGTGGCCATGGCCTACGAAACCCGCCAGCACTTCCCCACCGAGCGCATCTGGATCACCAACGAAATCATCCACAACCCCAGCGTCAACCAGCGCCTCAAGGAGATGGCGGTGGAGTTCATCGAAGTGATCGATGGCGAAAAGAATTTCTCCGTGGTGGGTCAGGGGGATGTGGTGATTTTGCCCGCCTTTGGGGCCAGCGTGCAGGAAATGCAGCTGCTCAACGACAAGGGCTGCACCATTGTCGATACCACCTGCCCCTGGGTGTCCAAGGTGTGGAACACCGTGGAAAAGCACAAAAAACGGGATCACACCTCAATCATCCACGGCAAGTACAACCATGAGGAAACCGTGGCCACCAGCTCCTTTGCGGGCAAGTACCTGGTGGTGCTGAACCTGGAGCAGGCCCAGTACGTGGCCGACTACATTCTCACTGGCGGCGGCAAGGCCGAGTTTATGGCCAAGTTTGGCAAAGCCTGCTCCGCTGGGTTTGACCCCGATCGCGACCTGGACCACATCGGCATCGCCAACCAGACCACCATGCTCAAGGGCGAAACCGAGCAGATCGGCAAACTCTTTGAGCACACCATGCTGAAAAAGTACGGTCCCCAGGCCCTCAACGACCACTTCCTCAGCTTCAACACCATCTGCGACGCCACCCAGGAGCGCCAGGACGCCATGTTTGAGCTGGTGGACGAAAAACTCGATCTGATGGTGGTGATCGGCGGCTACAACTCGTCCAATACCACCCACCTGCAGGAAATTGCGATCGAGCGCCAGATTCCCTCTTACCACATCGACGGGGCCACCCGCATCGGCCCCGGCAACCGCATCGAGCACAAGCCGCTCCACGGCGACCTGACGGTGACTGAAAACTGGCTGCCCGATGGCCCCATTACCGTGGGCGTCACCTCCGGCGCATCCACCCCCGATCGCTCCGTCGAAGACACCATTGAGCGCATCTTTGCGATCAAGGCGGCGGCGGTGGTTTAGCCCCGTCTAGGGCTGGCTCTGAGATGGAATGCAATGATGCAATGGGCAAAGCCCGACCCATTGGAGTCGCCCAGGCCCATTACTATGTAATGCAGGTTGCCCAGGGGCAGGTGGATAAGGTCATTCTGGCCGACATTCTGGCGGAGGCTTCAGGGGCTGTCATCAATTAGCCTCTTGCCCTGCAGTCAACCGTTGCAGCCCCTAGCCTGTCTGTTGGGTCGGGCGTGGCAAGGCTTGATAATGCGGCTGGCTCTGGCGCTTCGGTAAGCTTCGTTACGGCTGGGGCCGGGGCAATTTTTAAGGGTGGTAGGATAGCCGGGTCGTTCCAAGCATGGTCAAACTCTTAGCAAGCCTTAGTTTTAGGAGTCTCTATGCGATCTCGAACTCTGCGATCCCTGTCCTTGGGCACCGTGGCGGTGCTGGCGGCCAGTACTGGGGCGATCGCCCCAGTACTGGCCCAGGACACTCGCCCCCTGACCGAAAACCCGGCCCTGATTCGCGGCTGTCGTCAGCTCAACCAGACCGCTGAGGTGTTCGACAACTCCACCCTCGGCCCGGTTGCCAACCGCATTGGCACGCTGGCAGCGGGTACGCAAGTCACCCTGACCGGGGCCGTCACCACCGGGCGGGCGCAGGTCTTTTTGGGCGGCGGCACCCTTTCTCCCATCCAGCCCGTGGGCTGGCTCAACGCTGCCAATCTCGGCCCCTGCGGCACCACCCCCCCACCGCCCACCGGGGCCTGCTTCAGGGCGAATACAGCCCTGGTGGTCAGATCTGGTCCGTCCACGGGGTCTGCCACGATAGCGGGCTACAACCAGAATGATCTGGTCAGGGCCAGCACCAACCCACCCACACAGCAGACCGCCGCCGACGGCCGCCGATGGATGCAGGTAAGCATCTTCAACGCCGGCACGGGTTGGATTGCCCGCACCGGTGCCAATGGAGTGGGCAGCAACGTGACGCCGACTAACTGCCCCTAAAGGCCCAACCCCAGGCTGCGTCGCTTTACGGACGGCTGAGGGCAGGGAATCAGGCTACTCTGGGATAGAACACCTGTTCCGCATCTATGGCCCTACCTCAGCCGACATCCACAGCCTCGGGCACCGGCCTGGCTCTGACCGCCGAACAGCAGGCGGCCCTGGCGGCCCTCGATGCCTTTGTGCAGGGTACCGAGAAGCTGTACCTGCTGACGGGCTACGCGGGTACGGGCAAAACGACGCTGCTGCAGGTGTTTGTGAATGGGCTGCGCGATCGCGGCGACGATCGCCCCATCGTGCTCAGCGCCTTTAGCAACAAAGCCACCAAGGTACTGGCGGCGATGGCGGCCCAGTGGCGGCTCGACATTGACGCTATGACCTGCTGCAAGCTGCTCGGCCTGCGCCCCGTAATCGACGAAGAGAGCGGCAAACAGGTGTTTGCCATCGATCGCCAGCAGGCCAGCCAGATCGATCGCTACCGCCTGGTGATTGTCGATGAGTGCTCAATGATCAATCAGGAGCTGTGGGAGCTGCTGGTCAACGCGGTGTCGAACCTGTATCGGGGCACCCAGATCCTGTTTGTGGGCGACCCGGCCCAGCTGCCCCCGGTGAACGAGCCCGAGTCGGCCTGCTTCCGCCAGATCATCCATAAATCTGAGCTGACCGAGGTGGTGCGCTACGGCGGCGCGATCGGCGTCATCGCCGAAGACCTGCGGCGGAATCTAGAGCGCGATCGCCTGCCCCACTTCACCAATGACACCAACGCCGACAACACCGAGGGCTGCTTTGTGCTGCCCCGCCGCGCCTGGCACGACCTGCTCATTCGCGCCTTCACCAGCCCCGCCTACCAGCGCAACCCCGACCAGGTGCGAGCCCTGGCCTACACCAACCGCCGCGTCACCCAGCTTAACCAGCTCATTCGCAAAGCCATTTACGGCTCCAATGCCCTACGGTTTGTGCCCGGTGAGCGACTGATCGCCGTCAACCCCTGCCTTGAAGAAGAGACCCTTGTGCTGCCCACCTCCGGCGAATGCGAGGTGCTGCACATCGCCCGGGGGCGCGAGGGCGAGTGGCCCCTGTGGATTCTGGAGGTGGAAACCGAGGCGGGAGATTTCAAAACCCTGCGGGTGCTGCACGAGTCGGGTCAAGCCGAGTTCAAAGCCAGGCTCGACTTTTTGGCTAAAGAAAAGCGCTGGATGGAATTTTGGGACCTGCAGCAGCGCTTCCACATGATGGACTACGCCTACAGCCTCACCATCCACAAAAGCCAGGGGTCCACCTTTCAGGATGTGTTTGTGGATGTGCCCTCAATGTCGGCCAACCGCAACGTGATCGAGCGCAACCAGCTCTGCTACGTGGCCTTTACCCGCGCCGCCAAGCGCCTGTTTCTGTACCAGTAGGTTTGGTACCAGTAACGGGGTCTGAGTTCCTACTCACTCAGCTCTCGAATCACCACCTCATCTCCCTCCGCCAGCCCCAGTTCGGCAGCCCGCCCGCCCCGCAGCTCAATCACATGATCCACCAGCTGATTGCCGGGGCCATAGGTGGGGCAGGGGTCGGCGGTGCAGGGGGGAGCCTCCGCCAGCCCCACAATCTGCCCCTGGTAGATAAACACCATATCCAGCGGCACCGGCACATTTTTCATCCAGAAGCTAACCGGGCGGGGGCGCGCCATCGGAAACAGCATGCCGCGATCGTCCGGCAGCGCGTCGCGGAACATTAGCCCCAGGGCTTGCTGCTGGGGGGTGGCCGCCACTTCCAAAAAAATCTCTTCGCCCCCCAGGGTGGTCACGGCGGTCACGGCCAGCTGCTGACTGCGGGGATCCGCCATGGGAGCTTCGGTAGGAACGGGGGCCGAGGGGGCATTGTCGGCAGGGGCGGAGGGTGTCGTTGGGGAAGGCGCGGGGGCACAGCCAGCCCCCAGCACCAGGGCGCTCAGCACCAGGCTCCACACCACCCCAGAGCGAAAGCGGGCAGACCGCCCTGGGGACACCAAACCAGCAACACAATAGGCCATAGCAACCAGAACCAAAAAGAACCGGGTAACCGACGGGGACACCCAACCAGGGCGATATTATTCTAGTCGCTCACCCAATCGATGTCGGCCCACCCCCGTCCACCCACTCACCCGTCTACCCACCCATCTACTCACCCACTCACCTACCCACCCACTCCCTAACTCTCCCGCAGCACGTACCCCACCCCCCGCACGGTCTGAATCAGCCGCTTGTCGTCTTCGCCGTCGATCTTGAGCCGCAGGTAGCGCACGTACACCTCAATCACGTTCGACTCGCCGACAAAGTCGTAGCCCCACACATTTTCAAGAATTTGCTCGCGGGGCAGCACCTCGCGGGGGTGCTCCATCAGGTACTTGAGCAGCTCAAACTCCTTCATGGTCAGCTCGATCAGGCGATCGCCCCGCAGGGCATGGCGGTTTTCGATATCGAGGGTCAGGTCGCCAAAGCGGAGATTTTCAGTTTCGCCGGGGCTGGCTTGCAGGTAGAGCTGCACCATTTTTAAGAACGCCTCGGCCCGGTAGGGCTTGAGAAAGTAGTCGTCGGCCCCGCACTCCAGGCAGGCGACCCGGTCCTCGAGGCTCTCCTTGGCCATCAACAGCACAATGGGAGCTTTGATGCCCTGGCTGCGCAGAGTCTGGCACAGGGCCAGCCCCGACTCACCGCCCAACAGGCGATCGACCACAATCAGGGCCGGGGGGCTTTCGGTGGCCATGGCCATGCCTACCTTGGCACTACTGGCCACCACCGGATGGTAGCCAGCCTCCCGCAGGTCAAACTCCATCTGGCGAGTCTGGCCTTCGTTAGTGCCGATCAATAAAATGTGCGTACCTCTGTCGGTAGTGCTTGTGCCCATGGCGGTGTCTCAGCGTCCTAAAGCGATTCGTGCAGCGGTTCGCAGAGGTTGAGGTCTGCCGAGCAGCTCGACAAAGTAAGGCGATTATAGCGTGGCACCTTCCCCTCAACGGCACTTAAATGGCTTTCACCTGCGCCCCGGTGCGCTCCGGATGTACCGACAGAGGTTAACCATTGTATGCCTGGCCACAGTTTTGCGAACACCTGTTGTCGCCTGGGACAGAGGTGCTGAGTGTCTATTGTTACGGTTATTAACAGAGCTGCGATCCCTCACAAAAACTTCCCTTTGCATCTCAGTTTGTTGTGCTAGATTGAGCGTAATTTGCTGCTAGAACCTATATCACATGACACTTGCAAAGCGCGGACTGATCCTGGGTGCAACCGCCGTCGCTGTGGCTGCGGTAACCGTAACCGGCGCCGGGATTCACCTGTCCCAGAGCAAAGCTTTCTTTGAAGAGAGCCCCAAGGAACTAATTGATCAAGTTTGGCAGCTGATTGACCGAAACTTCGTCGATGCCACCTTTAACCAGGTGGACTGGGATGCGGTGCGCACCGAGTACCTGGGTCGAAACTACAGCAGTCAGGAGGAAGCCCACGGGGCAATCCGCGAGATGCTGGAGAAGCTGGAGGATCCCTACACCCGCTTCATGAATCCAGAAGAGTTCCGCAGCATGCAGATCGACACCTCCGGCGAGCTGACCGGGGTCGGTATTCAAATTTCCCAGGACGACGAAACCAAGGACATCGTGGTCGTCGCCCCGATCGAAGATACCCCGGCTTTTGATGCAGGTATTCGCTCCCAGGACGTGATTTTGGCCATCGACGGCGAGTCGACCGAGGGCATGGAGCTCAATGACGCCGTCAGCCGCATTCGTGGCCCGGTGGGGTCCTCGGTGACACTCACCATTCGCCGGGGCGAGCAGGAGCTAGAGGTGCCGATCACTCGGGCCCGCATTGAGATTCACCCGGTGCGCTACAACGTGCAGACTGGCCCAGAGGGGCCGGTAGGCTACATTCGGCTTACCCAGTTCAGCGCCAATGCCGCCACCGAGATGGCCGACGCCATCAAGAGCCTTGAGGGCCAGGGGGTGACAGGCTACATCCTCGACTTGCGCTCTAACCCCGGCGGCTTGCTGTACTCCAGCATCGACATTGCCCGCATGTGGCTGGACAACGGCGTGATTGTCTCCACCGTCAATCGCCAGGGGGTGGTCGACGAAGAAACCGCCAACAGCCGCTCCCTCACCAACAAGCCTCTGGTGGTGCTGGTGGATGGCGGCTCGGCCAGCGCCAGCGAAATTTTGTCGGGGGCGCTGCGCGACAACGAGCGGGCTGTGCTGGTGGGCACCCGCACCTTTGGTAAAGGGTTGGTGCAGTCGGTGCGCAGCCTGGGCGATGGCTCTGGGGTCGCCATTACCGTGGCCAGGTACCTCACCCCCAACGGCACCGATATCAACAAAAACGGCATCAGCCCCGACATCTCGGTGGAGCTGACGGAAGAGCAGCAGGAACAGCTCTCAACCAACCGTGAATCGATCGGAACCGAGGCCGACCCTCAGTTTGCCCAGGCGCTGCAGGCGTTGAGTACCGAAATTCGCGAGGCCCGCAGCCGAGAAAATGTGACCACCGCACCGGCCAACTGACCGCACCAAAAACCCCTCGCGGAGCTGACGACTCAACGTAAACGGTCTGGGCTACGGCTCAGACCGTTTGCGTCCAGACCGGAGCGGATTGCCCCCCAGCACCAGCAACACCAGGGCAGCGGTCACCATACCCGCCGCCGCACAGAAGGCCAGCAGCACCCCAAAGGGAATGGCAATCGACTGCAGATTGAGCAGCTGAATGGAGACCGGGGTGGCATTTTGGACGGCGATGACGGCGATCGCGACCACCCAAAGGGCGGGCACCAGAGCAAAGACGAGTCTAATCATGGGCAGGGCCTGCCAGAGGCGAGAAACAGCGGGTTGTCGAGGGTAAGGGTTGCCAAGACACGGGGGCGTTGGGTAGTATAGTCAACTGGGCTATACGAGAAGAATCATGGCAAAACGGGTACAGGTAGTTCTGACGGAAGATGTTCGCAAGCTGGGCTATAACGGCGACCTGGTGGAGGTAGCCCCCGGCTACGCACGTAATTATCTTATCCCTAACGGGAAGGCGGTGCGCACCACCCCCGGTGTGCTGAAGCAGGTGGAGCGTCGGCGCGAGGCGCAGAAGCAGCGGCTGCTGGAAATTAAGCAGGAGGCCGAAGCCACCAAGACGGCGCTGTCCACCATTGGTATGTTCACGATTGAGAAGCCCGTGGGCGAAAATGAGGCCATCTTTGGTACGGTCACCGCCGCCGATGTGGCCGACGTGATCAAGTCGCTGTCGGGCAAAGAGGTCGATCGCCGGGATATTTCGGTGCCCGACATCAACAAGCTGGGCGAGTACCAGGCCGAGGTGAAGCTGCACCCCGAAGTCACCGCTACGGTCAACCTGCGGGTAATTGCCGAATAGCCAGCGGACGAGTAACTGTACTAGCGCTATTGGGCAGGCTGTTCCCTGAACGTGGGGGACAGCCTTTTGCTATCTTGTAGGGCTACCCTAGACCCCGGTGCCCAGGCCCGCTCGACATACTGGGGCGGCAATGCTTTGCCCTTCGCAGTAGGAAAGGTCGGGCTGGTGGGGCGATCGCCGTAGCCCGACTCGGTGAGGCCATAGATATTGAGCTGCTCCTGGCAATAGATCCACACCTCTGGCACCGCCAGCAGTTGATACACCTCCAGTTCCGTCAAGGAGGCGAGACGACATCGTCGCGACGGCTGGCTAGCAGGGTCTCGTAGTCGTCCCAGATTTGGCAGTAGAGGGTGATGCTGCTGGGGTGGGAGGATGGTGCGATCGTAGGCAAGATGAAGGCGCTTAGGGTTTTTGATGGGACGTGCCTGTAACTTAACAGCTAACGGTTCCAATCACCGGACACCAATATTCTTTTCAGTTCACTGATCAGTTTACTTTGTTCCGGTGCATTGGAATTGTTATACCGCACTCGTCGGAACAAAGCTAAATAAATCAATTAAATCTTGTGGCAGTAACGACTGAGCCTCTTGTGTACCATTCTCCATGACGACTATGACAGCTAGAGCCGCTAAGTATGTCTGAACCAAATGTGATCCGATTGAACACAATGCCAT
This sequence comes from Leptolyngbya sp. KIOST-1, assembly GCF_000763385.1. Lineage (NCBI taxonomy): Bacteria > Bacillati > Cyanobacteriota > Cyanophyceae > Leptolyngbyales > Leptolyngbyaceae > Leptolyngbya > Leptolyngbya sp. KIOST-1. The sequence goes on from NZ_JQFA01000002.1 coordinate 1,011,257, forward strand.
AAAGTTCACAAGATCTATTTCATGTTCGACAGGTGGCTTTCCATCGACATACCTTACTTTATTTGCATTAGAATCAAGCCATATGGTTTCATGCGCTATTGCATTTCGCAGCTTCGGTTGTGCTAAACGAAAGATTAGATAGAATGCACCATCATCTCCACTCGTGAGATCCTTAAACTGATTTATTTTGTTTGAATATGCGACAGAAAATACAGATATATTAACTAATTTCGAGTTTGCTGTACGCCATAAAATGATCAAATAAGGAAGTAAACCATTAAGAAATTCATTATAGGCTTGAAATTGTTTACAAGCTTGCTGCCAGACCAATAACTTGTTTTCTGATTTTGCAACTTCACGAAATGCTAAGCAAGCATTACTTAAAGAACACCATTTTGGCAATAAACAAGACTCTTGTACGCCAGGATAATCATCAATGAAGCTGTTTATTATGCTAAGAGCAATATCAGAATCAACTCGCTTGGCTTCTCGATATACAATTATGATTAGCTTGAGAAACATTTCTCGGATTTCAGCAAACTCCTGATTCTCTATGGTTTTTTGGCGATAATCATGGATCACCTTTAAGAAAATTGCAATACCTTTAGGCAAAGAGGCGTATTCAGCTTGTGATGCTTTAATCTCATCACCAAATGCACCATCCTCTGCCATGTGTGAAAACTGCTCTAGTAGTTGCTTGCGTGATTGTTTCATTAAAGAATTAACTGAGGTGAGAGTAAGCGTGAAAACGCAAGCCTAGGTTGGAGCAACTTGTTTTTGCCAGGTTAGTCGGTATAACGTTCCTGGTCAGCGGTTGCCGACATCTTTACAACACAACAAGCAATTTTGATCAATCCGCTGCACCAGGGTTGTTATGCGGCGTACTTAGATAGCTAATTTAGGGTAACGGAATACCTGCTGAGCGAATAGCAAGCTTAACAGCCCCTTTAACAACATCGCTTACTGTTGCACTTCCCAATGACTGCCCCCATTTCAGCAACTTATCCTTCATTGTTGGATCTTTTTTAGCCACAGTTGCTATCTCATTAGCCACGTTCTCTTGTGCGACATCGACCGTTACGCCTTGCTTTTGTAGCTGTTCGATTAAGTCCTGAATTTGAGATGCTGCTTGAGCCAAGTCTTGACTCATATTAATGAAGTCGCCCTCAACATAAGTTCCAGAATTGGACTCAATGTAGTTTCCACCACCTGTATTAATAATTCTAGAGTTTTCTTTCTGAGCCATTGTCTTTATTACCTCCAAGGATTCTTTCTGGTTTTCAGCTAGTACCTGGATTATAGGTGGAAACTCTGAACTTTTTTGTCGCTCATGCGCTATTTGCTCACGGTAAAAAGTTAATTGCTCATCCTGAAGGTTAATTCTTTCTTGCATTAATGAAAGTTTCGTATATAACTCCTTGTGTTCTTCCTCAAGAGCTAACTTATTGATTTCAGGTGCAACTTCTAATCGGATAATAAAAGCATCGCCTGATTTCTTTTCAACCGCCTGAATAGATATCTTCTCGCCGTATTTTTTCCTTAATTCTTGAAAAGATTGAAGGAAAGCCTGCCAGTCAATTCCATCAATAAAAATGAGATCAAGTGTCTCTATTGCTTTTTGAAATAAGGCTGTAAATTCCCCGGCAGCAAACTTACCACTTCTAGGACGGCGTTCCTTTTGACCACCCTTCTTATATACGTAGTCGCAAACCACTCCATCTAATTTAGTCTCCTGATTGATGCTCCAATCTTCTAAACATGCGCCAGTAAATCTTGCCTCACTAAAATTAGCTTCTACTGCTTGTACGCGAGTTAAGTTAGCTTGTTCTAAACATGCCTTAGATAAATCTGCTCTTACAAGATTGGCTTCTCCAAGATAGGCTTGACGCAGATCGGCTTCCCTTAAATTAGCTCTAAAAAGCTTTGCCCTAAACAAATATGCTTCTGAAAGACATGCTCTCGAAAGATCTGCTCCTTTAATATCAACCGTTAATAAGTTTCCACTGATATCCCACCCTGAAAGATCTGCGTTGCTAAGTTGAGCAGATCTTAGATTAGCCTCTCTTAGATCTGTTTCGAGTAAGTTTGCTCCATTTAAGTCAGCACTGTGTAAGTTTGTTTTATGTAATTTTGCACCTCTAAAATTTACCCCACTGAGATTAGCTTCACTAAGATTAGATCCGCTTAAATCAACATGACTGAGATCTGATTTGCTAAGGTTTACTCCTCTAAGATCTAGTCCGCATAATTGTTTGACTTTTGCCCCCTCATTAACAATTTTCCAAACAAAAAGCCACTTCTGTTCTAAATAGGTTGACAAGTCAATTTGAGTTTTATGCAAGAATGCTCCACTTAAATCTGAATGCTTTAAGTTGGCCCCACATAAATTAGCGTTTCTGAGATCAGCTTTGTGAAGATTTGAAGCAATAATAATAGCTTCATTGAGGTGAGCATGTTCAAGCTTAGCTGAACTTAAATTACTACAAATTAAATCAACTTTGCTTAAGTTAGCTTGGCTAAGTTCAGCACCTTGAAGATCGGCTCCTCTTAACCTTACCCGACTCAGATCGACATTTGCCAAATTAGAACAACTAAGTATAGCTTCCTCTAAATTTGCGTTGCCAAAAACAGTTGACTGCAAATTAATACCACTTAAACTAGCACGATGTAGATTAGCATTATCAAGAACGGCTTCATCAAGAACCGCTCGGTTGATGTTTGCACCACTTAAGTTAGCTCCACTAAAATTCACGTTTCGAAGATCGCTTTCGGAGAGAAAAGCGCCTTGGAGATTAATCCTACTAAGATTTGCATTGCTAAGATCTGGCTTGACAGACCAATTTTCTTTTCTCCAAAGGTTCCAACTGTCAGTTCCCTTTGAAAGCTGAGATAGATGTTCTTCGTGAGCCAACTTTGCTTACCCCAGAAAATTGTCTTCTTGTTAGTGGATTAAGAAAGTGTACATATAAACTTCAAATGCAAACAGTCTAGGTGTTTTTGAGGCCTCATTAACTCTAAATTATTAGGATCATTGATAGCGATTTTAACAGTATTACCATGTTTACTAGGTTTTGGTGGAACAGCCCAAGCCAAGAACTAGAGCCGCATAACGTTCCCAATCACCCGCCGCAAATATCTTCGAACGCTCACAGACAACCTTTCATCGGTCGGGTGCATTGGGGTTGTTATGCCGCCGTGCTAATCCCCACTAATCTCTACTAATTTTTCACCAGAACGTAGCAACTCTAGTGTTTTTGGTAGAACTGAACTCAATATCTCCCTTAGCTTCGCATTTGAGGTATTGCCGCAAGTCAACCAGATGATTTGTGGTGGTGATCCCCATCGCTCAACTAAATCTACGAAATCACTATCTTTCGTCATGAAAATTACTCCTTGAGCCTTTGCAGCCTCAAAGATTTCAGGGTCTTCTGCATCTCGCAGACCAAGATCCCGTAATGCCAACGCTGTAACCCCAAAAGTATTTGTGATCCAGATTGCTATTGCCGGAGACAGATGTGCATCGATCCAAATAGTTGTCATGCCACCAATATAGGATGGTTCAATTTACGTGCTGCATATGTTAAAGAGGCTCGTATATCATCCATTTCTAAATCTGGCAAGTCTTCTAAAATCTCATCAGCACTTAAGCCTGCTGCGAATAAATCCAGAACATCAGACACTCGAATTCTCATCCCACGAATACAGGGACGACCACCACATTGCTTGGGATTTACTGTAATTCGTTCAAGTAGTTTTGACATTTGAAGAAGCCTCCATAAAATCAGCATCTATCGAAAAGTCCGCTCATTCATTTCCTCAAAAAACAACTCCTCACTTTGAGTTGCCATCCGTAACGCTATGCGGTCTTGTAAAATTCTTGAATTAAAGTTTCTACGAACCTCTTCATCTACACGATTAAGCAAAAATGGTATTTCGTGCCCAGCGTGATTCATCTGACAGTCAGCAGTCATAATGCGAAGCATATTTTCTAGATGGTCTTCATGTACTTCAAAACCAAATACTTTATTTCTAGGCTTGAAAATACCTCTTAAAACGCGAGTTGCAGCGCCGTTCAGAAAGGAAGATAATGTTCCCCTGGAACTCTCGCCCTGATTTCTGTTAGGAGCATTGCTATTTGAAAAGTGATCGTAAAGCGTTTCTATGATAAAGAGTTCTCCTGTTCTTAAGGCACGGGCGAAGGTTGAAAAGACCACATTTGCCTTAATATTTTTCATAACTCCGATGCATTGCTTGCCACTGGCGAATAGGCTTTCATAAAGATCTACACCTTCCTGTGTAGCTACAAGCCACTCATATACCAGCGTTCCATCAAAAAATATGTAAGGTTCCTCAAGCTCCAATCCGTGCCTAACCTCAAAGTATCTAAGATAAGCTGTTGAGGAAATACCAAAGAGAGCTTGTTCTACAAGGTTTGCCGAGACATTAGATTTGCCTGATCCTGTTCCCCCAGAAACCATAATGTGATAGTTAAACTTGAGAGCATCAATGCATAAAGGAACACCTGCTGCATTAAGAAGCTCGCCCACAACATTAGAACTGCCATCTTCGCGATCAAATCTTTGAGGAATTCCAATCACTCTGCTGGTGTCTTCAATATTTAATCTGCTTACAACTGCTCCAGGCAAAGGGCGAAGGCGAGGAGTCAGCAATTGGCGACCATCGTATTGACCGAGGATGCCAATTTCAAAAACCTGAACAGATTCTACAGATTGAACCTCCGGATGCTCTTGCATCAGCCTTAGACCATGTAAAATTGTTGGGTCAAGCCTGCTGCTATTGACAATTGAAATGTTGCGGTTTGGTTCAAGGATTTGACCAATCCATGCCATTTCACCCTGATCAATCCGGACATAATCAAACAGTGCAAACCCTTCCTCTATGCTTGCCATCGCTTGAACGTGGGACAAGTCCCCACCAGTTCCATCATGTAGGATGATCATTCAGCATGCCTCTTGCGTAATCAGCGGTCTTACAGCGGTTCCCGGATGGATGAGGTACAGATTCAAATCTGAGATCCCTATATGGCAAGGATTTCAGGGATTGTGCTGTACCTCACGGGATCAAGAAACGCTGTATATCCAGTTTGCCCATAACTCACTAGGATTGTCAGCCCTTGCCTGTCCGATCGCCCATTTAAATACAAAATATTTCCTTACAAGCCCTGATTATTGGGCTTCTTGGAATGCTGATTGCCCTGCCTGCAGCATCAAAGGACATTGAGCCGAAGCTACCGCCTTACCGATAACTGAAGGCGACATAACGTTCCGCTTTACCCGCCGCAGATAACCTCTCGATCCAAGGGAATAACCTCTTGGCGGTCGGGTGCAAGCGGGTTGTTATGCTGGCGGCAACTGGTCATGCAACTCTGGCTCAACATCAGCAACTTTGGCTAACACAGCCTCATATTTTGCTCGATCACCCCGGCTTGCGCGCTCCTGCAAATACCCTTCAGTCGTTAATGCTGAAATTTTCTCGGCAACTGCCAGGGCGATAAACTGATCAAGCGAAACCCCGTCCTGCGCTGCAAGGCTCTGCAAGCTTTTATATAAGGAGTCGGGTAGCTGGATGCTTAACGTGCTCATGACAGTCCTCCAATAGACTCCAGGAAACTGGCCGGGGTAACGGCGCTAACCCCAAATCGCTCAATGCCTGCAAAATCGCGGATATTGTATGTCACTACGCTATCACACCCCGCCTTAACCGCTAGTTCCAGTACCATGTCATCTTTTGGATCAGGTAAGAAAGGCCGCCAAAGGAAGAAAATCTGGTGATGGGTCGCAACAGCGCAGTGAAAATCTAAGAAATCCTGTACATCTGAGTCATTAATGGCTAGATTTGGCAGTTCCCGCAATAAAACCTCTTCATACTCTAGAACTAGCGGTACAGAAAGATTGATCTTAAACCGCTCGCTGCCAACCAACCCTAATAGACGAAAAGCACTCCCGTTTCTAGAACGTAGCCCAGCAACAACGACATTGGTGTCGATCACAATTTGGGGGATGGACATTGGTGGCAGCACCGAGGCGTTTATTGGTAACCTACCAATGTTACCGCCTACCCAGATCCCTGCCGAGGTGGTTTTTTATACCTAAAGGCATCTTTCTTGGATTGCCCCCGCCACAGAATAGTCGGCATAACGGCTAAGTTGAGCGGCGGCTAGTATCCTTTGTATCCTCGCCAAGATCTCTCGTCCGCCCGCTCCAACGTGTTGTTAGACCACGCCTTCTCGACAAATTCACAACTTTTCTGCCACCCTCAGCCTGTTGCTTTTGCAGATCTGCGAAAAGTGCCTTTAAGTTATGGTTGAATGATCGGGAATACTCTTCGCGAATTCGGTGAATTTCTTCTACGATTGCATCTTGATACATAATCAAACTCCCAGCAGTTCATAGGGTGTACAAAGAATCGGCAATTCATATCCAGAGTCAAGACTAATCTCTGCTAACTTCCTCTGAATTTGAGCATTAGCTATGTGCTTACAGTTCCATGTGAGCAGATAATCCATCTCGTGAATTGTTGCGGCTGCGATGTGAACAGCATCAACATCAGCTTTTGAAGGGAGACTGCTACGTTAGGTCACCAAAGCCGCTGCCACAAATAGCCCCAGCCCCTGGGCGATCGCCAGTTGGCCCCTCCGCACCGGCGCTATGCACTGGCGATAAAAGCGATCGCTCAGTAACGGCAGCAGCAGGGGGTAGGCCAGAATGTTCCAGTAGAACAGCGCCACCGAAACCGTAGCCAGGGCCGTAAAGGCGGCGGTGGAGAGGCCGAAGATCCACAGGGCCAGGGCGGGGTAGCAGGAGTTTCGCGTGAGGTTGGTCTGTCCCCGATTTCCTATCAATCGGCCAATACTCCAGGTCTGGATGGGGCCGAGGGTGAGGCCGCACAGGGCCAGAAACACCAGGGGCTGGAGCAGGCTGAGGCTGAGCCCGCCGCCAGCGGTGCGATCGCATGCTCGCTCTGTTTCGTAACCATCGCTTTCAGTACGTGGTTCACCTGGCGGCCCAGGCCGGGGTGCGCTACTCCCTCGAAAACCCCTTTGCCTACTCCGACAGCAACCTGTCTGGATTTCTGAATGTTTTAGAAGGGTGTCGCCTGATGGGGGTCGATCACCTGGTGTTTGCGTCCTCAAGCTCAGTCTATGGGGCCAATCGCAAAGTGCCCTTTGCCGTGGACGATCGCGTCGACTACCCGGTGTCGCTGTATGCCGCCACCAAAAAAGCCAATGAGCTGATGGCCCACGCCTACAGCAGCCTGTACCAAATTCCCACCACCGGGCTGCGGTTTTTCACCGTGTACGGTCCCTGGGGACGGCCCGACATGGCCTACTTCAAGTTTGTGGAAGCCATTCTGGCCGATCGCCCCATTCAGGTGTTCAATCAGGGGCACATGAGGCGCGACTTCACCTACGTAGACGACGTCGTAGAAGGGGTCGTACGGGTGATGGAGCATATTCCCGTGGCTGGTGCCCAGGGTGACGATGGCAGCCAGGCTCCCTACAAAATCTACAATATTGGCAACCACCAGCCGGTGGAACTGCTGCGCTTTATTGAAATCATTGAGTCGGCCCTGGAAAAGCCAGCAAAAACCGTTCTCTGCCCAATGCAGCCGGGGGATGTGCCCTCTACCTATGCCGATGTCAGCGACTTGATGGCGGAAGTGGGATTTGCGCCCAACACCCCCCTGACCACAGGAATTGAAAAATTTGTTGCCTGGTACAGAGAGTACTACAAAGGGCGGGTCAATCGGGGGTGTGGGTTCACGGCAGTCTTGAACCGCAGCCCCTAAACCGTGATCCGTAAGTTGCGGAACTCGCCATCACTAGTGCTCTGTCAAACCTACGGGAACCCTAATGTTTAGCTTTGACACTGTACTAGATTGCCTCCGTTATGGCTTGATAGGCGCTGACGATTGCGCTCTTTAGCATCATATTCTGGGTAAAGGATTAAGATTGTCTCTGTAATTGTTGTAAAAATAAAGTCAAGCGACACCGCCCGTCCAATCTCAAAATTAAGTCGTTTAGCGAACTTCCAGGCACAATCATCAATGTTTTGCTTGAGGCAATTAAGCTTTTCTAGATCGCTGTATTCCGATTCAATCCAAGCACGAATTACTTTCTTGAGGATTCGGGATTCGGCTTGAGAAATTTGCATTGCTGTTTGGCTCTTCGGCTAGAACAGGATTCTTTTAGCAAATTATCGCGTGACTATCTTGTAGTGGCAAGCAAGGATATCATTGAGCCTCCTGTTAGTCAAGAAAGTAGAGTCAGGGGAAAAGCTCCTTTATCTTGAGGGTCTAACGGTGAAGTTGTGCGGCGACAGATAACCTCCGACTCAGCACCAAGATCTCTCGCTCGTCCGCACCAACGAAGTGTTAGCCCTGCGCGATGTTCCAGGGTTTGAGTAGACCCCAGCCTCTCGGCGATCGCCCCCCCTCACCTCCTGAGTCCTCCAACTCTAACCCAAGCCTATCAGAACTACCCCTTCACCTCACCACCACAGCCTTTTGAGACCTCTCACTCTGACCAAGAACTCGAAGAACTTAACCTTTGCAATGAGGGGGGCGATCGCCACACCCAACTACAAGTGAACAAAACCGGGGTCTCTCGGCGAAATCGCCCCCACACCTCCTGGGACATTTAAGGCTCACAAATAACCTGAAAACAACCAACCTTTCCTACTAACAAATAACCTCTTGAGTCCTTCAACTCTGACCCCCATCTTTCGCTACTCAACCTTCGCAAGTGGGGGGCGATTCGCACACCCAGCAGAAGAGTGAACAACACCAGATCGTGGGGGGCTAACTCTTACTTAGAGGGAAATTTTCTGCCTAATACCCACATACAGGATCTTAGGTGGAAACCTGTCTACCCAAACACCCTTAAACGGATCTTAGGTGGAAAAATTTCTGCCTAAACGCCGAATATGGGATCTTAGGTAGAAATTTCCAGTATAAGCACCCGATTGCCGTCATACACCAAGCTACAGATTTGTTTTCGCCGATGGAAACTGGTCTCCTTGTCCAGGTTTGTCCTACGGTTGGCGGGGAGCGGTTGTACCAGTGTCTGCATTGATTTTTCCTCGTCCTGCGCTCCGCGTGAGGCTGAGAGAAAACGGCCCTCCTGCACTCCTCTGCGACCGCCTGGCCACCGCCCCTGCCTCGATCCGCTACAATCAAGCCACCTAGATATAGTGGGCTGACCCTGGCCCCTGCCCTGCTCCAGCGCTATGGATACCCCCCGTCTCCACCCCGATACGATTGAAGCGGTACGCGATCGCGCCGATATTGTCGATGTGGTCTCCCAGCACGTGGTGCTGAAAAAGCAGGGTAAGGATTTCGTCGGCTTATGCCCCTTCCACGAGGACAAGTCGCCCAGTTTCAGCGTCAGCCCCGGCAAGCAGTTTTACTACTGCTTTTCCTGTGGGGCGGGGGGCAACGCCTTTAAGTTTTTGATGGAGCTAAACAAACGCTCCTTCGCCGATGTGGTGCTGGATCTGGCCCAGCGCTACCAGGTGCCGGTGACCACCCTGGAGCCCGCCAAGCGCCAGGAACTCCAGCGGCAGCTCACCCTGCGGGAGCAGCTCTACGAAATTTTGGCAGTCACCGCCCGGTTCTACGAGCATGCCCTGATGCAGATGGACGGGGCAGCGGCTCTGGCCTACCTCTACGAGCGGGGGCTGAAGGACCACACCATCCAGCAGTTTCAGCTGGGGTTTGCGCCGGGGGGCTGGCAGACCCTCTACGGCTACCTGGTGGAGCAAAAGCACTACCCGGTGGAGCTGGTGGAAAAGGCGGGGCTGATCGTGCCCCGACAGAAGGGCGATGGCTACTACGACCGCTTCCGCGATCGCCTGATGATTCCCATCCGCGACATCCAGAGCCGGGTGATTGGTTTTGGTGGCCGCGCCCTGGGGGACGAAAAGCCCAAGTACCTCAACTCCCCCGACACCGATCTGTTCGACAAGGGCAAGACCCTCTATGGGCTGGACCTGGCCCGGGCCGCGATCGCCAAGGACGACCGCGCCATTGTTGTCGAAGGCTACTTCGACGTGATTGCCCTCCACGCCGCCGGGCTGGAGAACGCCGTCGCCGCCCTGGGCACGGCCCTGAATGCGGCCCAGGTGCGCCAGCTGCTGCGCTACACCGAATCCAAGCAGATTTTGCTCAACTTTGACGCCGATGCCGCCGGAGTGAAGGCGGCCCAGCGGGCGATCGGCGAAGTGGAGGAGATGGCCTACCGGGGCGACGTGCAGCTGCGGGTGCTGAACATTCCCGACGGCAAAGACCCGGACGAGTTTTTGCGGCAGCACAGCTCCGCCGACTACCGCGCCCTGATCGACGCCGCCCCACTGTGGATCGACTGGCAAATCCACAACTTGATCAGCGGCAAAGATCTGCGCCAGGCCGACCAGTTTCAGCAGACCAGCCAGGCGGTGGTCAAGCTGCTCAGCGACATCGCTAACGCCGACACCCGCACCCACTACGTGCGCTACTGCGCCGAAATCTTCAGCAACGGTGACAGCCGCCTGGTGCCGCTGCTGGCCGAAAACCTGGTCACCCAGGTGCGCCGCCAGCGCCGCACCACTTCCTCAGAGGCTCCGCCGCGATCGGCCCCCAGCCCCACCTCCAGCGCCAGTTCCCTGGAGCAGGCCGAAGCCTCGCTGCTGCGTATTTTTCTGCACGCCGCCGACCACCGCGACGAGATCCGCCAGGTGCTCGAAGACCGCGACTTGCAGTTCAGCTACTCCCACCACCGCGCCCTGTGGCGGCAGATGCAGCGGCTGCTGGCCGAAACCGAAGGCACCCGCGTCGACCTGGCCAGCCTGCTGCGCAACCACCTGGCCGATTCCGGTCTCGCCAGCACTCCCCTGCAAGCCCTGCTACACCTGAGCGAAAAGACCCGACGTGACCTGCTGCGCGCTCCCCTGATCATCCGCGCCGCCGCCGCCTGCATGGAAAAAAACCTCTGCGAAAAGCGCTACCGCCACTTTCTCGCCCTCTGGGAAAAGACCGACTGCACCAGTGCCCCCGAGCAGTTTGCCGAGTACCAGCGCCAGATCTACGCCGAAAAGCGCCGCATCGAAGCGCTCGAAAAAGACCGCCAGGTCACCTTCGAAGACCTGGCCACCATGCCCTGGGTAGGCGAACAGTACGACTCCCTCGATCGGTAGGGCGATTTTGAATTTACGATTTTAGATTTTGGAGAGCTCGATTGAGGCATGTGGTCGGGCAAGAGCAAACGCTGTTTGCCCCTACGGGAGGAACACAACAGGCAAGCCCGCAGAGTCCATGACGACCAACCGCCCAATGTGCAGAACAGAGGTTTAAACCGATGATCGATCAGTCCTTTCCGTGAGGTCAAGGACGACGGAACGTCCTTGTCGACGGGGGTCTGGGGCCAGCGAAATGGCCCCAGCGGTAGATCTGGCTTTGCCCTCGATTGTGCGCCGCGATCGCCTTTGGTTTGGCCCAAGTTGATGGTGGGCACTGCCCACCCTACGGCTCGCTGCCGACGTTATTCTGAACAAAAGCTTACCCAAAGTTCTCCTTGATCCATGCCCAGAGTTGCGATCGCAGGCGCTGGCCCCACCGGGGCCACCCTGGCCCTCATGCTGGCCCAGCGCGGCATCCCCGTCACCCTGATCGAAGCCGCCCGCGACTTCCAGCGCCAGTTTCGCGGCGAAGGGCTGATGCCCAGCGGCCTCGACGCCCTACACCAGATGGGGCTGGACGCTCTGCTAGAGACAGTGCCCCACCGGCCCCTGAGCGCCTGGGAATTCTGGCTCAGCGATCGCCGCCTCTTCCGGGCCGACGAGCCCCTTGGGGCAGACCGCCCCTGCACCCTGGTCTCCCAACCGCCCCTGTTAGCCGCCCTGGTCCAGGCCGCCCAGGCTCAGCCGGGGTTTGAGTGGATGCCTGGTACCGCGATAAAAGACCTGCTCTGGAACGATCAGCGCGTCACGGGAGTTCTACTCAGCGATGGCCGAACAGTGGAGACTGACCTGGTAATTGGCGCCGACGGCCGCGCCTCAGCCCTTCGCCAACGGGCCGGACTCACCCTGGAAACCCAGCCCAAAAGCATTGACGTGCTGTGGTTCAAACTGCCCGCACCGACGGGCTACGCAGCCGACAATCGCTTTTGCACCGTGGTCAAAGGCGGACGCATCTTCAGCCTGTTCCACGGGGCCGAGCCCGACAAATTGCACCTGGCCTGGGCCGTTGCGCCGGAGGAGCCAACCGAGCAAAAGGACTGGGGCAACACCTTTGCCGCCCTGGTGCCACCAGATCTGGCGGAGCATTTTCGCCGCGTGGGGGAAGCGATTACCGCGCCCATGCGGCTCTCGGTGATGGTGGGCCGCTGCGATCGCTGGCACCACCCCGGCCTGCTGCTGCTGGGCGATGCCGCTCACCCCATGTCCCCCGTGCGGGCCCAGGGCATCAACCTGGCCCTGCGCGACGCCATTGTTGCCGCCAATCACCTGGTGCCCGTGCTCCAGCGAGCGAACGACTCGACCGGGGAAGCAACTACGGAGGCGACCAGGAAGGCGATCGATCGCGCCCTGGAGCGCATTCAGGTGGAGCGCGAACCCGAAATTATTCAGGCCCAGCAGCTTCAGGCCCACGAAGCCAGCCGGGGCGAGATGCTGCGCCGCTTTAGCTGGTTGCGCCAGGGTCTGAGCACTGCTTCGCCCCTGGTCGGCCCACTGGTGCAGCAGGTGTGGACACAGCAGCAGCAGCCCCTGCGCCAGGGCATCACCTCGGTACGCCTGGAGGTGTAGTTGAGAGATGCCCAAAGGCCGTGGTCCTGGCTACGGCATAGCTCAGGACCACGGCCTTTTACTGGGCTAGGGGCTACCGCCCCCTGGCCTCTGATGGCTTATCCACCAAGAGCAAACTGACCTTACTCAGGGATCAGGGAGGGATAGATATCGGTAGCAACCAGCACCGGCCGGTTCGTGTACTCGGCCTCTATGCGCTCCCGAAACTGCAGATCCCAACCGAGATCGTAGTCGCGCTCAAACTCAGCCACGATGAACGGGCGCAGTACTCCCGTCACCGCAACCTCTTCATTCTCCTGGAGAGCGGGGAGCGGAGTTCTGGCCTGGGGTTGATCACTGCCTTCTCGAGGGGAAACGTACAGGACCAGGAGGTTCTCGCCTCCAAGCAGGCGGCCCTCTTCCAGGGTGAACGCCGATTCGGTTTGCAGCTCGTCCACTTCGCCAGTGACGGCTAGGGTTTGACCGTAGTAGCGCTCAGGGTTGTCGGAAATTTCCCCTGGTTCGGGAGCCAGCGCAATGGACTGAGCAATGATGGTGGGCTGATTTTCGTAATCCTGGTAAAGATTGGGGTCCAGGGCAAAGTTAAATTCACGCTCCACATCGGCCCGGACAAAATTGCGAACTTCCCCCGTCACCTGTACTGGAGCATTGCCTTCGGGTAGGAGCAGGGGTTCGCCCGAAGCATTGATGACCAGAATCGGGTCGTTGCCAAAGAAACGCTGATCGCTGACGGTGAACGAATAGTTGTCGACCTGGTCAATCGGCTCACTGCGAATGGTGACGGTTTGACCGATGTAGGCCTCAGTATTTTCAGCGACGTCCTCCGCTTCTACGACCGCAGAATCATCGCCGGGGGTACCCCCTAGCTGCGCGCCTTCGCCACAGGCACCGATCAGTCCGGCGATCAGGCCGAAAGCCAGCGTGCTTTGGAACAGCCGCCGCTTTCTAGACGGGCTACCGAACACCTTGCGATCGGTGTTGGTTTCTCTGTCGGTTAGCCGAGCCATAACAATTTCCTCCAAATTCAACATTAACTACCGCTGAAACGCTGCGCTGAACACTTTCAGTCGGGAACTCTCTAGCGAAGCGATCGGCGTATTTCAACAGCGATAGTTTCGACTCGCCATCTTTTTGTCGATGTGTTATTCACCTCAAGTTATAGTCTCCTGGGGAGGGCTTAGTCGTCTGCCAAAGTGACAAGAGCTAAGTCCGCCCATAGATAGAAAATTCAGGTTTTTTGCAGCGAAAAATGCCGGAGATTCCGGCGCAATGGCCATCGCTATTTTTCTGGGATGGTTGCGGAGTTAGTTGGCGGCGGCGGGCGCGTCAAGCACCGTAACCTGGACTAGGGGGGTAACGTCAAACCCCTGGTCGAGCAAATGAGCCTGAATTGCCTCGGTCAACGCCGCCTGGATGGTTGCCTCGGCATCGTCTGCGTTGGGCTGGCGCTGCACGTAGATTTCCGATAAAAGGGTGTTCTGGTCAGCGATATCGGAGCGGGTGAAACGCACCGTTGACTCCACCAGCTCAACCTCGGGGAACCGTTCAACCACAGTCTGGACCTCGGCATTGGCCCGCTGGGCGCGGCTAGAGCGCTGTAGATTGGGCGAGTCCGACAGCTGCCAGGTGAGCAGGGCCACTAGGGCGATCGCGCTTGCCCCCAGCGCTACCGGAAACACCCCCGGCTGGCCCCGCCGGTAGCGCGCCCCCTGGGTGGACAGTCCAAAGGTGCGAAAGACGATCGCCGCCGACAGGTTAATGCCGCTGAGCTGCAGCAGCAGCAAAAACACCCCATTGACCACCATATCCCAGCGACCAATGGCCATGGCCATACCGACGATGCCCGCCGGGGGAGCCAGCGAGGCGGCCACCAGCATGCCGGTGGCTGTGCCCGACACCAGGCTGCTGCGCTCCGACTGCACCAGGTTGACCGCCCCCGCCGCCCCCGCCGCCAACGGCAGCAGCACCGCCACCGCCGAAATCTGGCTGTTGTCAATCATCAGCGAGGTGGCAATGTCCTGCTGAAACACCAGGCTGAGCAGAGCCGCCACCCCAATTGTGACCAGCAGGGCGGTGAAGTAGCGCAGCACGCTGCGACCCAGCAGTTGACGATCGCCCCGGGCAGAGGCGATCGCCGCGTTCATGGCGGGTCCGGCAAAGGGGGCGATCAGCATGGCGGCCACCAGCAGGTAGCTGGTGGTGGTAAATAGCCCAATCCAGACGACCACGCCTGCGATCGCGGCATAGCTCAAGAACCCCTTCCAGGAGCCCACGCTCTGCAGCCCGGCCAGAAAAATCTCGATTGGGCTGCGCTCCTCCACCTGGGTGACCTGCTCCGCCGCCTGATTCGCCGGGGGGTGCAGGGCCATGACCCCGCTCGGCATCAGGGTGACCCTGAGCTCAGGCAAATCCTGCAGCGCCTCCAGCAGCGCCTCTACCCGCTGATTGGACACATGCACCAGCAGCACCTCGTGGGGTGTATCGCCGGTGGTCTGCCACTGGGCCAGATTGGTGGCCCGGCAGTCCTGGGCCTTTCGCAGCACGGTTTTGCCACAGCCGCAGGGCACTTGAATCAGCAGTTGGCGCATGGCAGACCCTGGGATAGAACGTGTTCGGTCACGTTCTCTATCCTGGGAAGGGTCGGCAATTTTGGCATCGCCTGAAGGGCCAGTGGGGTGCTACGTCGAAGGGGGGGAGTGGGGTTTGGGTTTCGGGTTTCGGGTTTTGGTTAGCGGTCAGCGGTGGTCTGAGGGCTGTGGCGGGCCAGCACCCAAAGGGAGAGCTTTTCGAGCATGACCAGGGTGGCGGTTATGCCCACCGCCAGGCCAAACAGCACCAGATTACTTTCGTTGCCGCTGCGCAGGGCAAAGCTCAGGGAGGTGGCCACCGCAGGCGGATGCACCACATCCAGCACAATCATCAGCACGATGGTGATCACCATGGCCAGCCCACCCGACAGGTAGCCCGAACCCACGGTGGTGTAGGTGATAAAGCCCAGGCCTGCCGCCATCAGCTGTGCAATCAGCAGCGTGCGCACCGAGTTGGTACCGTGCTGCGGGTCGAGGTAGATCAAAAAAGCGCTGGAGGCCAGGGAGGCAAACAGCAGTCGCTGCTGGCTGAGCGCCTCGACCAGGGCCAAAACCGCCAAAACCACCGCCGTAGGGGCGATCGCCAGGGCAAATTCGCCCTTCAGGTTTAGCCGACGGCGCAGGGCACGATTGGCCCCTCTGAGCGGCTTCAGGCTTTTGCGATCGTGGCTCATGGGGTTATTCCAGGCGATGCAGCGTTATCTGGCCTCGGCCAATCGACCGGGCCCATCGATCAATCCAGGCCCAGTTCGCGCTTGAGCAGGTTGATCGACTTTTCGCCGATGTAGTTGTCGCAGACCACCAGCTTGGGGGGCCGAATCAGGTCTTCGCGGGCTTCGGCGATCGCCTCCTTGACCGTGGGCAGGCTGGCCTCGTCAAACACCACAATGGTCTGGGCGCTGTGGATGACGGCGTTGAGCTTGTAGGTGTCGTCGGTTTGGGCCGACATCAGCAAAATCTCGTCGCCCCGCAGGCTGTAGCTGATCACCTCCGCCGCTCGCAAAATGCCAGTGCTGACGCTGACCATGCCCAGGCAGGTGCCCTTGGGCAAATCCTTGAGCAGACCCAGTTCTTTTTTGTAGTCGTAGATATCGACTGGAATCACCCGCACCGACTTGGGCGCGGCGATCGCCTCGGCTTCGCTGATGAAGTAGCGGCTGGTGACCACCGTGCCCGATCGGGTCTGGGCCAGAATGGTGTCGAGTTCTTCGAGCGGAACCAGCTGCACCGGAATGTGCAGCGCACTCTCCAGCTCGCGCACCATCAGCTGCCCCGCCCCGATGTCCTGGGCGGGAGCCGTCACCAGCACCCGGGCACTACAGCGCAAGCGCCAGTCGATTTCGGCCAGAAACAATTCCCGCGCCTGGTTGAGGGAGCAGCCCTGGCGCAGCAACTCGTCCAGCCCGGTTTCTACCACGTCCCGGGCCTGGGGAAACTCGGCCCAGAGCAGGGTCTGGGGGCGGGCGCTCTCGGTGCTGTTTTGCTCGCGCACGTAGATCCCCGAGCCGGGCATGGCCTCGACCACCCCGGCATCTTCTAGCTGGCGGTAGACTTTGCTGATGGTGTTGCGGTGTAGCCCCGTGTGCATGGCCAGCTGACGGGTGCTGGGCAGCCGGTAGCCGGGGGGATACTGCCGCGAGGCGATCGCAAACCAGATCTGGTCGTAGAGCTGAGTCGACGCCGGAATCTCGCTGTCGGGCTGGATGTGAAACTGCACCACCAAACTACCTCCCGGCTGTCGCCAGACAGCCCAATTTCAACAAACTCAGACTAGATACACCGGCCATACTGCTAATTTAGGACGAATTTTAGAAAAGTCGCCGGGTTCGGACCGACCGCTGCCGCTGCCGCAATGATTTTTGACAATTGATTGGGCAATTTTGAGCCGGCAATTCTGATTCTCGACAATTGTAGATCCCCTCATCTGGATTGGGGGCCGCTGGCCGGACGATCGCCAGCCCCGGCACCTGAGGTTTAAAGTAAACGTGACGACAATGGGCAACCCTGCCATGACCTCTCTAGTCCGGACCGAAACCCTTACCATCCCTAGCGGTGACACCGAAATCTTGGCCTACCTAGCCGCCCCCTCGCGCCCCGGTCGGTTTGGGGCCGTGGTGGTGATCCAGGAAGTGTTTGGCGTCAACAGCCACATTCGCGAAGTGACCGAGCGCATTGCCGGGGCGGGCTACGTGGCGATCGCCCCCCACATCTACCACCGCCAGGCCCCCGGCTTTGAGGTGGGCTACGGCGAGGAGGACCTGGCCCTGGGCCGCCAGTACAAGCAGGGGACAACGGCGGCGCAACTGCTGGCCGATGTGCGGGGGGCGATCGCCTACCTCTACAGCCAGGCCAACGTGATCCCTGACGGGGTCGGCTGCATCGGCTTTTGCTTTGGCGGCCACGTCGCCTACCTGGCCGCCACCCTGCCGGATGTAAAAGCCACCGCCTCGTTCTACGGCGCAGGCATTGCCACCCTGACCCCCGGCGGCGGTGAGCCCACCCTCAGCCGCACCCCGGAGATCGCAGGTACCCTCTACGGCTTCTTTGGCGACCAGGATGCGCTGATTCCAGCCCAGGAGGTGGACCAGATCGAGGCGGCCCTGAAGGAGCACGGCGTGCCCCACAAAATTTTTCGCTACCCCGAGGCCAGCCACGGCTTTTTCTGCGACCAGCGCTACAGCTACAACCCGGAGGCCGCCCGCGACGCCTGGGCCCAGGTGCTGGAATTGTTTAAGGCCACGCTGCCCGCCGCTCACGCATAGCGATCGCTTATGGTCGGCTTCAGTCTTTTGAACCATTGCCTCGACCACGCTGCGAGATAATGTAAAAGCCGATACTTTTTCTGACGGCGGCGGCAGAGCGATCGCCGCCGCCGCCGTCCCCCCCTACTGCCCCAGACCCCATGGCCTATTACCTCTCTCCCCGGTTCCTCGACAAGCTGGCGGTGCACATCACCAAAAACTACCTGAAGCTACCCCAGGTGAAAATTCCGCTGATTTTGGGGGTGCACGGCCGCAAGGGGGAGGGCAAAACCTTCCAGTGCGAGCTGGTGTACGAGCGCATGGGCATCGAGGTCGTCCATATCTCGGGCGGTGAGCTGGAAAGCCCCGATGCGGGCGACCCGGCCCGGCTGATTCGGCTGCGCTACCGCGAGGCCGCCGAGCTGGTGCGGGTGCGCGGCAAAATGGCGGTGCTGATGATCAACGACATTGACGCCGGGGCGGGCCGCTTTGACGCGCTGACCCAGTACACCGTCAACACCCAGCTGGTCAACAACACCCTGATGAACATTGCCGACAACCCCACCAATGTTCAGCTCCCCGGCAGCTACGACGAAAACAAAATTCAGCGGGTGCCGATTATTCTCACCGGCAACGATCTCTCCACCCTCTACGCACCGCTGATTCGCGATGGCCGGATGGAGAAGTTTTACTGGGAGCCCGACCGCAGCGATCGCATCGGCATTGTGGGCGGCATCTTTGCCCCCGACGGCCTCTCCCAGTCCGATATCGACGCGCTGGTGGATACCTTTCCCAACCAGGCGATCGACTTCTTTGGGGCCGTGCGCGCCCAGATCTACAACGAGCAAATCCGCGACTTTATTTATTCTGTCGGCCTCGAAAACGTCTCCCGCAGCGTGGTCAACACCACCACGCCGCCCAGCTTCCGCAAGCCCGACTTTCGCCTGGCGCATTTGATTGAGGTGGGCGATCGCCTGGTGGGCGAGCAGCGCCGCGTCAACGACATGCGCCTCGCCAACGAGTACAACCGCGTCCTCAGCCAGGGCGGCCCTTCCCCCAGCTCAGATGCCGGTCCCTTCTACCGGGCCTACCCCACTGAAAATGGCCACCGCCCCGACGACGGCAACCGCCTCAATGACGACCAAAATCTAAAATCCGAAAGCCAAACTCCCCCCACCCCCCCTTCTTCCCCTCCCCCACCTACCCACCCATCCACCCATCCACCCTCCCACCCATCCACCCTCCCACCCGAACTACACCAGCAGATCAACACCATCCTCTCCCAGGGCTACCGCCTCGGCATTGAGCATGTGGACAGGCGGCGGTTCCAGACCAATGCCTGGCAGAGTGGCCCCGCCCTGCCCAGTCAGAATGCCGCCGCCGCCACCGCCGCCCTGGAGCGCTGCCTGGGCGACTACGCCCAGGACTACGTGCGGCTGATCGGCATTGACCCCAACACCAAGCAGCGGGTAATGGAGCAGATCATCCAGCGGCCGGGACGATAGTATTGCTCCACCGTTTTTAGTTGCGATCATTTACATTCGTCTAGCTGAAGGATTTTGATGGCACCATGGAGAGCTAGAGTTCCTCCTGGGTCAGGGATTGGCCAGGCATGGTCCAGGTGGGGCTGCTCCTTTGAGATATAGGTAGACGCGAGCAGGATGCACGAAAATTATCGCCTTTCATCAGGAATCGAAGGTCTTGATGAGGTTTTAGGCGGAGGGTTGCCGCCGGGGCAGGCTTACTTGGCCCGCGGTGGGCCGGGCTGTGGCAAAACCACCTTGGGGTGGCATTTTCTCACCAGTGACTTGGAGGACGGTGCCCCCCGGCTGTTGATCAGCCTGGGGGAGTCGCATGACCAGCTGCGGCGCAACGGCGCGGCTTCGGGCTTTCCGGTCGATGCGGTGGAGGTCTTAGACCTCAGCCCCGATGCCGAGTTTTTTGTGAAAAATCAGGGCTACGACATTTTTGCGGCGGCCCAGGTGGAGCAGACCCCGCTGACGGAGCGGATTGTCGAGCGGGTCAACGCCCTCCAGCCCAAGCGGGTGTTTGTCGACTCCATGACCCAGCTGCGCTACCTCTCCACCGATGCCTACCAGTTTCGCCAGCAGGCGGTAGGGTTTCTGCGGTTTTTAATTGGGGCTGGGGCCACGGTGCTGTTTACCTCCGAGGGCAGCCAGGAGGCCCCCGATGAGGACCTGCAGTTTATCAGCGACGGCATTTTGACCCTGCACTTGCAGGACCAGGGACGGTACCTGGAGGTGACTAAGCTGCGGGGCAGTTCGTTTCGCAAGGGTCGCCATGCCCTCCGCATCGGCGATCGCGGTCTGGTCGTATTTCCGCAGCTGGTGGTTAACGAGGAGACTGCCCCGGCGAGCGTCCCCCACCTGTGCCCCGCCGGTATTCCCGAGATTGACGAGTTGCTCAACGGCGGGCTGGAAAGCGGCACCGTCACCATCATTTCTGGCCCCAGCGGCGTGGGCAAAACCACCCTGGGCCTGCAGTTTATTAAAGAGGCGGCGGGGCGGGGCGATCGCTCGGTGGTCTACCTGTTCGAGGAGTCGGTGGATACCCTGCTGAACCGCTGCGAGGGCATCAACATTCCGGTGCGGGCCATGGTAGAACGGGGCACCCTGGCGGTGGTCAAGGTTGACCCCCTGCTGTATTCCCCCGACGAGTTTGCCAACCAGGTGCGCCTGGAGGTGGAAAAGGCCAACACCCGGATCATCATGATCGACAGCGTGCTGGGCTATAAGCTCTCCTTTCAAACCGAGGACCTGATTCGCAACATTCACGGGCTTTGCCAGTACCTCAAGGCGCGGGGGATAACCACCCTGCTGACCAACGAAGTTGAGTCTATAACCGGCGATTTTAAGGCGACGGAGCTGGGCGTCTCCTACCTGGCCGACAACATCGTGTTTCTGCGGTACCTGGAAATTCGGGGCCAAATGCGGCGGGCGATCGGCGTTTTGAAGAAGCGCCTCAGCGATTTCGAAAAGACTTTACGGGAGTTTGAAATTTCGCGCTACGGTATCAAGGTGGGGCGGCCCCTGACTCAGCTGCGGGGCATCTTAAGCGGTGTTCCCGAATTTATTCAGCCCCACGACCATGAGTCCTGACGATCGCCCCGGTTCACTCACTGCACCCAGCCCAGATCTCCACTGCCCCCACCGAATTCTGCTGGGGGTAGAGCACAGTCAAAATCGCCAGCTGCTGGCGGGGCTGCTGGGTCGGTTTTACCAGCTGCAGGAGGACCCCGCCGAGGTGCACTGGGGCCATGCCTTTGATCTGTGCATTTTCGACAGTTTGTTTTGGGGCCGGTTTGCCCACCAAATCGCGGCTCAGCGGGCGGCGGCCAACCCGGTTTTTTTGCCCTTTCTGCTGCTGCTGAAGCGATCGCACCTGCCCCTGCTCACCGTTGCCCAGCGGGAGCAGGTGGACGATGTGATCACCATGCCCATCGACCAGACCGAGCTGCTGCTGCGGGTAGAGTCGCTGCTGCGCACCCGGCAGCAGGCGCTCAAGCTGAACGCGCTCCTGGCCCAGGAGCAGCTGCTGGAGCAACAGCTGCTGGTGGACAACCAGATGTTGAAAGCGCTGGCCACCCAGGACGGCCTGACCGGCATTGCCAACCGGCGCGCCTTTGACGAGAAGCTGGCCTACGAGTGGAAGCTGGGCCGCCGCGGGCAGACCCCCCTGACGGTGGTGCTCTGCGATGTCGATCACTTCAAGGCCTACAACGACACCTACGGCCACCTGGCGGGCGACCAGTGCCTGCGGGCGGTGGCAGGGGTGCTCGATACCGTGGTGCGTCGCCCCGCGGATATGGCCGCCCGCTACGGCGGGGAAGAGTTTGCCCTGGTGCTGCCCAACACCGACCACGAAGGGGTGGCCTCCATTCTCGATCGCCTGCGCCGCACCCTGCAGGCACGGGCCATTCCCCACCGCCAGTCTCCCACCAGCGCCTGCGTCAGCCTCAGCTTTGGGGTGTCCGCCATTGTGCCCGCTGAGCCCCTACAGCCCGAAGACCTGCTGCGAGCCGCCGATGCTGCCCTATACCAGGCCAAGGCCGCGGGCCGCGATCGCGCCGTCGTGGCCCCCGCCCTGGGCCATTCCTCTCCCCTCAACCAGGGGCAGACCTAGCTGCCCCGGTAGGTGCTGTAGGACCAGGGCGACATCAGCAGCGGCACGTGAAAGTTGCCGCTGGGGTCGGCCACCGTAAAGCGAATTGGAATTTGGTCTAAAAACGGGGGCTCCGAGAGGGCCGCCCCGGTCTGGGCAAAGTAGGCCGCCACATCGAAGGTGATTTCGTAGGTGCCGCGGTGGAGTTCGTCGCCCTCTAGCAGAGGTTCATCGGTGCGGCCGTCGGCATTGGTTTCGACGGTTTTGAGCGCCGTTTTGATGTCGGCTTCGTTGTTAATGGCCCAGACTGTGAGCCGCAGCGCAGCGGCGGGTTTACCCAAAGCTGTGTCAAGAACGTGGGTGGTAAGTCGGCCCATTGGAGTGGTGAATTTCTGATATACGTACAGTCAAAGCATATAGTAAGACCCTATTTAATTGGGCCCGATAGCCAGAAATCACCCCCGCATTCTCCCTTCGGAAGGATCCTCAGCCCCCGCCGGGGCTGAGCGCCAAGCGCAGGGTTCCACCGCCTGAGGGCGCACAGTCTAAAGGCGCAAAGCCTGAGGGCGCAAAGTTTATAGTGCCACCCCAGGTCCAATTCGTTAGGCTGACCGTGACGCACCTAGACGCCTGCGGGGAAACCTGCGGCGAGAAGCCTATGACCAGACCCCCCAATTCAAGTTTTGCCGCCGCGGCCTGGTCGCGGCGGCGGCTCCTCAGGTATGCGGCTGGCGGCAGCCTGGGGGCGATCGCCGTGGGCCTGCTGCGGCCCCGGACAGTCGCCAGCGCCGAACCCAAGCTGGAACTGCTGTGCTCGATGTTTCCACAGAACTCGCGCTGCACCGACTACCTGCCGGGGTCCCAGGCGATTGACGAAACCGGCGAGCCGATCGCCGTCGATGCCCTGTTGCCGACCGCGACCCCTGGCCAGCCCGTTCCCGTGCGGGGATTGCCCGACAACCAAACGACCTACCTGGTGATCCAGACCGGGCCAACGATCGCGTCCTACGGCATTCGCCCCATCTGCACCCACTGGGGCTGCACCGTAGACTGGCAGGCCGACCAAAATCGGTTTGTCTGCCCCTGCCACGATTCCCAGTTTGACAGCGAAGGTCGAGTGCTGGCGGGGCCGGCAGAGGAACCCCTGCCCCTGGCAACGGTGGTGGTTCGGCAGAATCGGATCGGTCTGGTCGATCGCGCTCCCTCCGTCGAGCCGCGCCAGGGGCTATGACCGTTGAGGTCTAAACCATCATCAGTGGTTGTTGAAGGTAGCCGCCCAGGTGGGCGGCCAGACAGTCGGGGCAGCTGATGACAGCCCCTAGGACTCTAGCTTGCCGCCGACAAAGGGGGTGCTCCAGATCGCCCAGTTCTCTTTGTTGAAGGGCGATCGCCAGCGCTGAATCAGCTCCAGTTCCAGGGCCTGGCGAGCCCTGCGATCGCGCTCGGCGTAGGGCCAAAACCCAATGTTCACCGCCACCGGCAGCCCGTGGGTCCGGTGGGCCTCGATGTAGCTGAGAATGTAGCGCTTGCAGTCGTGGACACCCTTCCAGCGCTGGTTGGACTTCACCGTTTCGCCCACGTACAGCAGCAGATCCGCCCCGTGGTCGACGACAAAGTAGAGGGCGGGCACGCCCGACTCCTGGAACTGCCCCCGCCAAAACTCCGCATTTTGAGGCGGCAGGGCAAAGGGGTCGAGGGTTTCCGCCGGAGAATCGTTGACTAAATCAAACAGGGTTCCCTGGGCGATCGCGGGACCCGAGCGCACCGCCGTCTGAAACTGGGCCACCCGCTGCTTCCAGCCCTGGAGTTCCTCCGCCAGTATGGCCGACCCGCTGGGGCGGTTGTAAGCCCAGGACAGATCCGCCGCCCGCAGGTCGGTTTCGGAGAGCAGCGAGGGCTGGTAGTCTGAGGCCATAACATCTATCCGTAGCGGCTGTGGCCTCCCATGATAGGGTAAAACTCCAGATGTAGCGGTTGGCCAGGTTTTTCTACAGCCGCGATCGCAGCCCGTCGGGGCCAATGTCGGCCACGGTGTAGCCCTCCGGGTAGCTGCGGATGGACTGATCGACAAAAAAGTCCGGGGTAGTGCGGGGCGGCAGGCGGCGCAGCAGACGGCTGCGGGCCTTGAGGGCCGTGGCGGCAACCCGCTGCACAGCCGTTGGCGTCGGCTGCCAGCCCAGGGCCTGCAGCAGGGGCGGGTCAAGCAGGCAGGGCAGGCCCCAGTCCACCAGCGGCCGAGTGGCCGCGGGGAACCAGCTCAGCAGCAGGCGTCGGGTGGCATCGGCGACCCGCTGGTTGCTGGGGGTGTAGGCAAAGTGCTGAGCTTCAAACTCGCGATTGAACTGCTCAAAGGCCGCGTAGGTAGGCGGAATGTCCTGAATGCCCATGCGATCGCCAATTGCCCGCCAGAAGGCGTAGCAAGCCAGCCGCTCCTGTTCGCAGAAGGGCCGCCAGCCAAAGCGATCGACCCAGCGAATCGGCTCATAGACAAAGGTTGAAAGCACGTACAGGAAGTCGGCATTGGCGATGGCGTAGTGGCGATGAATCGCGTTCATGCGCTCGATAAATGCCGCACCCCGCGGGCTGTCGTAGCCGTGCTTGAGCACCTCCGACACCACAATGCCCGTGTCGTCATAGCGCTTCTGGGCGTGGTAGCGAAACTCCCCGGTTTGGTCCAGCAAGCGCGACACGCTGGGGATGCAAAAGGTGCGCAGCAGGGCCACCTCCAGGGCACGGGTGACATCCCACGGAAACTCGTACCCGGCCAGCAGGTGGCAGATCGCCTGGTGGTCGCGTTCGGGATCAAGGCGCTGGATGCGGCGCAGGGTGGCGTGGCGATCCATGGAGGGAGTGGGGTGGGTGGAGGGGTAGGTGGGTAGGTGGGTGGGGTTAGTATTCAATGCCAGGTTGGGCTTTGACCCCCTGCTCGCGGAAGGGGTGCTTGACCAAGGTCATTTCGGTGACCAGGTCGGCGCGATCGATCAGCGCCTGGGGGGCACCCCGCCCGGTCAAAATTACGTGGGTCATTTCCGGCTTTTCGGCCAGTCCGGCCAGCACCTGCTCCGCCGACAGAAAGCCGTGCTTGAGGGCAATATTGACCTCGTCAAGCAGCAGGGTTTTGACCTCGGGGTTGCGAAGATAGCTGAGAGCAGTGTCCCAGGCCGCCTGGGCGGTGCGGGTATCGCGATCGCGATCCTGGGTATCCCAGGTAAAGCCTTCGCCCATGGCGTGGAAGCTGAGCTGATCGCCAAATCGCTCCAGCACGGCTTTCTCCGCCGGTTCCCACGCCCCCTTGATGAACTGCACAATCGCCACCCGGTAGCCGTGGCCCAGGGAGCGCAGCACCATGCCCAGGGCGGCGGTGGTCTTGCCCTTGCCCTGCCCCGTGTGGACAATCACCAGCCCCTTCTCCACGGTGCGATCGGCAATCCGCTGCTGCTGTACCTCCTGCCGCCGCTGCATCTTACGGCGGTACTGATCGTCAGAGCTGGCGCTTTCGGCCGCCTGGGTGAGGACAGCGGCAGCGGCATCGAGGGTTTCGGCGGAGTCAGGAGGTTGGGCCATGGGCGGTTAGGTCAGATTGTAAAAAACAAGCGTATCGAGGGCGATGAACCGATCGCAGTACCCCCACATCTTAGCCCCCCGAGGTTAGACCCAATCCCGAATTGTCCGCAGGGTAACCCTATCGCGTTCGGGGGAAATGAAGCTAGCGATATAGCCATCGCCAGAACCGTTAGGAGATCGCCCATGCTCCTGAAGCGATGGCTATACGCCATTGCGCCGCCCCAGTTTTTTGCTTTTGGAAGAGGCCAATGTCCTAAGCGCATCGCCATCGATATAGAAGCCTGATTCCAGTATCCGCCGCACCAACACCTCTGTCAGGTGCTAGAATGATGCAGCTTAAGGGCATGTAGCTCAGTGGATAGAGCACTAGATTCCGGTTCTAGGTGTCGCAGGTTCGAATCCTGCCATGCTCGTTTCTTAGGCCAGCGAGGGTTCGCCTCCTGTTTGAACGTCCGGTGTACGTTCCGGAATTACTTGTCACTATTCCGAAAGTAGTGGCCCTGGGCCAGAGCAGGTCGCGGCGATCGCGGCCCCTGTTGGACCCACCCGGCTGTTGCCGAAAACCAGTACAATCAAACTACAGCAAGCTGGGCGCGAGAACGGCTTTGGTGCCGGGAGCACAATTATGGGTGAGCCGACCCCGATTCAGAAGCAGGTTGATGCTATCTATCGCTCCGAGTCGCGGCGCGTTTTTGCCACTCTAATTCGTCTGCTGGGCGACTTTGATCTGGCGGAGGAGGCCCTGCACGAGGCCTTTGCCGTGGCGCTAAAGCAGTGGCCTCGGGATGGCACTCCGGCCAATCCGCGGGCGTGGCTGGTGTCGGTGGGTCGGTTTCGGGGGATCGATGCCCTGCGGCGGCGGGCCCGCTTCGACGCCTCCCTGGCCCAGTTGGCTCAGCCGCTGGAGACGCCTGGGACGATAGCCAATGACGAAGAGGTGGAGGACGATCGCCTGCGGTTAATCTTCACCTGCTGTCACCCCGCCCTGGCCCAGGAGGCCCAGGTCGCCCTCACCCTGCGGGAGGTCTGCGGCTTGAAAACTGAGGAAATTGCCAGTGCCTTTTTGATTGCCCCGCCCACCCTGGCCCAGCGCATCGTGCGGGCTAAGGCCAAAATTCGAACGGCGGGCATTCCCTACCAGGTGCCGGCGATCGCCGATTTGCCCGACCGCCTCGATACGGTGTTGCAGGTGATTTACCTGGTGTTTAACGAGGGCTATGCGGCCTCCTCGGGCCCCGCGCTGACCCGCGCCGACCTCTCCGGCGAAGCCATTCGCCTGGGGCGACTGGTGCTGGAACTGCTGCCCGACGAACCCGAGGTGATGGGACTGCTGGCGCTGATGTTGCTCCAGGAGTCGCGGCGACAGGCCCGCACCTCCGCCACCGGGGATTTGGTTTTGCTGGCCGACCAGGACCGCAGCCTGTGGAACCAGGGGCAGATCGCCGAGGGCCGCAGGCTGGTGCGGCAGGCCCTGGTGTTGCAGCGGGTGGGTCCCTACGCTATTCAGGCGGCGATCGCCGCCGTCCATGCCGGGGCTCCTAGCCCAGCCGCCACCAACTGGAATCAAATTGTGGCCCTGTACAGCCTGCTCGCCCAGATCGCCCCCTCCCCCCTCGTGGCGCTAAATCGGGCGGTGGCCGTGGCCATGCGCGATGGGCCCCAGGTCGGTCTCAACCTGCTGGATGAGATTCTGGCCCAGGGGGATCTGGCCGGGTATCACCTGGCCCACGCTGCCCGCGCCGACCTGTGCCGACAGCTGGGCAAAACTAACGAGGCCAGGGCCGCCTATCAGCAGGCCCTGGCCCTGGTGCGGCAGGCCCCTGAACGGCGATTTTTAGAGAGTCGCCTGCGCGAGCTAGGCTAGGGGCTGCCAAGCCTAAGTTTGTCGGTTGGGTGGCGGGCTAGCAGAACCTAACAGGGCTGACTGCCGTTGGGTTACGTTCCGCTTCACCCAACCTACGGGAACTAAGCTAGGGGCTGCCATCACTGACGATGACCCGCTTCAGACCCTTAGCCGATCCGCAGCAGCTCCACGTCAAAGAGCAGCGTGGCGTTGGGAGGAATCACGCCGCCAGCGCCACGACTGCCGTAGCCCAGCTCAGCCGGAATCACCAGCTTGCGCTGACCGCCGACGCGCATGGTGCCAACCCCTTCATCCCAGCCCTTAATCACCTGGCCGACGCCAATTTGAAAGGTAAAGGGACGACCGCGATCGCGGGAACTGTCGAACTTGGTGCCGTCCTCCAGGGTGCCAGTGTAGTGCACCGTCACCCGCTGACCGGCCTGGGGCATGGCCCCGGTGCCTTCCACAACGTCGACGTACTGGAGGCCAGAATCGGTGGTGGTCAGGGTTTCTTCGGACATGGCGGTGACCTCAGTGGTGGAGCTATTGGGGGCTAAATCGGCAGCGGCCTGGGCAATTTGAGCGACCGGCTCCGCTATTTGGGTGGCCTCGGCGGCCACCCCGGCTCGGTTCAGGCTGGCGGCGATCGCCTCGGGCCGAGCCCCCGTCAACTGAGCCACTACCAGCACCAGGCAGCAGGCCACCAAAACCCCCAAGCTGATCAAAATCTCTCGCACAATCTGCCTCCCATCCAAGCGTTGTCTTTCCCCCGATCATATAGCAATCCCCCGCCGCCTCACCCAAACCGATAGCCAAACCCTCGCAGGGTGGTCACGTACTGGGGATGGGCCGGATCCACCTCAATTTTTTCTCGCAGCCAGCGAATGTGGACATCTACGGTTTTGCGATCGCCGACAAAATCCGTCCCCCAGATCGACTGAATCAGCTCCTCACGGGACCACACTCGGTTGGGGCTCTGAATGAACAGCTCCAAAATTCGAAATTCTTTGGGCGACAGGCTGACCTCCTGCCCCGCCACCGTCACCCTAAATTCGTTGGTGTAAAGAACGATATCTTTGTAGTTCAGAATGGCGCGATCGGGCTTTGTCGCAGACCACCGCTGTCGCCGCAGCAGGGCCCGACAGCGGGCTATCAGCTCCCGCATACCAAAGGGCTTGGGGAGATAGTCGTCGGCCCCCACCTCCAGCCCCACCACCCGATCCATCTCGGCGCCCTTGGCGCTCAAAATCAGAATGGGAATGTCCAGGTTGTGGTGACGGATCAGACGACAGATGTCGAGTCCGTTGACCCCTGGCAGCATCAGATCGACGATCGCCAGATCCAGCTTCAGGCCAACCTTTCCTTCCCCAGGGTTCGGAAAAATCAGCTCCAGCGCCCGCTGGCCCGACTCGGCCGCCACCACCTGGTAGCCCTGCTCATTCAGCGCCAGGGCTACGGTTTCACGAATCAGGTCTTCGTCATCAATGATCAAAATTTGCCCCTGCGCCCCCGGCAGCGGAGGTAGGGCAAGCTTTGGATTTTGCACAACGGGGCCAAAAGCTCAATTAACGACGTGGGCAGACTACCCAACGCTGGCGATCGCCCCGGCGGCACATCGACCTGCCCCTAATTCGCGGCCCAAGGCAATGCCTGGGCGTCTGCACCATTCCGCCATGGTGTCGGACTGAGCTTAAGACAACATCGAGTTCTGGTTAAGCTTACGTAAATTTCATCCCCCCCTACGGGCGGACATCAATCAGCCTCTGGTACCCCAAGCACCGATGGTTATACCTCCTCGTGCTTGGATCGGGCGTGGCAAAGCTGGATACACCGAGCGTTTGACCACGTTTGACCACGTTTGACCACAATTGAGGCCCTGCCCTAAGAGTCACTGCGGGCTGAGGGACGGGCCACAGCGGCGTCTAGATTGGGCAGCAGCACCATCAGCCGACTGCTGCTGTCCGCGTAGTCCTGAACGCTGATCCGACCGCCGTGGCGCTGGACCAGCTGCTGGCTCAGCAGCAGCCCCAGCAGCGAACGGGGAATTTCAGCCGCACTCAACCTTACCAGGGGAGTCTGGAGAATGGCCACCACCTCCGGCGGCAGCCCCTCCCCCAGCCAGGGATTAGAAAGCCACAGACCTAGGGCCAGATCCTGCCCTCGACGGCAGGCGTGAAGGCGCAGGGTGCTGTCGTCCCCAGCCACCGGCAAAATACCTGCCATCAGGTAATACAAAATCTGCTTTACCAGGCGCTGATCCAAAACCCAGTGGTTTTCGCCCGGCTCTACGGTCAGGCTGAGGGTCTGAGTGCGCTTTTCTGCCAGCGGCGTCAGGGTTGCCATCACCTGCTGCCCCAGAGCCTCAATATCGACGGTTGTCGGCGCTAGCTCGGCGCCCTCAACCGCCACCGGGCTGAGGGCGCTCAGCTCGTCAACCAGGGCAATCAGCGTCTGGCTGCTGCGGTGCACGATATCGGTATACTCCCGCTGTTTGGGAGTGAGCGGCCCGTAGATCTCGCGGTTCAGCATCGTGCTCATGCCCAGCACCGTCGTCAGCGGACTGCGGAGATCCTGGGTGAGCTGGCTGATCAGGTTCA
This sequence comes from Leptolyngbya sp. KIOST-1, assembly GCF_000763385.1. NCBI lineage: Bacteria > Bacillati > Cyanobacteriota > Cyanophyceae > Leptolyngbyales > Leptolyngbyaceae > Leptolyngbya > Leptolyngbya sp. KIOST-1. Next base: position 1,041,512 of record NZ_JQFA01000002.1, read on the forward strand.
GGCGCACCCGATCCATGATGTTATCCAAAGACAGTGGCCCGGTGCTGGACCGGGCTAGGACTGACGCCTGGTGGCGCTCAAACTCGCTCATGCCCCATCGAGCCGCCATCGCTAAAAATCCCAGCTCTGGTTCGCTGAACTGTCTGGGGCACAGGTCCATGGCCGCCAGGGTGCCCAGACAGAGTCCCTCGCTGGTGACCAGGGGGACGCCACAGTAGGCTCGAATACCGTAGCTGCTGACCAACTCACTCTGGGCAAAGCCGGGAGCTTGGGCCGTGTCGGGTACCACCAGCGGCTGTTCGCGATCGAGGATGTGAACCCCCAGCCCACCGCTGAGGGGCAGCTGTCGCTGCAGCGACAGCGGATTGCCCACCCCCAGGCAGGACAGACCAAAGGCGGCGTACAGGTACTCGGTGGTCTCGTCTGCCACGGTAACGATCACCAGGGGCAGACCCAGATAGCGGGCGGCCATTTGCGCCGCTTCTTCCCAGGCGGGAACGCTACCGGGGTGGGGCAGCCCCAGGGCCGCGATCGCCTGGCTGCGCCGCTGCTGCCTTTCAGCCTGGGAAAGGCCACTGAGCGCACGGGTGGACCAGACCGACGGGGCGTTTCCCCCAGCCGACAGCCCGGCAGCGGCATCGTCTGAAGACAGGTCTACACATTCTGAAGCGACAGCTCCAGTCTCCTTGCCAGCGTCTCCCTCAGACCGCACCGGAAACACAGAAACGCCCATGGCCAACGCCTAACTCTTGCTGAAACACAGCTTTAAGGTGCCCCAAGAGCCATGCCCACCTAACGACAGCGGGGGCAAACGGTATATTTATTTACCACTATTTCACGCTCCGTTCATGCTCAGATGAAGGAATCAGATTTGAGCCTGGGGCAAGTCCGGCAGGGCCGCCTCAGCGGTGGCCTTGTCGAGCAGGGTCCAAACCTGCTGTAGCATAGGCCCCAGCCCGGTGCCGGCTACCGCCGAAATGCCGAAGACTGGCCCCACCACCAGGCGCTCAAACTCACTGACTAAATCGCCCAGGGCCTCCGGGGTGAGGGCATCAACCTTGTTGAGGGCCAGCACCTGGGGGCGATCGCTGAGGTCGCGACCATAGGCCGCCAGCTCCTGCTGAATGGTGTGAAAATTGTCGAGCGGGTGCTCGGCGGTGGCATCGACCACGTGCAGCAGCAGCCGGGTGCGCTCAATGTGGCGCAAAAACTCGTGGCCCAGCCCCAGCCCCTGGTGCGCTCCCTCGATCAGCCCGGGGATGTCGGCAAAGACGGTGCCGTCCCCCGTGGGCCGACGCACCACCCCCAGGTTGGGCACCAGGGTGGTAAACGGGTAGTCGGCAATTTTAGGCCGGGCCGCCGACAGGGCCGAAATCAGGGTGGACTTACCAGCGTTGGGCAATCCCACAATGCCCACCTCCGCCAGCAGCTTCAGCTCCAGGCGCAGCTGCCGCACTTCACCGGGCAAACCGGGCAGAGCGTGCTCGGGGGCGCGGTTGCGATTGCTCAGGAAGTGGCGGTTGCCCAGCCCCCCCTTGCCCCCCTGGGCCACGCAGAGCACCTGGTCGGCGGTAACCAGGTCCCCCAGCAGCTCGTCGGTGGCAACGTCGTATACCGCTGTGCCGCAGGGCACCTCCAGGTACAGATCGGCCCCGGCGGCCCCGGTCATGTTTTTGGGGCCACCGCGCTGGCCATTGGTGGCCTTGAACCGGTGGGCGTAGCGGAAGTCGAGCAGCGTTTGCAGCTGGGGGGTAGCCCGGAGGTACACCGAACCGCCGGGGCCGCCGTTGCCCCCCGCGGGCCCTCCCGCGGGCACGTACTTCTCGCGCCGAAAGGCCACTACGCCATCGCCACCGTCGCCGGCGACCACTTCGACCTCAGCTTGATCGATAAACTGCATTACTGGGTGTTGCCGTTAGCGGACTGCTGCTGAAGCTCAATCATCGCCGCCCGAATTTGCTCCGCCAGGGCCGCATCCCTGGGATGGGCGGCGGTGATGGCGTTAAACTGCCGCACCGTGAGCCCGTTGGCCTCGACGATGTCGCTGGCCCGATTGCAGTAGTTGACCACAATGGTGCGGACGCTGGAGCGCAGGTTCCGGGGCAGCTGATTCAGGTTGGCGGTGCCGGTGCAGCTCATGTCGATGCTGCTGAGGTCCTGCCCGGTGCCGGTCAGCAGGGTTCTGATCTGGTTCAGGGCCTCGTTGCGGGGGGCGTCCATTTCCAGTACTGACGCGGCGTAGCTCATCACCGCCTCCTGGGAAAAACTCTCCTGGGCTGAAACCGCCCCCAGGGTAAGGCTGGCTTCCGGGGTAGGTAGCTGCACACCGGGAGCCGCCAGCAGACTGAGGCTGGCCACAGCCGCCGCGATCGCAGCGTTGCGGCCCAGTCGGGCGAACGATAAAGGATGAATAAAACGGTGAATCATTATGGGTGTTTCTCCTGTACTGGCATTAACCAGAATATTTCTGTGCTCCAACGACCGCGCTCCGGTACTTCAGCATTCCCTTGGGCCCTCGCCCAGACCTTTGCTCAGACATTGGCCCAAATAGTTGTTGTTCTGAATCCTCTGCGACTTGCGATTTGTTAGGTGCCGCCCCGATGTGGTTCTCTCAATCTCCCTGCCCAGACGGGGTTGCACCCGCGCTAGTTCCAGAATTGTCAAGTCAGGCACCCCCAGACGGCACTCTCTGGCAGAGTTCTATAACTTTTGTGTGTAGGGTAGCGCGTTCATCTCGACCTTGCTTCAAGTCAGACTCTAATTCTAGTAGCAAAGGCAGGCTGCGTTGCAATTGGGCCAAACTTAGCGATCGCACCTCCTGCTTCAAAAAGTAGATCCGCTTGGGGTTGGCCACCTCAGCGGCGGCGGCCACCTCGGCATCGCTCTGCACCCCAGCCTGGATCAGCACCTTCAGCCACAGCCACAGCCGAAATTGGCTGACCAAGGTAGCCACTATCCGCAGGGCGGGCTCGTTGCGATCGAGCAGGTCATTGACCAGGGTCAGGGCGGTAGGGGTATCCCCCTGCTTGAGCGCCTGGGCCAGCTTCAGGCTGGTCTGGGTGGAGACCGTCACCAGCTCTGCGACCACCGCCGGCGGAATGGGCTGTGGGTTAGCGCCCCAGTAGAGTGCCAGTTTCTCTAGCTCCAGGTGCAGCTGGCGAGTGTCGCTGCCCACCGCTTCGGCCAGCAGGTCAAGGGTAGCGGGCTCCAGGGGCAGCTGGCGCGCCTGGGCCACGGTCACCACCTGCTGGCGAATCTGATCGGTCTTCCAGGGGGGAATGGTGGCGAACTCGCGGATCTCCCCCCAGGTCTTGAAAAGTTTTGTGAACTTGGCTCGTCCGTCGGGCTTGGCCAGGCTGGTCAGCAGCAGCACGGCGGTATCGGGTAACTGGGGCAGGGTGCGCTCAAACTCGGCCAGGGTGGACTCTGGGCAGCGCTGGCCCAGGCTGGTGTTTTGCAGCCACACCAGCCGCTGCCCCTGGCCAAAGGGAGGGGTCATGGCCTGGTTCAGCGCCTGGGTCGGGCCATTGGCCGCATCGGTAGCAATGACGTCGTAATTAAAGCTGGCCCAGGCGTCGTCAAGGGTGCGCTGGCGCAGGTCCTGGACAGCCTGTTGGAGGGCAAAGTCGTCGTCGCCCCAGAAGTAGTAGGCGGGCATGGGGGTGAGGGGGTGGGAGAGTGGGAGGGTGGGAGAGTGGAAAATGCAAGAATTAAATCAGAGTTTTGAATTTTGCATTCTTTGGCCTGCGAGGCCTTGTGGGATGATAAAAGCCTCCAAAGGGAGCAGTTCTAGGGACGGGGCAGTTGGTTCTATGGCAAAGCTGGTGCAGAGCCCCATTTTAGAGGAAAGCTTTGGGTTGATAGATCGGGAGTTTGGCGCTCACAGCTTTACCCCGGCGGAGTACGCGGTGGTGCGGCGGGTGATCCACAGCACCGCTGATTTTGACTTTAAAGAATTAGTGATGTTTGGCGAGGGGGCGATCGCGGCGGCCCTGGAGCATCTCCGTGGCGGTGGTCCGATTGTGGTGGATGTGACGATGGTGCGCCAGGGAGTGGTCGGCCTGGTGGAGCGCACGTTTCAAAATCCGCTGCTGACGGCGGTGACGGTGGGCGAGCCAGCGGAGACCGGGCGCACCCGCACCGAGACAGGGCTGCTGCGGTGCCTGGAGCAATCCCCCAATGCCCTGGTGGTGATTGGCAATGCCCCCACGGCCCTGCTGGCGCTGTGCGATCGCATTGAGGCAGGTCAGGTCCAGCCAGCGCTGGTGATCGGCGCTCCGGTGGGGTTTGTGGCCGTCGAGGCGTCAAAGCAGCGGCTGGCCCAGACCGCCGTGCAGCAGATTCGCGTCGAGGGGCGCAAGGGAGGCTCGGCGGTGGCCGCCGCTATTCTCAATGCCCTGCTGGTGCTGGCCTGGGAGCAGCAGCCATGACCCCGATTCAGGTGGTTGGGGTGGGGCTGGACGGCCGAGCCGGGCTGGCTGCAAGCGGCCTGGCGCTGATTGACCAGGCGACGGTGCTGGTGGGCAGCCCCCGCCACCTGAGCTACTTCGCCGAAAGTGGGGCCGAGCGCTGGCCCCTCAGCGACCTCAAGGTTACCCTCGAGCGGCTCCGCGGCTGGCTGGAGAGCGACCCGTCCGGGGTGGCCGTGGTGCTGGCCTCGGGCGATCCGCTCTTTTTTGGCCTGGGGCGACTGCTGCTGGAGCACCTGCCCCCCGAAAGTCTCACCTTTCACCCCCACCTGAGCGCGGTGCAGCTGGCCTTTAGCCGTCTCAAGCTGCCCTGGCAGGAGGCCACGCTGGTCAGCGCCCACGGCCGCTCGACCGACGCGTTGACCGCCGCCCTGCGCCGCGGCGACGAGTTGATTGCGGTGCTGACCGACCCCGCCCACACCCCGGCCGCCCTGGGGCAGCTGGTCCTGGGGCTGGAGTTACCCCACACCTACCGGCTGTGGGTGGGCGAAAACCTGGGCGGCGACGGCGAGCGAGTGCGCGAACTGAGGCTGGGGGACCTCGCTGCCGCACCCTTTGCCAGCCTCAACGTGGTGGTGCTGCAGCGGCAGCCGGAAGCAGAATTTGACCCAGCCAACCTGCCGCTGATTGGCCTCCCCGATCGCGCCTTTGCCACCTTTGGCGATCGCCCCGGCCTGATCACCAAGCGCGACGTTCGCATTCAGGTGCTGGCCGACCTCGACCCCAGACCCGGGCAGGTGATCTGGGATGTCGGCGCGGGTACGGGCTCGGTCAGCGTCGAGATCAGTCGGCTCTGCCCCGCGGCCCAGGTCTACGCGATCGAAAAAACCGCCGCTGGCCACCGTCTGATTCAGCAAAACCAGAACCGGCTGGGTGGCCCCAACCTCCACCCCATCTATGGCGCTGCCCCCGAGTCCCTGGCCGCCCTCCCCGACCCCGATCGCGTTTTCATCGGCGGCAGCGGCGGTCACCTGGGCAACATTCTGGAGCTGTGTGCCCATCGTCTCCGGCCCCAGGGGCGCATGGTCCTGGCTCTGGCTACCCTGGAGCATACGGGCACGGTGCTGGGGTGGGTCGATGGCGCTACCCCAGGCGCGCGTCCCTGGGCGGTTCAGCTCCGCCAAATTCAGGTGCAGCACGGCGTTCGGGTGGGCTCCCTGACCCGCTGGCAGCCACTGACCCCGATCACCCTGATCACCCTAACTCAGCCAAACAGCCACAGCCCGGCCCCGGTCAACCCCAGCAGCGCCAGCGGCAGCACCCCCGTCAGCGGCTGATCGGGCAGCCCCACCAGCCAAACGGGGCTTTCTTTGCCGGGCTGCACCAGGGCCAGGGCATCGATGGCAGCGATCGCAAACACCCACCCGGCATGCAGCCCCCAGGCCAATCCCAGGCTGCCCCCCGCCACCCAGCGAGCCAGCAGCAGCACCGCCCCCATCACCGCCAGTCCCGGCAGCTGAGGCGCTCCGGCGGGGCCATCCCAGACCAGGTGAGAGACCGCAAAAAATAGGCTGACCGCAATCGCCATCAGCCCGAGGGGCAGGGCCTGCCCGAGGCCGTTCACCAGCACCCCCCGAAAGACCAGTTCTTCGATCCAGCCCACAAATAGAGCCAGGGGCAGCACCGCCAGCAGCACTACCCCCGGCGCAGGCCCAGCCGCCACAGCCCCGTCGGGGGGAGCCTCAACGGCTCCGTCAGGGTTAGGGGGCAGAGCCAGGGATCGCCACTTGCGCCAGCCCAGGCCTAGCTGCAATGCCACCAGGGCTACAACACCCCCCGCCGCGATCGCAAAGCCGACCACACCCAGCCAGCCAAAAGAGGGACTCCAGACAATACCGTAGTCCCTCCAGGTGGCCGCCTCCAGGCGACGGTGTACCTCCACCGCTGCCGGAGCCACCAGGTAGAGCGGCAGCAGCAGGGGCAGCTTGTGCTGGGGGGCCACCGGGTAGGCGAGCGGCACCCGACCAATCCGGGCCACTAGCAAGCTTGCCGGAATGCCCAGGGCCATCCAGGTTAAAAAAAAACCGCCAGATGGGCGATCGCCACCCCAGTTACCGACAAATTCATCATGGTAAGGGAGTACTACTCTTCGTCCGAGTCGGCATCGATCTGCTTCAGCTGAATATGTTTATAGCCCAGCTTAATTTCAAACTCATCCCCCGACTTGAGTCCCATTTCTTGAGTGTAGGTAGCGCCAATCACAATTTGGCCATTCCTGTGAACACTGACGCGATAGGTCGGCTCACGACCCCGGCCATCTTTGCTACTCTCAGGATCGAGATTGATGCCCTTGGCCTCAAGCAGAGCATCGTAAAAGCCGGACAGATTGACCCGCACCTGGTTGTCTTTCGTGAGGGTGTAGTAGCCGCATTCCTTGGCCGTTTCGCGCTTGGTTAGGTCCGAGAGATCCTTAACCTTCTGGAGCAGGGCTTTGCCGGTAATAGGGGTGGGTTTTTCTGCCATCTTCAGGGAAAATCCTTGTGGTAAGACGTAAAGCTAGGTGCTAAAAAATTGGGGCCGCCCTTCCAATAGAGTTGACGACCGCAGAGTAATAGCAGATGAATAATAGCAAATAAAAATGCCCGCTGGCACAATCAATTATAGTCAAAGTATCAAACGTTGTCATCTGGAAAACCGTGATTTAGGCCGCTTTTAAGCATTACCTCTACTCCCCTATTTCAAGCCCAGGTCTTGATGACCTCAGAAAAGCGCACCTTTAGCCACTGCCTCTGCCAGATTCATATTTTGCTGACATGAAAAGCGCTGTCTCCGGTTCCAGTCAACTTGCTCTCGGCACCCCAACTCCCGACAACGGCATACCTCGGGCAGTTTTTCGCCAGTTCCTACCGGAATGGGCTAGCCCTGCTCCCCCGCAACCATCATTGCCGGATCTGATTGCGGTTATACAAAAAGTGTTTGGCCCATTAGGTACGAGGGTTGGAGGCCTCCTAGCTCCACGGTGCGCGTGGAAATTCGTACTCCATTTCAGCCACTTTGACCTATGCCTCAAGGTATATATTTTTCAGTCGAAGCTGACGGTGTCGATCGCGCTTAGACAGCTCAATCAAGGGTTTAAGTCCAGGTATTTTGAGCATCAAGCTCACCTGTAACCGCAAAAGCAAGTCTGCCCCTTGACTAAGTTGCTATCTTGCCTTTGGGGCTCAAAAAAAAAGACATGCAGAGTATAGAAGGAAGCCGATGAACGCATCGGCTCCTTACCATCGCAATTTAAACCAGCTGGGGGACAAAAGTCCCCCTGATTGGTTAGGAGCCAACGGACTTAGACCCAACTCAACTAACCAGAGGAATGTGGGGTCTGCTTGGTTAGCCGCCCCCTGGACCTGAAATTTCGAGGTGGCGGCGGCAGGTTTTCGGGCAGACCTCAGCCCTGCCGCAGCTGGTCAAGTACGCTCTGGTCTTCCATCGTGGACGCATCGCCTGCGATCGCTTCACCGCTGGCCAAATTCCGCAAGAAGCGGCGAATGATCTTGCCCGATCGCGTTTTGGGCAGGGCATCGGCAAACTGAATTTCGCCGGGCCGGGCGATCGCCCCAATCTCATTCACCACATGCTGCTTCAGTTGCTGCTTCAGCTCATCGCTGGGGCTATACTGGCCCTCTAGAATGACAAAAGCAAAAATGTCTTCGCCCTTGATCTCGTCTTTGCGGCCCACCACGGCGGCCTCGGCCACCGCCGGATGCGACACCAGGGCGCTTTCCACCTCCATGGTGCCCAGGCGATGACCCGACACGTTGATCACATCGTCCACCCGGCCCATCACCCAGAAGTAGCCATCGTCGTCTTTACGGGCCCCGTCGCCGGCAAAGTAGAGGTACTGACCCTCCACGGGGGCAATGTGCTCCCAGTAGGTGCGTCGAAAGCGATCGTCGTCACCGTAGACCGTGCGCATCATGCTGGGCCAGGGGTGCTTGATCACCAGGTAGCCGCCCTCGCCGGGGGCCACGGGGTGGCCATCCAAATCCACCACATCGGCGAGGATGCCGGGGAAGGGCAGGGTGGCGGAACCGGGCTTGGTGGCGATCGCCCCCGGCAGCGGCGTAATCATAAACCCGCCGGTCTCGGTTTGCCACCAGGTGTCGACGATGGGACAGCGCTCGCCGCCGATCACCTGGTGATACCACATCCAGGCCTCGGGGTTGATCGGTTCGCCCACTGTACCCAGCAGCCGCAGCGACGACAGATCGCGCGCCTTCGGTAGGGCGTCGCCCATTTTAATAAAGGCGCGAATGGCGGTGGGGGCGGTATAGAAAATGGTTACCCCATACTTTTCAATCACGTCCCAGAAGCAGCCAGGGTTGCTGGGCCGGGGCACCCCCTCGTACATCACCGTGGTGGCCCCATTCGACAGCGGGCCGTAGACAATATAGCTATGGCCGGTGATCCAGCCGACATCGGCGGTGCACCAGTAGACATCGGTATCTTTAACATCGAAAGCCCACTTAAAGGTCATGTGGGTATAGAGGTTGTAGCCACCGGTGGTGTGCACTACCCCTTTAGGCTTGCCCGTGGTGCCGCTGGTGTAGAGAATGAACAGCAGGTCTTCGGCATCCATCTCCTCCGGCGGACACACCGCCGACGCGGTAGCCTGAAGCTCGTGCCACCAGTGGTCGCGTCCCTCCACCATGGCGATGTCTTCTTTGGTGCGCTGCACCACCAGTACGCTCGACACGCTGGGCACGCCGCCCTCCAGGGCCTGGTCGACGGCGGCCTTTAACGGCACCACCTTGTCCTTGCGAAAGCCGCCATCGGCGGTGATCACCACCTTGGCCTCGGCGTCGTTGAGGCGATCTTTAAGCGCTTCGGCGCTAAACCCACCAAAGATGACGGTGTGGGGGGCACCGATGCGGGCGCAGGCCAGCATGGCGATCGCCGCCTCGGGCACCATCGGCATGTAGATGCCGACGCGATCGCCCTTCTGTACCCCCAGCCCCTTCAGCACATTGGCCACCTGACACACCTCCCGGTGCAGCTGGGCATAGGTTAGGGTGCGGCTGTCCCCTGGTTCCCCCTCCCAGATCAGGGCGGCTTTGTTGCGCCGCCAGGTGGTCAGGTGGCGGTCTAAGCAGTTATAGGAAATGTTGATCTTGCCGCCCACAAACCACTTTGCAAAGGGCGGCTGCCAGTCCAGCACCGTATCCCACGGTTTAAACCAGTGCAGTTCCTGACTGGCCAAATCGGCCCAAAACTTGGCCGGGTCAGCCGCTGCCCGTTCGGCTAAGGCGCGATACTCCTCCAGACTCGTAATCGACGCGTTTTGAGCAAACTCGTCGGCGGGGGGAAACAGGCGAGTTTCGTGCAGAACCGATTCAATGGTGGGGGAAGCCATAGACAATGCTGAGTCGCTAGGAACACAAATAAGGTTAGACGAAGGCCGCTCTGGAAAGGCAATCTCCTGGAAAAACCATACGATTTTTAGTGACCCTTTGCACAGCGCCTACGAGTTCCTTAATGGTTTTTGAGGCGGAAGGTGAGGCCAGAAAAAGACCCCAGCCCGGCCTCAAACGCCCGCTTCGGATCACTCCGCCAGCGCTTTGAGCCCAGACCGTAACGACATTCCCCGAGAAAAGTAGCAAATAGCACATCAAACTGCTTAGACTGGATCGCGTAAATATGATTTCCCCCTGGCAGCCGGGTATGCTAAGCCTGTCGGGGTTCCTCCACAGGTGGACGTTGTCCTCAGCCTGTTCCGCTCAGCATTCTGTCTCACCTGTATGGGTCTATGACTACGGCCAAGGCATCTATACCGGCTCAGCCCGGATCTGCGCTCTCCGCCCAGGACGCCATGTTGGAAAACATTGTCGGCGTCGCCATCTTTGACTTTAGCGGCCTGCCCCAGGAGTATTTCATCACCACCGATAACGAGAGCACAAGCTGGGTGCAGCTCGTGTTTCAGGCGCTGGGACTAAAGTCACTGCTGATGTCGTCGCTGAAGCTAGAGGGCTTTTCCTATATTTGCATTGAGCTAGAACAGCAGACCGCCGTTGTGGTACGCACCAAAGACGAATACATTGCATTGCTGATGCGGCAGCCGTTGACCTTTGCTACCGCCCAGGAGAGCGATCGCTTTTGTCACTGGGTACGCCAGTTTGAGCGCCGCCTGCTGCGCGAGCACGAACGCTTTGTCGCCGCTTAGTCCCCCAGGGATGTGGTATTGATGACAGCCCCTAGGGCAAAAAGCGATCGAGGGCGGCCTTTAGCTCAGCAATTTCTTCTTCGATGTTGCCGTCTACCGCAGCGCGGCCGATGCACTCGGTCAGGTGCTCGTCCAAGATGATCCGGGCGACGCGATCGAGGGCACCGCGCACCGCCGCTATCTGTACCAGCACATCCGGGCAGGGGCGGCTCTCTTGAACCATTGTTTTAATGCCGCGAATGTGGCCCTCAATGCGGGCCAAACGGTTGATGATGCGCCGCAGCGATTCGGGGTCGTGCACATGGGGATGAGCACTGCCGTCGGCGGGGAGGTCGACCTCGTGCAGGTGGGGATGGGAGCTAGGGTTATGCAACGGCTGTACAGCGGCTAAAGAGACTGGAGCAGAAATCGAACGACGGTATAGAGGACGGGCGGGACCGGAGCGCAAAAGCCCTAGGGAGGAGGCGAAAAGCCCGATAGATTGGCCAACTCGTCCAGCGATCGCACCCCTGGATACAGCTGACCGCCAATTTCCCAGGTGGGGTAGCCCCGAATGCCTCTCTGTTTGCAGAGTTCAGGTTGGGGGTTGTTGCCATCGGCGGCACATTCCACGTAGGGCACCCGATCCACCGACGCCTGGAACATTGCCAGTTGGTCGGCACAGTGGGGGCACCAGTAGGCCCCGTACATCACGCCACCGGTGGTGGTGAGGTGCTGGGCCAGCTGACCTTCGTAGCTCACCTCCGGATTACTAACCTGGGGTTGGGGGCTACAGCCAAACAGTAGCGCCCCTAACGCCACACCGCCGAGCCCCAAAACCTGGGGCCAGCGTCGCCATGGGTGGAGTTGAACCATAGAGCGCATCCAAAAGCTGAAACTGAAGTTGACAACGGCAGCACCACAGCCGATTGGGCTGTTGCTATCCCAGTTGCTATCCCAGTGTAGCGCCAAGCCCCTGGTCTGGGCCGGCAGGGTTGAGGTCGCCTGAGCTGCGATCGTAGAGGCCCATCACCCGGGCCAGATCGAGCCGCGACTGCGCTCCCAACGCCAGGCTCGATTCGTGCCCATGGTTGAAGTGGTCGGCGGCAGCGCAGCCGATCATGGCGGCATTGTCGGTACACAGACTGAGGGGCGGAAAAATCACCCGCAGGCCGTGGGTTGCAGCCGCTTGCTGAAGCTGCTGGCGCAGACCGCTATTGGCCGCCACCCCGCCCCCCACCGCCACGGTGGTCAGGCCGTAGGCCTGGGCACAGGCCACCACCCGCCGGGTCAGGCTACGGGCTACGGTAGCCTGAAAGCTGGCGGCCAGGTCAGCGATGGGCAGCGGCTCTACCCCATCGGCGTTGAGCTTTTCCACCAGCCGCAGCACCGCTGTTTTAAGGCCGCTAAAGCTGGAGTCATAGGGGTGAAAGCCCCCTTCGGGGAGCGAAATGTTTCCTTCCGGCAGGGCAAAGGCGTTAGGGTTCCCGAGTTTCGCCAGCTTGTCGATCGCCGGGCCACCGGGGTAGCCCAACCCCAGCAGGCGGGCCACTTTGTCAAAGGCTTCCCCTGCCGCATCGTCACGGGTTTGCCCCAGGGTCTGGTACTGACCACAGGCTTTGACGTAGATCAAGCTGGTGTGGCCACCGGAGACCAGCAGGCACAGGTAGGGCGGCTGGAGATCGGGGCTGGCCAGGTAGTTGGCGTAGATGTGCCCCTCCAGGTGGTGGACCCCCAGAAAAGGCTTTTGGTGCACCATGGCCAGAGTTTTACCGGCGGTCAGCCCCACCAGCAGCGCCCCCACCAGGCCCGGCGCACAGGTGGCTGCCACGGCGTCGATCTCGGCCCAACCCAGCCCAGCCTGCTCCAGGGCCACGCGTAGGCCCTCGCCCAGGGTGGCGACGTGGTACCGCGAGGCCACCTCGGGCACAATGCCGCCGTAGGGCTGGTGAATGTCGATTTGGGAAGCGACGACGGTGCTCAAAACGGTGCGATCGCGAACCACCGCCACCGCCGTCTCATCACAGCTTGTCTCTAGAGCCAGAATTGTCGCCATGGAGTTGCCGCCGCAGAAGAACGTAAAGTCAGCCCAGCCAGAATTTGTAGAGATGTAAACACCCCACCGATCTTAGCTTTACGGGGGTTCGGCTGCGGGGTATTATGGCGACCAAGTTGGGTGAATTTTCGTTCAAAAAACTTAACTTTACGTTCAAATCGCCCCAGTTTCTTAGGTACTTAAAAGGAACGGTTTATGCGACGGTTTTTTGCTGTAGCGCTTGTAGTGTTTCTCTGGTTCGGGTTTGCTCCCCCGGCCTCCGCTAGCCTGGCTGGCGACAACGTGGCAGGGCTGACCCCCTGTGGCCAAAACGAAGCCTTTCTAAAGCGGGCTGCCGATGCCAAAACCCCTTCGGCAAAGGCTCGCTTTGACTTTTACGGCAGCTCCACGCTGCTGTGCGGCAGCGACGGCCTGCCCCACCTGGTGGTAGATGGCGATCTGGCCCACGCTGGTGAGTTCCTGATTCCTAGCCTGCTGTTTCTATATATTGCAGGTTGGATTGGCTGGGTAGGTCGGGCCTACCTGATTACGGTCCGCGGTCAAAAGAACCCCGAAGACAAAGAGATCATCATCGATGTGCCCCTGGCCATCAAGTGTATGTTGACTGGGTTTGCCTGGCCCCTGACCGCCTTCAAAGATATTGCCAGCGGTGCCATGTTCGCCAAAGACGATGAGATCACCGTATCTCCTCGCTAGGTAGCCTCTCTACCTGCCCAAACTACACGATCCAGGAGAACTAATTAGTCATGGACAACAATCTGCTTCGGTATCTGTCCTCTGCCCCCGTGCTGGCCACGGTGTGGATGGTGGTTACCGCCGGTATTTTGATTGAGTTCAACCGCTTCTTTCCCGATTTGCTGCTGCACCCCTAGGGCGTGACAACAGTTGCTGTGACCTTATTTGAGTTGGAGAAACCCCCTATGACAGAAGCTATTCAGCCCGCTGGGGATCCTCAGATTGGCAATTTAGAAACGCCGATCAATTCCTCTGCGTTTTCCAAGGCCTTCATTGGCAACCTGCCTGCCTACCGGGCTGGTCTCTCGCCCCAGCGCCGCGGCCTTGAGATTGGCATGGCCCACGGCTATTTCCTCTACGGCCCCTTTGCCCTGCTCGGTCCCCTGCGCGACTCTGAGATTCCCGGTCTGGCCGGTCTACTCAGCGCCGCCGGTCTGATTGTCATCCTGACCGCCTGCCTATCGCTGTATTCCGGCGCTGGCGTCAACACCTCGGTCACCAAAACCACCACCCCCTTCACTCCCCCCGCCACCCTGGAAACCAACGAGGGCTGGAGCGAGTTTGCGGGCGGCTTTCTAATTGGTGGCATTGGTGGAGCTACCTTTGCCTACCTGCTGGCGGCCAACATGCCAATTTTGACCACCCTGGTCAGCGGCGGCCACAGCTAAGTCTGACGCAATAAGTCTGACGCAATAACCCTTTGCTTTGAAAGCGCTGGGGGCAATGGACCACAATCCATTGCCCCCAGCGCTTTTCTACAGCGCTCCGTTCTACAGCACTCCGTTCTACAGCACTCCGATCGCCTCGACAGCGGCCTCTACCGCCAGCGCCACATGGGTCCAGTGGGTGCCGCCCTGGCAATAGACGGTGTAGGGTTCCCGCAGGGGGCCATCGGCGGAGAGTTCTGAGGTGCTGCCGTCGATAAAGGTGCCCCCGGCCATCACCAGTTGGCTGTCGTAGCCGGGCATGGCGGCGGGCACCGGTTCTACGTAGGCATCGATGGGGGAATGGGCCTGCACCGCCTTACAGAAGGCGATCAGTTTTGCCGACGAGCCCAGGCGAATGGCCTGGATGACATCGCGCTGGGGGACAGTGGGCGCGGGGTTGACGGGATAGCCCAGGGCCTCAAAGGTAGCCGCCAGCAGGTAGTTGCCCTTCATGGCCTCGCCCACCATTTGAGGAGCCAAAAACAGGCCCTGGTACAGCAGGCGGTTTTGGTTCAGGCTGGACCCGCCGCTGGCCCCAATGCCGGGGGCAGTGAGGCGGCAGGCGGCGGCGGCCACCAGATCCGCGCGACCCGCTACGTACCCCCCCGTAGGGGCAATTGTGCCGCCGGGGTTTTTGATCAGGGAACCGGCGATTAGGTCGGCCCCGACGGCGGTGGGCTCACGGTCTTCTAAAAATTCGCCGTAGCAGTTGTCGACAAAACAGACCACGTCGGGTTTCTGGGCCTTGACCGATCGCACGATTTTTTCGATTTCGGCTATGGTGAGGGTTGAGCGCCAACTGTAGCCGCAGGATCGCTGGATATGGACCAGTCGGGTATTGGGTCTGACTGCGTTAGCCAGGGCCGTCCAGTCGATTCCGTGGGTGGGGCTCAGCGGTAACTCTCGATAGGACACCCCAAACTCAGCTAAGGACCCCTGGCCTGCGCTTCGAATACCAATCACTTCCTCCAGGGTGTCGTAGGGGGTACCTGCTACCGCCAGCATTTCATCGCCAGGGCGCAGCACGCCGTACAGGGCACAGGCGATCGCGTGGGTGCCAGAGACAAACTGCGATCGCGCCAGCGCCGCCTCTGCTCCCATAACGTCGGCAAACACGCGATCGAAGGTATCTCGGCCGATGTCGTCGTGACCGTAGCCCGATACACTACTGAAGTGGTGGCTCCCTACCCGGTGCCGCCTGAATGCCGCCAGTACCCGCTCCAGGTTCTGCTTGACCTGGGCGTCAATTCCATAAAAAATCGGAAGAAGTACAGATTCTGGCGGCATTTTTGGGTTTGATTGTTGCAATGGTTAAATTTTTCCGTTAAGAAACAGGGGTAATTATTCTCCCCCATATTTACTCCGCTTGAGCAAAATTCTTATCTAAAGGTCTTGTTCGAGCCTCTGTCCAATTTCTGAGATTTCTGCATGACTGCTGTAACTACTGAGCGTTTGTCCCGCGATTGGGTCACCCTCCTATTTATGATCGCTGTCCACAGCATGGCTGCGTTGGCCTTTTTGCCCAGCAATTTCTCCTGGGCGGCGATCGGTGTGGCACTGCTGCTGCACTGGTTTACGGGCTGCCTCGGCATCACCCTGGGCTGGCACCGCCTGGTCTCCCACCGCAGCTTCACGGTGCCCAAGTGGCTAGAGTATTTCTTCGTCTTTTGCGGTACCCTGGCCTGTCAGCACGGCCCCATCATGTGGGTGGGTCTGCATCGCCATCACCACGCTTACTCCGACAAAAGTCTGGACCATCACGACTCCAACAAAGGCTTCTGGTGGAGTCATATGGGCTGGATGCTGCGAGACGTGCCGGCCAAAGACGAGGTCTCTCGATTCATTCGCGATATTAAGGACGATCCGTTCTACCTGTTCTGCGAGCGGTTCTTTCTGCCGCTGCAAATTGCGTTGGGAGTAGTCCTGTACCTTCTGGGCGGTTGGCCCTTCGTGCTCTGGGGTGTGTTTGTGCGGCTGGTGGCAGTTTACCACTGCACCTGGTTGGTCAACAGCGCCACCCACAAGTTTGGCTACCGCAGCTTTGAAACCGACGACAAATCGACCAACTGCTGGTGGGTGGCCGTGCTGACCTACGGTGAGGGCTGGCACAACAACCACCACGCCTACCAGTACTCGGCGCGCCACGGCCTGAACTGGTGGGAGATTGACATCACCTGGATGACCATCCGTTTTCTAGAGGCGGTAGGGCTGGCCAAAAAGGTAAAACTGGTTGGTACCGCCGACAGCTAGCGACTGGGCCAGGGCTATCCGTAGCGATCGCCTGTGCGATCGCCCATCGCTTGAGGACACCGTCACGGCATGGTGTCCTATTTTTTTGTCCCTGCTAAGTCCTGTCCATGAGAGAAAAAATAACCGCCTGGTCTGTGGGTGCAGGAATTGGACTGCTGGTTTTAGCTGGGTGCGATCGCCCCCAGGGCCCGGTTGCGACTCCCCCCGTCGATCAGCCCATCGTCACCCAGCCGAGCAGTGCCCCTAGCCTCGAGGTCAGCAACCTGAATCGCGGCACCGGAGAGCAAATTGTTGCCTTTGGTGACAGTATTACGGCGGGGGCGGGGGTGGGGCCCGAGGCCGCCTATCCCAACCAGCTCAGCCAGACCCTGGACCTTCCCATTGTCAATTTGGGCCGGGGGGGCGACACCACCGGAACGGCTTTAAATCGATTGCCGCAAGAGGTGATCCCGGCCAATCCCTGGCTGGTTATGGTGGGCCTGGGTGGCAACGACTACCTGCGCCAGGTGCCGATCGCCCAAACCGAGGAAAATCTGCGCGACATTGTCACCCAGCTCCAGCAGCAGGGGGCAATCGTGGTGATCTTGGGGATGAATGTCTACCCCTTCAACGGCGACTACGAAGCCCTGTACCAGCGAGTCGCCAACGAGACCCAGGCCCATCTCATCCCTGGCGTGCTGGAAGGGCTCAACGACACCCGCTACCTGTACGACCGCATTCACCCCAACCAGGCTGGCCACCGGATCCTGGCCGACCGGGTGGCCGAGGGGCTGGAGCCACTGCTAGAGCAGGCCACCTGGCCGACCAGCCTGTCCGACTGGCAACCCAACTAGCGGCGGCTAGATGTCGAGGTCTTCCAGCTTCATGCGAGGACCGTAGGTTTCGATGAACTCGCGGCGGGGAGCCACGCGATCGCCCATCAGAATCGTAAAGATGCGATCGGCCTCGGCGGCATCCTCGATCTCCACTCGCTTCATGGTTCGGGTGGCAGGGTCCATGGTGGTCTCCCACAGCTGCTGGGGCATCATTTCGCCGAGACCCTTAAACCGCTGCACCGTGTAGTTGGCGTTGGCCGGAAACTCGTTGGTGATCAGGTTTTGCAGCTCGCGCTCGTTGTAGCAGTACCAGTGGTTGCGGCCCCGCTCCACCTTGTAGAGGGGGGGGCAGGCGATGTACACATAGCCCTGGTCCACCAGGTCCCGCTGGTAGCGGTAAAAGAAGGTGAGCAGCAGGGTGCGAATGTGGGCCCCGTCCACGTCGGCGTCGGTCATCAGACAGATGCGGTGGTAGCGCAGCTGGGACGAGTCGAACTCTTCGCCCTTGATACCCATGCCCAGAGCGGTGATCAGCGCCTGGATCTCGGTGTTTTTATAAATCTTGGAGTCGTCGGTCTTCTCGATGTTGAGGATCTTGCCCCGCAGGGGCAGAATGGCCTGGAAACGGCGATCGCGCCCCTGCTTGGCGCTACCGCCCGCCGAGTCCCCTTCCACAATGAAGATCTCAGACTCGCCAGGGTCACGGCTGCTGCAGTCGGCCAGCTTGCCGGGCAGCGTGGACGACTCCAGCACCGACTTGCGCCGCACCAGGTCCCGCGCTCGCCGGGCTGCCTCGGCAGCATTAAACGACTGAATCGCCTTTTCCAGAATGGCATCGGCCACGTTGGGGTGAAAGTCGAGGTACTCCGTCAGCGCCTCGCCCACCAAAGAATCGACGATGCCGCGCACCTCAGTGTTGCCCAGCTTGGTCTTGGTTTGGCCCTCAAATTCGGGGTCGGGCACCTTCACCGAGATAATCGCCGTCAGTCCCTCGCGGATGTTTTCCCCCGCCAGGTTGGACTCGGCCTCTTTGCGTTTGTTGCGCTTGCGGCTGATGGTGTTGAGGGTGCGGGTCAGCACCGCCTTCAGCCCCTCCAGGTGGGTGCCGCCGTCGATGGTGCGAATGTTGTTGGCGAAGCCCAGCAGATTGTCGGAGTAGGCGTCGACGCACCACTGGAGCGCCGCCTCCACCTGCACCCCGTCGCGCTCGGAGGAGATGTAGATAATCTCGTCGTGGATGGGCTGCTTGTCGCTGTTGATGTACTGGACGTACTCCTTGATGCCGCCTTCGTAGAAATAGGTTGAGACCCTGGGCTCGCCGGACTTGATCAGCTCCAGCCGATAGTCGGTAAACACGACCCGAATGCCCGCATTCAGGTAGGCCAGCTCCCGCACACGGCTGGCCAGGGTGTCGTAGTCGAACTCAATGCCGGTGTGAAAGATCTGGGTGTCGGGCAAAAACGTCACCGAGGTGCCCTGGCGCTTTTCGGCGATTTTCTCAACCCGCAGATCGCCGACGGGAATGCCGCGCTCAAACCGCTGCAGGTGCTCTTTGCCCTCGCGCCACACGGTGACCTCGACCCACTCCGACAGGGCGTTGACCACGGAGATGCCGACGCCGTGGAGACCGCCGGAGACCTTGTAGCCGCCGCCGCCAAACTTGCCCCCGGCGTGGAGCACGGTCATCACCGTTTCAAGGGCAGACTTGCCCGTGCGGGGGTGAATGTCGGTGGGAATGCCGCGTCCGTTGTCGGTGACGCTGACCGAGCCGTCGGCGTTGAGAGAAATATCGATGCTGTCGCAGTGGCCCGCCAGGGCTTCATCCACCGAGTTGTCGACAACCTCGTACACTAGGTGATGGAGACCACGGGGCCCAGTGCTGCCGATGTACATGCCTGGACGTTTACGAACAGGCTCAAGCCCCTCCAGAACCTGAATCTGCTCAGCACCGTAGTTGGTTGTCATGTTGTACGCTCCAAAAATGGGCCTAAGGCCATCCGGCTACCCAGTAGACTAAAACACTAGAAAATTATAGCACAAAGCCGCCACAGCGGATTCTAGAGCGGCTTCAGGCGAAGAATGGAGCAGGGATGCAATCAACATTTTTTTCTCAGCTAAAATCACCGCTCCAACCCCAAGCCAATATCAGTTCAATAGTACCATTCCTGCTGGTGATTGGCGGAGCCACCGCTACGGGCAAGTCATCCCTGGCCCTGGCCCTCGCCCAGCGCCTGCTGGCTGAAAATCACGGGGGCGTCATTCTCAGCGCCGACTCCCGACAAGTATACCGAGAGTTTGATATTGGCACCGCAAAACCTTCCGCCCGCGATCGCGAACAAGTCCCCCACTATTTAATTGATATCTGCGCCCCCACCGAAACTTTGACCCTGGCCCAGTACCAGGCCCAGGCCCAGGCGCTCATTCACACCCTGCATGTCCAGGGCGAAGCGATGCCGCTGCTGGTCGGGGGCACCGGACTCTATATTGATGCTGTGATCAAAGGGCTGCGGATTCCGCCTGTGGCCCCCCAGCCGGCCCTGCGCCAGCAGTTAAATGACCTGGGTCAGTCCCACTGCTACGCTCTGCTCCAGGCGCTGGACCCGGCGGCGGCACAGCGCATTCATCCCCACGACCCGGTGCGCACTGCACGCGCCCTGGAGGTCTGCTACGTCACCGGGCAGCCGATGTCTGCCCTCCAGGGGGAAGCCCCCCCTGACTATCCGGTGCTGTACCTGGGCCTGGACTGCGAGGCTGTGGCTCTAGAGCGCCGCATCGCCCAGCGGACCCAAGCCATGGTTGACGCCGGGTTCGTGGCCGAAGTCACCGAGCTGAGCCAAACCTACGGCCCCGACCTGCCGCTGCTGCAAACTCTGGGCTACGCCGAAATGCTGCGCTACCTGCAAGGAGATAGCTCCCTGGCCACTGCCCAGGCCGAAATCGTGCAGCACACCCGCCAATTTGCCAAGCGCCAACGCACCTGGTTTCGCAACCGGGCAGCGGTGCAGTGGTTTGATGCCGAGGCGGAGGATCTGGTGGATCAGGTTTGGAAAGTGTTGAAGGAGTGGGAGGGACAGGTGGGGTAGGTGAGAGGGTGGGTGGGTGCTGAAGATGGGTGGGTAAAAATTCGTCCTCATCCACTCATCCACTCACCCAATTCCCATTGCCCTATAACTCTTCGTCAGCCAGCTCGCGCTCCTCCACGGTCAGTTCCAGGGCAATGGGTTCGACCTCTGTAGCGGCGGCTTCAAGCAGCACTGGCTCGGCTTCGGCAACCTCTTGCTTGACCTCCAGATTGAGGGGAATCCGCAGGGGTTCGGGCTGCTCCTGCTCCTGCTCCATTACCGGCAGCGATTCGACCAGATCGTCGAGGGGGCGCGGGATGACCATAACGGCGTGAAGTTCGCCGATGCGCTCGGCTTCGTGCATGCCGGCTTCAATGGCGATCGCCACGTTGGGCAGCGATCCGCGAATCAAAATTGTGCAGAGGCCTTCGCCAATGGCTTCATGGGACATGAGCTGCACATCGGCGCTCTTGGTCATGGCGTCGGCGGCTCCCACCATGGCCGGGAAACCTCGCGTTTCGAGCAGCCCAATGGCCTGACTGCCCAGTTTGCCTCCGGCCTCGCTGCGCAGCTCATCCCAGCGGGCGCAGATGGGAAGGACCGCCTCCAGGTTGGGCAAAGGGCGCGGAATCAGGCTCGAGGAGACAAACTGACCAAACTCCTGGGCCGTTTCAACCCCGGCCTCTACCGCCATCCGGACATCGGCAACACCGCCACGCACGATGGCGGTGCAGTGGCCCCCGCCAGTCTTTTCGTAGCCCACCAACAGCACATTGGCGGCTTTGAGCATGGCGTCAGCGGTACCGACCACGGCTGGAAAACTCTCGGTGGACACCATACCCAGGGCAGCCCCCCGATAGGTATCACGCCGCTGAGCTGCCGTTGACCTGGGGGCGGGCGTCGCCAGGGTCAGCCGCTTGGGCGTGCCGGACTTGAGCTCAAGGGGCGAGGCTAGTTTGCCGTCGGGTTGCATAGGGTGCCTCTGCACAGGGATGTCTGCCTCTCCATTCTACGGCCTGTCCTCTGGGGTAGCGCCATTCAAAGCCTGACGGTGGGGAAACAGGGTTGCCAGCAGACGGTTGACCTGGGCCTTGCCGTAGATTGAGGAGCCGGTGAGGGCATGGCCACTGGCAGCATGGCCATTTGAGCTATGGCCATTTTGGGCGTTTTCGCCTGGGTTCGGACCGCTTTGGGTAGCCCCGGTGCCATGGTTAGAACTTTCCATCACCTCCCAGGGGCGCAATTGCCCCTGTCCGCCGCCGTTTCCCTCATTCCCCGCAGCAGACTGCTGCTCCTGAGTCTGGCTGGGATCGCCCACCAGAGAGCCCGGAGCGACAACTTGAGCTGGCCCCAGGCAGGGATTGAGCAGGGTGCTGTTGGCGCCAATGCAGGTGTGCTGTCCGATGGAGCCGTGGCCGACCACCAGCACGCCGCTGCCCAGACTTACCCCCGGCTCCAGCACCAGGTCACCCTGAGAGGCCTGCACCACCACATCAGCCCCCAAACAAACCCCGGCGGCAATCACCAAACGACAGCCCGGAGCCGCCCCCAGCAAGACCCCGGGAGCCACCGCCACCCCCGGTGCCACATCCACATGCCCCTGGGTGTGGTAACTGGTAGACAGATTGCTAGCCTGGGCGGGTACTGCCACGGTCAAAGATCTTTGCCTCAGAAGAACCTAGCAGGGTCAGGGACGCTGAATCGTCGCTTCGAGCACTCGCTTCTTCACCCTAGGGTCAATGCCAATCAGCCGCACATATTCGCCCGAGTGGTGGCGCAGCTGAGACTCCAAAGCCGCAAGTACGTCAGAGGTGCGGCTGCCCTCCAGGGCTCCAGCCGTCTGCCAGGCCCCGCTGCGGTAGCGGCGCACATCGGCATGCTCCAGACTGAGCCGGTAGCCCTGATTGATCAGCTGGTTCACCTGCTGCACCAGATCCTGAGAGAGTCCGCCCATGGGCGCAGAGCCATTGCCCCCCGAGGGGCGAGCAGCCGGCGCTGAGTAGGAGGGTGCCGGGGCCGCCCCCTTGGCACCAGGCCGCTGCACGGTCACAGCCGAAACCCGACGCTTGGCTTTAGGGTCAATGCCAAACACTCGCACGTACTCGTTGGGATGCTCGGACATACAGGTGTTGATCGCCGCCATCACATCGCCATCGCGGGTGCTGGTAATGGGGGTGCAGGACTGCCACACATTGCTCTTGTAGCGGCGGGCATCGGCGTGCTCGGCCCCGATGTGATAGCCCTGGTTAAGCCACTGACGCACCTGCTGAGCCACATCACCCGACGCCTGGGCAGAGCCACCGTTGCTGCTGGACGCCGCATAGGTGGAGCCAGAGGAACCGCCCGTGGAGGACCCACCCCCCGCTACGGGTTTGCCATCGGGGCGCTGAATGGTGATCGGAGCAACCCGACTTTTGGCCCGAGGATCAATGCCAAACAGGCGCACGTACTCGCCAGCGTGCTCGGCCAGGCAGCGCTCTAGGTCTGCAAACACCTCACCCTCCCGTGAGGACTGGATGGGGGTGCAGGTTTGCCAAACATTGCTGCGGTAGCGGCGAGCATCGGCGTGCTCGGTACCAATGCGGTAACCCTGGCTGAGATACTGGCGCACCTGCTGCACCACCTCAGGGGAAAGGGGACCAGCGGAGGCAGATGGTGCCGGGCGATAGGCCCCATTGCTGGATGGAGATGACACCGTAACGCCTCCGCCCACCGCCACTGGCTTGCCATCGGCCCGTTGAATGGTGATCGGAGCCACCCGCTGCTTGGCCCTGGGGTCAATGCCAAACATGCGAACGTACTCACCAGAGTGCTCAGAAAGGCAAGCTTCCAGGGCCGCCAACACCTCAGACTCTCGGGTGGACTGAATCGGGCTACAGGTTTGCCAGACGCCGCTGCGATAGCGGCGAGAGTCGGCGTGCTCGGTACCAATAGTCAAGCCCTGGGCCAGATACTGACGGGCCCGCTGGACAACGTCGGGGGGTAGCAGTTGAGAAGTCATAGTGCCAAATCCATCACGTGCGATTGAGTCTGCTGTGCGGTCGGAGGACGCGGAGCTGGGGGGCTCGCGCCAGGGGGTCGGGGATACAACACCCGACGTTTGGGAAAGCTCATTGACCAAGGCTCGATCCGTCGGGCCGACGTCGGGCAACCTGTCAGCTTGGTGCTGCTGAGTAATGACCGAACCGGAAGGCACCAGCTTACCCGGAGGCACTGCGACATCCTGCACCAGGGCGTGCATCATCACGATACAGCCAGCCCCCAGACGGGCATTGTAGAGCGTGGAACGAAAGCCAATAAAGCAGTCGGCACCGATGTAGACGGGGCTCTGGACCAGGGCTTTGTAGCCTAAGAAGGCGCGATCGCCTACCCAGACTGCGTAGGCCTGGCGATCGTCCCCCAGCACTCGCCCCTGGGTACGACCATAGATGGTCGTACCCTCCTGCAATGTGCTGGCGGCACCGAGGCGCACCACAGCGCTGGGGTCGGCCTGCACCGTTACCCCAGCCGCCAGAGTGGCCCCCGAATCTACCATGACCTGCCCGTGCACCTGAGCCAAAGGGTGTATTCGGGGAGCAAGTGCCCCCGACACCTGCCCCACAGCTGCCGCCTGAGTCGGGGATGCCGCTGGTGTGCGGATCGCCATTGCTACACATCCTCCAAAAGAACCCTTGAGCGATCAAACAGCCTGAGTTGCTTGCCTCCAGCTGTTCAATCAAGGCGGCCAGAGGGTCAGACCAACCAACCTTCAGCACCACCGAGTCACCATAGCCCACGCCCAGGACAAATCCCTGGGTAAAGCTAACTAAAATCGTCCCGCTTGTTGTAGAGATTGCCGCTGTCGAGACTGACGGTATCAACAATAGCAATGACGGCTGCATCCACCGGTCGACCTTCGTAGCCCTGGTGTTGGCGGGCCCCACTACCCTGGGTGATCAACACCCATTCGCCAGGCCCGGCCCCCACCACATCGGCGGCAACGGTATAGTCGGGCAGCAAGTCGCCAGCTTCGCTAATAAGTTGCACCAGCAAAAACTTAACCCCACTCAAGCTGGGCTCTTTGCAGGTGCTGACCACCGTGCCGCGAACCTTAGCCAAGAGCATAGCGACTTATCTGCCGTAGGGGCGAATGCCGCTGACGCTCTCTCTAAACTGCTCAACCGCCTCGGTATAGCGAATAGGCAGCACGAACTCCAGGTTTTCGTGGGGGCGAGCAATGATGTGGGTGGACAGCACCTGCCCGCCGTTGACCCGCTTCACGTTCTCAATGCCCGCAGCAACCGACGCCTGAACCTCAGACACATCGCCACGGATAATTACCGTAACGCGCCCGCTACCAATTTTTTCGTAGCCCACCAGGGTGACCCGAGCGGCTTTTACCATCGCGTCAGCCGCTTCCACCACAGCGGGGAAGCCCAACGTTTCAACCATGCCAACAGCAATTGCCATTCTTTTGTATCCTTTGTTTTCAGACTTTGTTTTGAGAGATAGAAACGCTTAACCGAACGCCGATTCAGATCCGCCGATGAATGCTAATACACTGGGACTAGCCAAAATACTTTTCACACCAACGAACCTGGAGTCCAATCAGGACTCTTTAGGCCTAGGTTCTGAACTGTTCTACGGCCTCGGTGTAGCGAATGGGCAGCACAAACTCCAGGTTTTCGTGGGGGCGAGCAATGATGTGGGTAGAGAGCACTTCGCCACCGTTGACCCGCTTGGCAGACTCGATCCCTGCTGACACCGAGGCTTGAACCTCAGACACATCGCCGCGCACGATAACCGTTACCCGCCCGCTGCCGATTTTCTCGTAGCCCACCAGGGTGACCCGGGCTGCTTTTACCATCGCGTCAGCCGCTTCCACCACCGCCGGGAAGCCGAGCGTTTCAATCATTCCAACAGCAATTGGCATAGCCGCAATCTCCTTATATAGTTGGACAACCCTGGTCTTACCTGGCCCGTTTCACCAGGTTCTTTTGGGCACGAAAAACAGATCCCGAAAATAAAAAAACGGGAATCGCCTTTGGGAAGCAAAAAACGCCGGATTGCCCAAAATTCTTGATGACAGATTAAGCATAGGTGTCCGTAGTCACTTTTGCAATATAAGCCCCAATGATTGTTGCTAATGTTGAATATTATTAAAGCTTATGATGCAAAGCTTTTTTTGTCGTAATCTATCCTCACTCAGATGAGAGTGATGACTCACAACCAGGCTAGATAGCCCAAGGCCGATCGGCTCCGGCAGCCCACTCTAGCTTTTTAAGCGTCGGCTTTAAGCCTTTTCTTCAATTGGGGCCATAACTCTTGCTCCATAGACAGGAGGCCGAGGGGGAATCAGGTAGAATATCAGACAAAGCGCTGTCCCAAGGGAACTGGAGGCTGGTTTACCCCCATTTTGGTGCTGGTCAAGCCGAGAGGACTTAGGTCTGGGTCGTAGAACTGTCGTTCGAGGGCATCTGCTCAGATTGTTCTGGGCAGGGGTTTTGAGCAGAGAGTTTTTGTTGCCACCACAACTAGCCTGTTGCGGGGCCTGACTTTTGGGGCGATCGCGCCGAGACGATTCTGGGACTTGTGTTGCTCCCGGGCTGGATGACGGCGGCTTTTGCCGGGGCTAGTCCACAGGCCGCAGCACAACCCCACAGCAGTAAGAGCCAAGAGAATGGCTCTGGTGTAGGGGTTAGCGCAAAGCTAGCGCTAGCACAAAGGTCTAGATCTCGTGCATCGAGTACAAGGATGAGGTGTTGTCAGAGAGCGTCGGAATGACCCAGTTTTTTGTCGAGACCAGCTGGCTCCTGCCGATTTACGGCCTGCTTGGGGCGCTGCTGTCGTTGCCCTGGTCAACGGGGTTGGTGCGCCGCACTGGCCCCCGGCCCGCGGTGTACCTCAATATCGCCATGACCCTGCTGGCGTTTGGTCACGGGCTGCTCGCCTTTCGGGCGATTTGGAATCAAGGCTCGCAGGAGCTGCTGCTGCCGTGGTTTGACTTTGCCGATCTGCACCTAACCCTGGCGCTGGACATCTCGGTGCTCAACCTGGGGGCTCTAGAGCTGATTACCGGCCTGAGCCTGCTGGCCCAGGTGTTTGCGCTGGGCTACTTAGAAAAAGATTGGGCCTTGGCTCGGTTCTATTCCCTGATGGGCTTCTTTGAAGCTGCCATGAGCGGGCTGGTGCTGAGCGGGTCGCTGTTTGTCTCCTACTCGCTGCTGGAGATGCTGACGCTGTCGACCTACTTGCTGGTTGGCTTCTGGTATGCCCAGCCCCTGGTGGTCACGGCGGCTCGGGATGCCTTTCTCACCAAGCGCATTGGCGATGTGCTGCTGCTGATGGGGGTGGTGGCCCTGGCGGCGCTGGCGGGCAGCCTCAACTTTAACGATCTGTACGAATGGGTCAAGGTGGAGGGGCTTTCACCCACTATGGCTACCCTGCTGGGGCTAGCGCTGATCGCCGGACCGATTGGCAAATGCGCTCAGTTTCCGCTGCACCTGTGGCTCGACGAGGCGATGGAAGGCCCTAACCCCGCCTCTATTTTGAGGAATTCGGTGGTGGTTACCTGCGGGGCCTACGTGCTGATTCGGCTACAGCCGATTGTCGTGCTGTCGCCCGTGGCCCTGGGCACCTTGGTAGCGCTGGGTACGGTGACGGCGGTGGGAGCGTCCCTGGTGGCGCTGGCCCAGGTGGATCTCAAGCGGACCTTTTCCTACTCCACCAGCGCCTACCTGGGGCTGGTGTTTATCGCGGTCGGCACCGAGTGGCCCGGGGTGGCGTTTACCCTGCTGCTCACCCACGCGGTGGCCAAGGCGCTGATCTTTATGGCGGTGGGGTCAATTATCACCACCACTAACTGCCAGAACCTGACCGAGCTGGGGGGGCTGGGGAAAAAGATGCCGGCCACCACGTTGGCCTACGTGGTGGGTGGGCTGGGCATGGTGGGCGTGTTGCCCCTGGGCTGCTTTTGGGGCCTCCGGATGGGGGCCGATTTTCTCAGCCGGGACTATCCCCTGCTGGCAGGCGTGTTTATTGTGGTCAATGCCCTGACGGCCCTCAACCTGACGCGGGTGTTTCGCCTGGTCTTTTTGGGCAATGTTCAGCCCAAGACTCGCCGCGCCCCGGAGGTGCCCTGGCCGATGGCGGTGCCGATGGTGGCGCTGACTGTGGTCACGCTGTTGGTGCCCGTGATTATGGGCCAGCTGGCGCTGCTGCCCCCCTGGGAATACATCAACCCGCCGATTGCCGCCCTGGTGCTGGCGTCGGGCTGGTTGGGGGTGGCCGTCGGGGCCAGAGTATCGCTGTCTAAGTCCCTGGCGCGATCGCTGAATCGCCCCCTGCGCATTGCCCAGGACCTGCTGGCCTACGATTTCTACACCGAGCGGCTCTACGACAAGACGGTAGTGGCGGCGGTGGCCGGTCTGGCCCGGTTGAGCAGCTGGTTTGACCAGTACGTGGTCGACGGGCTGGTGAACGGGGTGGGGCTGGCCTCTCTGTTTGGCGGGGAGGGACTCAAGTACAGTGCCTCCGGCCAGTCTCAGCTCTACCTGTTGACCATTGTCACTGGGGTAGGGCTACTGGGAATTTTCATGACCTGGACGCTTTGGTAACGATTGGCCATGCTGAGCACGCTGATTTTAATTCCGCTAGTAGGGGCGCTGGTGCTGTGCCTGTGGCCCAGCAAACTTGAGTCTAAAACCGCCAAACTGATCAGTGGAGTAGCCCTGGTCTTGACGCTGGGCTGGGTGGGGCTGCTGGCGACCCAGTTTGAGCTGACGACGCCGGGCTTCCAGTTTGAGGAGCTGCTGCCCTGGGTTGAGCCCCTGGGCCTGAGCTACCGGCTCGGACTCGACGGTCTGTCGCTGCCGCTGCTGGCGGTGAACAGCCTGCTGGGGCTGGTGGCTATTTACATTACCGACCCGACGCTGCACCGGGTGCGGCTCTACTACGTGCTCCTGCTGGTGATTAACAGCGCGGTAGCCGGGGCGTTTTTGGCCGCCAACCTGCTGCTGTTTTTTATCTTCTACGAGCTGGAGCTGATTCCGCTGTACCTGCTGATCGCCATTTGGGGCGGGGCGCGGCGGGGCTATGCCGCCACCAAGTTTTTGATCTACACCGCCCTGTCGGGGGTACTGATTCTGGGGGCGTTTTTGGGCCTGGTGTGGCTGTCGGGCAACACCAGCTTCGACTACGACAGCGGTCTGGCCGCCGCCCTGCCCCTGGCCCAGCAGGTGACTTTGCTGGTGGCACTGCTGGTGGGCTTTGGCATTAAGGTGCCCCTGTTCCCCTTCCACACCTGGCTGCCCGATGCCCACGTCGAGGCTTCGACTCCGGTGTCGGTGCTGCTGGCGGGGGTGCTGCTGAAGTTGGGGACCTACGGCGTGGTGCGGTTTGGGCTGGGTCTGCTGCCCGACGCCTGGATGGCGCTGGCTCCCTGGATGGCCACCTGGGCGGTGGTGAGCGTGCTGTACGGATCGCTGGCGGCGATCGCCCAGACCGACATGAAAAAGATGGTCGCCTACAGCTCGATCGGCCACATGGGCTACGTGCTGCTGGCGGCGGCGGCCTCAACCCCGGTGAGCATTGTGGCCACCGTGTTTCAAATGATCAGCCACGGGCTGATCTCGGCGCTGCTGTTTTTGCTAGTGGGGGTGGTGTACAAAACCACGGGCACCCGTGACCTGACGGTGCTGCGCGGCCTGCTCAACCCCGAGCGGGGTCTGCCCTTTGTGGGATCGATGATGATCCTGGGGGTGATGGCCAGCGCTGGCATTCCCGGTATGGTGGGCTTTATTTCTGAATTTTTGGTGTTTCGTGGCAGCTTTTTGATCTTCCCCACCCAAACCCTGCTGTGCATGGTGGGCTCAGGGCTGACGGCGGTGTACTTTTTGCTGCTGGTCAACCGGGCCTTTTTTGGCCGCCTGGCGATCGCCCCACCGAGCCCTACCCCCCAGCTAGACCCCGAACTGCCCCGGGTGGGCTGGCGCGATCGCGCCCCTGCCCTGGCTCTGGCAGCCCTGATTGTGACCTTTGGGCTGCAGCCCAACTGGCTGGCCCGCTGGAGTGAGCACACCACCCTGGTGCTGCACCAGCCCTACCAGGGGTTTGTGGTGGAGAAAACTCCGTTTACCCCCGCCACCCTACCCGCCACTCTAGCCGCCACTCCAGCCGCCACTCCAGCCGCCACTGGGGCCAATACCAGCTTAGTCGCTCCCCATTGGGACCGATCGAGTCTGGTTGCTCCTGTCCTTGCCGACCCTAGCGCCGAGGTCCTATTGCCATGACCAGAACCCTACCCCTCGCCACCGCTGCCACCCACCCCCTTGAGTCGTTCATTCAAAAGCTGCTGGGGGCAGAGGCCCTGCTGCCCGACTCTGACACCAACGTGCTGGAAGTGGTCGGCATTCTCAAGAGCTATGGGGTCGTGCTCGACGCCTACTCCAAAAACCTGATCTACATTGCCGATCACCAGTTTTTGGTGCTGTTTCCGTTTTTTAAGTACTTTAACGGCGAGGTGACCCTGCCAAAGCTGCTGCGCCACTGGTGGCACGATCGCATCAACTTTGAGTACGCCGAGTACTGCATGAAAACCATGCTCTGGCACGGCGGCGGCCAGATGGACGCCTACCTGGACAGCGACGACTTTTTGCAGCGGTGCCAGGCGGCGATCGCGGCTAAAACCAAATCGAACCCCGTTATAGGGGGCCTCCACCGGCTGTTCTCTGACTTTCTGCCCGAGCAGGTGCGCCAGCTCGCCTACTACAGCGCCCTGGGCCAGTTTTGGCGGGTCATGAGCGACCTGTTCATCGACCTGTCCGATGCCTACGATGCCGGCCAAGTGACCACAATTCCTGAGGTGGTGGCGTTTATCAAAGCCGGCCTGGTCGCCGCCGCCGCCAACCCCATCACCTACAGCGTCGAGATCGGCGGCAGCCGCTATGACCTGCTGCCCAAGTCAGCGGGGCTGACCTTTCTGATGGACGTGGCGGTGCCCTACGTCGAAGCGGTATTTTTCCGGGGCACGCCGTTTTTGGGCACGGTTTCCTACAACGCCCAGGCCAACCAGATCTCGGTCGATCAGGGTCGCTTCGACTACGGTGCGCTTTACGCTGACCCCCTGCCCATCGGCGGTGCGGGTATTCCTCCCACGCTGCTGATGCAGGACATGCGCCACTTCCTGCCCGACTATCTGACAGCGTTCTATCAGGCCCAGGGGCGCGGCCTTGACGATGTGCGGGTGAAGATCTGCCAGAGCTTTCAAAAATCCATGTTTTGCGTAACCAGCGCCTCGCTCCAGGGGCTGCTTCCCCACCCCGCCGACACCCCTGACCCCACCGAGCAGGCCACCAACCACCAGTTTTTGGCCGGATGGATGGATCGCCTGGCCACCTCGCGGCTGGATATTGTGCAGCTCTAACCGGGGACAGCCAGTAAGGCTATCCCACGATGGCCGTCCCACGATGGCCTCACGGTTCAGGGCGGGGGGCCAAACCCTTGTGCGATCGGCCTCGGGCCTGTTTCGCTCCAGTCATAACTCATTCAGACCGAGAGCGACCCGGCTTGGCCAGGTCGCTCTCGGTCGCTTACCTTGGTCTGGGCCCAGTGATCAGAGGCTGTCATCAGCTACCGCTGACGGTTCCGGTACCGGGCCCACTCAAGATCAGTAGGGCCACTTCCAGTGGGTGATCTCATCCTGGTCTTTGCCCTGGGTATGGGCGTAGTCGAGGCACTCGATGATTTTGTTCTTCATTTTTTCCTTGACGTGGGCGGCCGCGGACCCCAGTTTGGGCACCCGATCGATCACATCGATCACCAGGTTAAAGCGATCGATCTCGTTGTTGATGGCCAGCTCCAGCGGCGTGTTGATGTTGCCCTGCTCCTTGTAGCCCCGCACGTGAATCCGCTCCTGATTCGAGCGGCGGTACACCAGCTTGTGAATTAGCCAGGGGTAGCCGTGGAAGTTAAAGATGATCGGCTTGTCGGGGGTAAACAGGGAATCAAAGTCGCGATTGCTCAGGCCGTGGGGGTGCTCCCCATGGGAGATCAGGGTAAATAGATCAACCACGTTGATGAAACGCACCTTCAGGTAGGGAAACTCTTCGCGCAAAATGGCCGTAGCCGCCAGCGACTCTTTGGTGACAATGTCGCCACAGCAGGCCATCACCACATCGGGCACATCGGGCTCGGTGCCACAGTCATCGTTGCTAGCCCAGTTCCAGATGCCGATGCCCTTGGTGCAGTGTTGGATCGCCTGTTCCATATTCAGGTACTGGAGGTGGCTCTGTTTGTCAGAGACGATCACGTTGATGTAGTCCACGCTGCGGAAGCAGTGGTCGGCCACCGACAGCAGACAGTTGGCATCGGGAGGGAAATAAAGCCGCACTACGCCGGGACTTTTGTTGGTAACCAGGTCGATGTAGCCGGGATCCTGGTGGCTGAAGCCGTTGTGGTCCTGCCGCCACACCAGCGACGACAGCAGAATGTTGAGCGATGACACCGATCGCCGCCAGGGCACGTGGTTTTTGCAGATGTCCAGCCACTTGGCATGCTGGTTAAACATCGAGCTAACCACGTGGGCAAAGGCTTCATAGGTGTGGAAGAAACCGTGGCGGCCGGTCAGCAAATAACCTTCCAGCCAACCCTGGAGAGTGTGTTCGCTCAGCATCTCCATCACTCGCCCATCGCGGGACAGCTCGCCGCCGTCCAGGTCCTCGGGCAAAAAGTCGGCCATCCAGGCCTTTTTCGTAACTGCGTAGACCGGATGCAGGCGGTTTGACGCAGTTTCGTCAGGCCCCATCAGGCGGAAGTTAGTCGGGTTGTCGCGCATCACGTCGCGCATGAAAATGCCCAGGGCCTTGGTGTTCTCAAACTCCACGCTGGCGGGTTTGGGCACATCAATAGCGTACTCGCGAAAGTCGGGCAGCTTCAGGGCCTTGCGCAGCATACCGCCGTTGGCGTGGAGGTTGGCGCTCATGCGGCGGGGGCCGACTGGGGCCAGATCCCTCAGCTCAGGGATCAGCGTACCGTTCTCGTCAAACAGTTCCTCCGGGCCGTAGCTACGCATCCACTCTTCCAGCAGGCGCAGGTGTTCGGGGTTGCTGTGCATGCCGCCCATGGGCACCTGGTGCGATCGCCAGAACCCCTCCACCTTGTGGCCATCCACCTCCTTAGGCCCAGTCCAGCCCTTGGGGGTACGTAGCACAATCATCGGCCAGCGGGGACGCTCCAGGTTGCCGTTGATGCGGGCGTCGCGCTGAATCTCTTTGATTTTGAGGACGCATTCTTCCATCACCGCCGCCATTTTCTGGTGCATCTCGGCGGGGTCGCTGCCTTCGACAAAGTAGGGGGTGTAGCCGTAGCCCCTAAACAGGCAGTCCAGCTCCTCGTGGGAAACCCGCGACAGAATGCTGGGGTTGGCGATCTTGTAGCCGTTCAGGTTGAGAATGGGCAGCACCGCCCCATCGCGGGCCGGGTTGATGAACTTGTTGGAGTGCCAGGCCGTAGCCAGGGGGCCGGTTTCAGCTTCGCCGTCCCCCGCCACGCAGGTCACGATCAGGTCGGGATTGTCGAGTGCGGCTCCGTAGGCGTGGGAAATGCTGTAGCCCAGTTCCCCCCCCTCATGGATAGAGCCTGGCGTTTCAGGTGTGACGTGGCTGCCGATGTGACCAGGGAAGGAGAACTGCTTGAAGAAGCGGCGCATGCCGTCCTCATCCAGGCTCTTGTCGGGATAAATCTCTGAGTAGGTTCCTTCTAGGAACACAGGCCCCAGCACTCCTGGGGCACCATGGCCCGGGCCGGCCACAAAGATCATGTCCAGGTCGTACTTTTTAATCAGGCGGTTGCAGTGGATATAGGTAAAGCTGAGGGCTGGCGAAGCGCCCCAGTGGCCCAGCAGCCGGTACTTGACGTGCTCGGCCCGGAGGGGTTCCTTCAGCAGGGGGTTGCTGCGCAGGTAAATCATACCGACGGCGAGATAGTTGCAGGCTCGCCAGTAGGCATGGAGTTTACGCAGTTCTTCGTCGGTAAGGGATTTGGTCGGGGGAGGGGAAGCTACTACCATGGCGCTAATTCCATCAAAATTACTTGTTTTCTTAAGGAATCAAAAACGATGTTTTCGGACTTCAGTTGATGTTTTAAGGCATTTTCTATGGTCTAGCAATACCTCAGTGAAATTAAGATTTGATTAGGGTTTCTGTCGCTGGCTACAACGCCCTTGGGTCAAGCCCTGAAGCCTAAGGGGCGATCGCTTTTTATCGTTTTGTTTCTAACCGCCAAGAGGACAAATGGCTGCATAGAATCAACCCAATACCTGACCATTGCCTGACCAACACCTGGTCTAAAAAACTGCCCAGGCAACCCTATAAAAACAGGCTTAAGCTATTTTTTTTTGTCAGCATTGCTACATCTGTTTCAGGTTGGCTGCACCGCCTACTAAGGGCGCAGAAAATACATGAGGGTCTGAACCAGATCGGGGGTGAGCCCCAGGCGGCGCTGCAAGTCGGCCAGATCCTGGTAAGGGCCGCGGCGCGATCGCTCCTGCACCACCGCCTGGGCCAGCGTGGGCGACATTCCCGGCACCCCGCACAGCTGCTGCACCGTCACCTGGTTGAGGCTGAGGCAGGGTGCCCCGTCGCCAAGCTCATCGTAGTAGCAGAAGGACAGCACCGGAGCGAGGGGGCGCAGGTGGGCAGGGCTGACCCCCAGGGCAGCGGCCACATCCTCCACGCAGTGGAACTGCACCCCCGCCTGGCGCAGGCGCACCAGCCCCTGGGCCTGGCGAATCGAGAGCCCCGGCAGCCGCAGCCAGTCATCCACGGTGGCTCGGTTGACATCGACGGTAAAGCCCAGGCGGGCGGCCTGCTCGACCTCCTGGTAAGACCGCAGCCGATAGGCCGGATCCTGGCCCAGCCGACTGGCCAGGGGAGCCAGCTGCGCCCTCAGGCTCTGCCAACGCTTCAGCACTGCTTGTTCTGCCGGGATCGGGGTCGTGTCATATCTGACATCCTAGGCGACCTGGTCGAGCAGCTGACGACGCTTTTGCTCAAACTCAAGCTCCGAGATCAGCCCCTCCTGGCGCAGGGTATCCAGCTCCCGCAGAGCTTTGCCCAGGGCGTCGATCTGGGAAGGGTCGAGAGTGGAACTACCCTTAGTCACAGTAAGGTTACCGTTCCAACGTTGAGCAAAATCATCAGACGACTGAGAAAGCAACACCACCCCCTCAACAGCACACGCCACCTTAGGAATCAAGGAAATAAAGGGAATAAGCTCAATAGTCAGATAAAGTACGCCCCAGAAAGGCTGACCTACGTAAAACTTATGAACCCCTGACAACGGGGTGAAAACCCCGGCCCAAGCTAGGATCACGGCTGTTCGACGGGAACGCTGCGCTACCATGTACTCTGCCACCTGGGAAGCCCGTAGACCGTAAAGCTTGCCCCAATTTGGAACCAAACTTGTGAAACCAGTATAAGCCTGACGTAAAGAAACGACATTCCTCTCTAGATTTGAGTTCAGGGTTAGCATGAATCCGTAAAGATACAGATAACTCCCCAAAACGCGTTCCTGGATGCCCCACGCCGCCTTCTCCCCTGAATGGCTAAACCGCTTTACCGACCCCTACGCTCTGCTGGGGGTATCTGTGGCTGCCGATGAACGCCGCATTCTCAAGCGCTACCGGGCCGTAGCCAAGCAGCTCCATCCCGACGCCTTAATCAATGCGACCCCAGAGCTGCAGCAGTTTGCTGGTCAGGTGTTGCCGAAGCTGGTCAACCCCGCCTACCAGCGCCTGAAGCAGGACAAGGGCCGCAACGAGGTGCTGGCCACGTTGCGCTTTAAGGTACGCCGCCTGAGCCGTGATCAGCCCCTCAACCCCACCGCAGAGCAGAGCAAACAACTGCTGGCGATACCTGAGGCCGAGGTGGACGTGTTCTACGAGCAGGCGGTCGATCGACTGTGCGATCGCCAGTATGAAACCGTCGCCAATTTTGAACGCTTTACCCAGCAGCTCAGCGAGCTCAACCTGGTCTACCTGCGCCGCAAAATGGGGGCTCCGGTGATTCGCGAAAAGCGTACCGGGCTGATGTCCACCGCCTCCATACCCCGGTCGCCCGCGCCGCTGCCAGCCGATCCCCCCTCCGACGGCAAATCGACCTCAGGGCTGATGTACGCCGAGCGCCACTACAGCCGCGCCCAGGAATACCTCAAGGGCAAAAACATTCAGGCGGCCATTCAAGAGCTGAAAGACGCCCTCAAAATCGATCCGCAGAACAGCAGCTACCACTGCCTGATCGGGCAGGCCTACCTGCTCAGTCAGCTGACCGGGATGGCCAAGGTGCACTTCAAGCAGGCCCTGCGCCTCAACCCCAACAATGCTGTAGCGCTAAAGTATGCTCAGCAGCTCAAGATTTCGATGAGCGAGACCCAGCCTCGCCGGGCCGAGACAGCGACGACCCCTCCGCCGGAAAAGCGATCGCTGTTTGGCAGTCTGTTTTCCAGGGGCACAAGTCGTTAGCCGAGGCTCGATTGGCAACACAGCTTACAGCACAGCGGGGTGGCGAATGTAATAAGATCGCAACGCTAACCATGATCCCCGTCGCGACTCGGAGAGTTCCAGCCCTGTGAACAGCTTTAACGCCAAAACCCACCTCACCGTAGGCAGCACCACCTACACCTTCTACAGCTTGCCCACCGCTGCCGCCGCCCTAGGGGACGTCAGCCGCCTGCCCTTTAGCCTCAAGGTGCTGCTGGAGAACCTGCTACGCCACGAAGACGGGCGATCGGTGACGGCGGCTGATGTGCAGGCGGTGGCCGAGTGGCTGCAAACCCAGTCCTCCTCGCGGGAGATCGCCTACCGCCCCGCCCGCGTGCTGATGCAGGACTTCACCGGAGTGCCCGCCGTAGTGGACTTAGCCGCCATGCGCGACGCGATGGTCAACCTGGGCGGCGACCCCGACAAAATTAACCCCCTGTCACCCGTAGATCTGGTCATTGACCACTCGGTGATGGTGGACGCCTTCGGCAGCGCCGACGCCTTTGGCGAAAACGTGGAGAAAGAGTTTCAGCGCAACTTTGAGCGCTACGCCTTCTTGCGCTGGGGCCAGAGCGCCTTCGACAACTTCCGGGTAGTGCCACCGGGCACCGGCATTTGCCACCAGGTCAACCTGGAGTACCTGGCCCAGGTGGTGTGGACCAAGGACGAGAACGGTGAAACCATTGCCTACCCCGACACCCTGGTGGGCACCGACAGCCACACCACCATGATCAACGGCCTCTCGGTGCTGGGCTGGGGCGTGGGCGGCATTGAGGCGGAGGCCGCCATGCTGGGCCAGCCGATCTCCATGCTAATTCCCGAGGTGGTGGGCTTCAAGCTCACCGGGCAGCTCCCCGAAGGGGCCACTGCCACCGACCTGGTGCTGACCGTGGTGCAGATGCTGCGGGTCAAGGGCGTGGTCGGTAAGTTTGTGGAGTTCTACGGCGACGGGCTCGACCACCTCACCCTGGCCGATCGCGCCACCATTGCCAACATGGCCCCCGAGTACGGGGCCACCTGCGGGTTTTTCCCCATCGACGGCGAAACCATTCGCTACCTGGAGTTTTCAGGCCGTGACCCGGAGCGGGTGGCCCTGGTGGAAGCCTACGCCAAAGCCCAGGGGCTGTGGCGCGAAGCCAGTACCCCCGACCCCGTCTTCACCGACACCCTGGCGCTGGATCTGGCCACCGTGGAGCCCTCCCTGGCTGGGCCCAAGCGCCCCCAGGATCGAGTTACCCTGGCGGCTCTGGCTAGCCAGTTTAAGGCCAGTGACTTCCCCGCCTTCAGCGGCAAAGACTTTAGCGAGAAGCGATCGGTCCCGGTCGCTGGCACCGACTACCGCCTCACCGACGGGGACGTGGTGATCGCCGCCATCACCAGCTGCACCAATACCTCCAATCCCTCGGTGATGATTGGGGCTGGCCTGGTGGCCCGCAAAGCTCGGGAAAAGGGCCTCTCCGTCAAACCCTGGGTAAAGACCTCCCTGGCCCCCGGCAGCCAGGTGGTGAGTGACTACCTCGAAAAGGCCGGACTTCAAACAGACCTGGATGCCCTGGGCTTTAACCTGGTGGGCTACGGCTGCACCACCTGCATCGGCAACTCGGGGCCGCTGCCCGCCGCCATTGCCAGCGCTATCGACGACAACGACCTGGTGGTGGGAGCCGTGCTCTCTGGCAACCGCAACTTCGAGGGCCGGGTCAGCCCCCACACCAAGGCCAACTACCTGGCCTCGCCGCCCCTGGTAGTGGCTTACGCGATCGCAGGTAACCTGGCCATCGACCTCAAGACCGACCCCATTGGCCAGGGTGCCGACGGCAAACCCGTCTACCTGAAAGACATCTGGCCCACCAGCGCCGAAATTCAGGCGGTTATGGCTGAGGCGCTGACCCCAGAGATGTTCCGCAGCCGTTATGGCAATGTGTTTACCGGCACCGCCGACTGGCAAAAAATCTCCACCGAAGACAGCAAGACCTACGCCTGGAGCGGCGACAGCACCTACGTGCAAAACCCGCCCTACTTTGCCGGTATGCCCCCCAGCGTCAACGGTCAGGCCTTTGCCGATATTTTCGGGGCGCGCCCCCTGGCCATTTTGGGCGACAGCATCACCACCGACCACATCTCCCCCGCCGGGGCGATCAAAACCGACAGCCCCGCCGGTAGCTATCTGGTGGGCAACCACGTCACCGCCGCCGACTTCAACTCCTACGGCTCTCGCCGGGGCAACCACGAAGTGATGATGCGCGGCACCTTCGCCAACATTCGCCTCAAAAACGAGATGGTGCCCGGTTCCTCCGGCGGCGTCACCCGGTACATGCCTGACGGCACAACGATGTCCATTTATGATGCAGCGATGAAGTACCAGGCCAGCGGCACCCCCCTGGTGGTGATTGCGGGCAAAGAGTACGGCACCGGCTCATCCCGGGACTGGGCCGCCAAAGGCACCCGGCTCCTGGGGGTCAAAGCAGTCGTGGCCGAGAGCTTTGAGCGCATCCATCGCTCCAACCTGGTGGGCATGGGGGTGCTGCCCCTGCAATTTAGAGATGGCATGCACCGGGGCATACTGCACCTCGACGGGAGCGAAACCTTCGACCTCACAGGCCTCAGCGGCGGCATTCAACCGGGCATGGGGGTCGATCTGGTGATCCATCGGGCGACGGGTGACACCACTACGGTGC
Source organism: Leptolyngbya sp. KIOST-1 (assembly GCF_000763385.1). Lineage (NCBI taxonomy): Bacteria > Bacillati > Cyanobacteriota > Cyanophyceae > Leptolyngbyales > Leptolyngbyaceae > Leptolyngbya > Leptolyngbya sp. KIOST-1. The sequence continues at coordinate 1,079,928 of NZ_JQFA01000002.1, forward strand.
CCCTGCTCTGCCGCATCGACACCCTGGACGAAGTGGAGTACTTCCGCCACGGCGGCATTTTGCCCTATGTGCTGCGGCAGTTGTTGGCCGCTTGAGCCCAGGGGCGGTCTGGAACCGCCCCGGTCTCTTTGCGTCAAGGGTAGGAATGCGCAGATTCTCCTAACCAACTCATCAACGAGTGATTAAGACTCCTTGAAGTTGGGGCCAGGGGCAGGGCAACCCGGGAGAGTGACTCTTATAGTTTGGTCATTGTCGGGGGAACTCTGACAGTGACCAACCCGATCTCATTGTTGCCAACCACTATTTAGGGATGTCGGTATGACCTCATCCATCGCCCCAGATCAAGATCCACAAGTCGCAGCCCAGCCGTCTGCCGATGCGGATCTGAGTACGGCCTGTGTCGTCAGCGTGCCGTCTACCCTGACCGTCGTAGAGGCGGTGGAGTTTGAGCAACAGGTCAAGCGCCACTGCCTCAGCCAGTCGGTGCCCGAGTCCATCATCATCGACCTCAGCCAAACTGAGTTTATCGACAGCAGCGGGTTGGGTGCCCTGGTCATTTGCTACCGCACTTGCAAAGGCAAAAACATTGAGATGGTGCTGCGGGGGGTGCAGGAACAGGTGCGCATGGTGCTGGCCCTCACCGACCTGGAGCAACTGTTCACCTTTGAGGCGGCACCAGGGGAAGCGGAGGCTCCGGCCCCCAAGCCCGAGATGCGGTTTGTGGCGCTGACGGCGCACCCGTCGGTGACCTCCAGGGGCAAGCGTGCCCTGGACATTCTCGGGGCCCTGGTGGGTCTGGTAATTACCGCGGTGCTGGCGGTGCCGATTGTGCTGGCCATCAAGCTGGAGGACGGCGGCCCCATCCTCTTTAAGCAGGTGCGGTGCTCCTGGATGGGCAAGCGTTTTCACATCTGGAAGTTTCGCTCCATGGTGACCGATGCCGAAGCGCTCAAGGCCCAGGTTGAAAACGAGTTGGAAGGGCCGCTGTTTAAGAACGAAAACGACCCTCGCATCACTAAGGTCGGTCGCTTTCTGCGCCGCACCAGCCTGGATGAACTGCCCCAGTTCTGGAACGTGCTGCGGGGCGACATGAGCCTGGTGGGCACCCGCCCCCCCACGCCCGATGAAATTGAGCAGTACAAGGTGCCCGAGTGGCAGCGCCTGGACGTGAAGCCCGGCATGACCGGCGAATGGCAGGTGAACGGTCGCTCGACGGTGAAGAAGTTTGAGGACGTGATTCGGATGGACCTGGACTACCAGAAGAACTGGAGCCTGGCCTACGATATTCAGCTAATTGTTAAGACCATCCTGGTGCTGTTCTCCAAGAAGGCCGGGGCTGCCTAAGGCCTGTCAGTAGAGGGCAGTTCCCGGAGGGTGCATTCGCGCAGCGATGCACCGCCTGGGGGTGATGGCAAGAGCCTCTATTCGAATAATGGGCTGAGCTTGTCTAACCGCGCCTGATCAACCGCGATAGAGTAGTGGTGTTGAAACAGCGGGTACACCGAGCGGTATGTGGGTTCAGGTTCTGGCGATCGCGGTGTGGCTGGGCAGCCTTGCCCTGTACGGAGCCGCCTTTTTCTTTCCGGAAGTGCACCGCCGCCACGATTTTTTTTGGAGTGGGGTGGGGGCATTTTACGGTCTGGTGCTGTGGTTTAGCGCTGTGCAAACCTCCCCGACCGAGCTGCTGGGCCACCTGGCCAGCGTTGTGCTGCTGGGCTGGCTGGGCTGGCAAACCCTAACCCTGCGGCGCAAGCGCACCCCCCTGGACCTGCAAACGCCCCTCACGGCGGATGCCTGGCCTGCCTTTGGTCGGCAGCTCAAGCAGTCGGTTTTAAATGGGCTGAGGACAACCCCTCTGGGCCGCTGGTTGCCCACACCAGAGCCTGAGCGATCGCCAGGCGACCCGGCGATCGCCGTCAGCGAAATTCGGGTGTCCTCCCTCAAGGATGTGGACTACGAGTTTGTCGATGAGCTGACGCCCAGCGATCGCCGGGCTACCCCCGCCACCGGTTCTCCGGGGACTGAGCCCGCTGTGGTAGCGGCAGTCCCCCCCGTCCGGGCACCGCGATCGCCGCGGCCCTCGGCCCCTCCAGGGTCTGCCCAACCCAAAGCTACGCCGCCTTCCCCCCGGCAAAAGCCGACTACCCTTGCAGCCAGGCTGGCAGGGCTCAAGGCCTGGCTGGGAGATGTGGTCAAAGCCAGGCAGACGCCCAAACCCAAGCGAGCGGTAATTGACATTCCCCCCCGCCCCTCACCGCTGGCCAAAAAGAAGGTGGCCCAGGCCACCCCATCGCCCCAGTCGCCCCCAGAGCCCGCTCCAGATCTGCCCTTGGGGGTAACGATTATCGACACGGAAGCGATCGACCCCGAAGCCATCGAGAGACGCGATCGCGGCGAGGAGGCGGATTCTCCAGCGACTCCATCCGGCTCAGAGGCAACCCCTACGGCCAGTTCAGAGGCTCAGGCCGACAGTGACCCTGCCCCCCCGCCAGTCAGTGATGAAACCAATTGGGCCGACGACACAAACTGGGCCGATCTAGATTGACCCTACAAATGCCTTCAACCTGACCTAATCTATAGAGATAGCTCAGAGATAGCTCCCCAGGCTCGATTCCTGAGCCAGCTCAGGAGCAAATCTGCGATAATGGCGCGAGCAACCCTTCACCCTTAGTCGACTCAGGCTGTGACAGACACCAAAAGCTACAAAGACACCGTTCTGCTGCCCCAGACCCGCTTTGACATGCGGGCCAACGCTCCCAAGCGCGAGCCTGAGATTCAAGCCTTTTGGGCCGAGAACAAAATTTACGAAACCCTGTCGACGGAAAACCCCGGCGATGTCTTTGTGCTGCACGACGGGCCGCCCTACGCCAACGGCGACCTGCACATTGGCCATGCCCTGAACAAAATTTTGAAGGACACGATCAACAAGTACCAACTGCTCCAGGGCCGCAAGGTGCGCTACGTGCCCGGTTGGGACTGCCACGGCCTGCCGATCGAGCTGAAGGTGCTCCAGGGGATGGACGCCGAGGCGCGGGCCAACCTCACCCCCCTAAAGCTCCGCTACAAAGCTCGGGATTTTGCCCTCAAGGCGGTCGATCGCCAGCGGGAGAGCTTCAAGCGCTACGGCGTCTGGGGCGACTGGGACCACCCCTACCTGACCCTCAAACCCGAGTACGAAGCCGCCCAGATCGAGGTGTTTGGGCAGATGTACCTGAAGGGCTACATCTACCGGGGCCTCAAGTCCGTCCACTGGAGCCCGTCGTCCCAGACGGCCCTGGCCGAGGCGGAACTGGAGTACCCCGAGGGCCACACCTCCCCCAGCATTTACGCCGCCTTCCCGATGGTGAGCGCGTCGCCCGAGGCGAAGGGTGCCCTGGCACCCTACCTGGGCGAGTTAGGGGTGGCGATCTGGACCACGACCCCCTGGACGATTCCGGCTAACCTGGCGGTGGCGGTCAATGCCGAGTTGACCTACGCCGTGGTGGAGGTGGCTGCGGGGACCCCGTTTAAGTACCTTATCATTGCGAAAGATGTGTGCGATCGCATGGCCCAGGTCCTGGGTTCTGAACTGACGGCGAAGGCGGAGATCAAAGGCGCAGCCCTGGAGCAGTCCACCTACCGCCACCCCCTGTTTGACCGCGAGAGCCCGATTGTGATCGGCGGCGACTACGTCACCACCGAGTCGGGCACCGGCCTGGTGCACACCGCCCCGGGCCACGGCGACGAAGACTTCAAGGTGGGCCAGCGCTACGGCCTGCCGGTGCTCTGCCCCGTGGACGAAAAGGGCGACATGACCGAGGAGGCCGGTCCCTTTGAGGGGCTGAACGTGCTGAAGGACGCTAACCCGGCGGTGATCGAGGCGCTAGAGAAAGCCGGTTCCCTGCTCAAGCACAAACCCTACGTCCACAAGTACCCCTACGACTGGCGCACCAAGCAGCCCACCATCTACCGGGCCACGGAGCAGTGGTTTGCCTCGGTGGAAGGTTTCCGGGACGAAGCGCTGAAGGCCATCCAGTCAGTGCAGTGGATTCCCGGCACGGGGGAAAACCGGATCACGGCCATGGTGGGCGATCGCTCCGACTGGTGCATCTCCCGCCAGCGCACCTGGGGCATGCCGATCCCCGTGTTCTACGACACCGAGACCGGCGAACCGCTGCTGAACGAGGAGACCCTGGCCCACATCAAGGCCCTGTTTGCCGAAAAAGGCTCCGATGCCTGGTGGGAGCTGCCCGAGGCCGATCTGCTGCCCGAGCAGTACCGCAACAATGGCCGCACCTACCGCAAGGGCACCGACACCATGGACGTGTGGTTTGACTCGGGCTCCTCCTGGGCGGCGGTGGCCCAGCGGCGGGGTGAACTGGCCTACCCGGTGGACCTGTACCTGGAGGGCTCCGACCAGCACCGGGGCTGGTTCCAGAGTAGCCTGCTGACCAGCGTGGCGGTAAACGGCCACGCCCCCTACAAAACCGTGCTCACCCACGGCTTCACCCTCGATGAGCAGGGCCGCAAGATGAGCAAGTCCCTGGGCAACGTGGTGGACCCCTACATCGTCATCAACGGCGGCAAGAACCAGAAGACCGAGCCCCCCTACGGGGCCGATGTGCTGCGCCTGTGGGTGTCCTCCGTGGACTACTCCTCCGATGTGCCATTGGGCGGCAACATCCTCAAGCAGATGGCCGATGTGTACCGCAAGATTCGCAACACGGCGCGGTTTTTGCTGGGTAACCTGCACGACTTTGACCCCGCCCAGGACGCCGTGCCCTACGACCAGCTGCCCGAGCTGGACCGCTACATGCTCCACCGCATGACCGAGGTGTTCGCCGACATCACCGACGCCTTCGAGACCTACCAGTTCTTCCGGTTCTTCCAGACGGTGCAGAATTTCTGCGCCGTGGACCTGTCGAACTTCTATCTGGATATTGCCAAGGACCGGCTGTACATCAGTGCGGCGGATTCCCAGCGGCGGCGCAGTTGTCAGACGGTGCTGGCGATCGCCATCGAAGCCCTGGCCCGGGCGATCGCCCCGGTGCTCTCCCACATGGCCGAGGACATCTGGCAAAACCTGCCCTACCCCACCCCCCACCAGTCGGTGTTCCAGGCGGGCTGGGTGCAGCTTGACGACCAGTACCGCCAGCCCGATCTGGCCACCACCTGGAGCCAGATCCGCACCGTACGCCAGGAGGTGAACAAAGTCCTCGAACAGGCCCGCACCGCCAAGGACATTGGTTCTTCCCTGGAGGCTAAGGCGTTGATCTACCTGGCAGACCCAGATCTGCGGGCGACCCTGGCGGCGATGAATCCCGTTGATGCGGTAGCCCCTGGGGCCAACCATGTCGATGAACTGCGCTACCTGTTTTTGGTGTCTCAGGTGGAGGTGCTGGAGGATCCCGCGCCCCTGGCCGAGGTGAAGTGCCGCAGCGAGTCTGATGCCCTGGGCATTGGTGTGGTGGATGCCGAGGGGCAGAAGTGCGACCGGTGCTGGAACTACTCCACCCACGTGGGGGAGAGTAGTGAAGATCCGACTATCTGCGATCGTTGCGTGGAAGCCCTGGCTGGGACGTTCTGACCGTCGGGTTTTTGATTCCCCTGTTGATGACGAGGCTGTGCCATTGCCATGACCCAAGCCAAGCCCAAACTTCAGACCTTCGCCGACTTTCTGGCCTATACCGATGGCCTAGAGGGCTACTACGAACTGACTAGTGGAGAGCTGTGCGAAGTGCCGCCTGAGTCCTACGACAACTTGCGCTGCGCCCTCAAGCTTTACGATGCATTCAAAGCTCTAGTCAGTGCCGAGCAAGTTTGTCCCCAGGGGCTGGCGTTAGCTATGCCAGGGCAGCCTAAAAATCGATACCCTGACCTCACAGTCCTACGGCCAGAACACCCAGCCCAACTGCGGGACCTCGGGCAAGCGGCGGTAACCCTAGAGATGGCCCCGCCGCTGCTGGTGGTGGAAGTGGTCAGCCCTGGGGCCGAGAACGCCCGGCGCGACTACCTGGAGAAGCGCAATCAGTACGAGTGGCGCGGCATTCCTGAATACTGGATTGTGGACCCCCAGCAGGGGCAGGTGACGGTGCTGGCCATGGTAGACGGGGCTTACCGGCAAACCCTATTTACCGGCGATGAACCGGTGATCTCCCCCACTTTCTCCGCCTGGGCGCTGACGGCCAAGGCCATGGTGACGGTGTAGGCAGGATGGGCAAAAGCTGCATGCCGATCTGGCAATCCCCCTGACTGGCGAGAAGGGAGGCTGGGGTTAGTGGCCTAGCTGAATCTGTTCCAGCAGTTCTTGGGGGTTGAAGGGCTTGGGCAGAAACCCCTCGAAACCCTGCTGTTCGGCCCGGGCCACGGCATCGGTGGAGTTGAGACCGCTCATGGCGATCGCCCGCAGGTTGGGGTTAATGGCCTTCAGCAGGGGAATCGCCGTCAGTCCGTCCATGGTGGGCATCATCAGATCCATCAGCACCGTGTGGATGGGGGTGGGGTGCTGGGTCAGCAGGGCGATCGCGGCCTGGCCCCCAGCCGCCACCAACACCCGGTAGTTGTGCAGTTCCAGCACCATGCGCACCGTCTCGCAGACCGCCGGCTCATCGTCCACCACCAGCACCGTAGTCTGGCGGCCATCGATCTGCACCGGGGCCGGGGGATCATCGGGGTTGGTGGCCAGGGTGGCGGGCAGATAGACCTGAAACCGGCTACCCTGCCCCACCTGGCTTTGCACATCGATAAAGCCACCGTGGCTATGGACAATGCCCAGCACCGCCGACAGCCCCAGGCCGGTGCCCTGCCCCAGGGATTTGGTGGTGAAGAAGGGGTCAAAAATGCGGTTGAGCACCTCCGGCGCCATGCCAGTGCCGGTATCGGCCACGGTTACCACCACATACCCCCCCGGCTGGGCCTGGAGATAGCGCTGGGCCGCCGCCGCATCCAGGGTGACATTGGCCGCCGCAATCCGCAACACCCCGCCCTCGGGCATAGCATCGCGGGCATTGACACAGAGGTTCATAAACACCTGGTGCAGTTGGGTGGGATCGCCCCACACCGGCCAGAGATCCTTGGCTACCTCCGTGGAGACCTCCACGGACTTGGGCAGGGTTTGCTGTACCAGTTGGCGAATGTCCGCCAGCAGGTGATGGACCTGGAGGGCGAAGCGCTTGCCCTCCACCCCCCGGGTAAAGGCCAGAATTTGTTTGACCAGGTCGGCCCCCCGCTGGGCGCTGGCCTCGAGAATATTCAGCTTGCCCTGGAGCCAGGGGTCCATGGGGCGCAGCTTCAGGGGCAACAGCTGCACCACCAGCAAGATCGGCGTCAGGATATTGTTGAGGTCATGGGCAATGCCGCTGGCCAGGGTGCCCAGGCTCTCCAGCCGCTGCGATCGCAAAAACTGAGCCTCCAGCTGTTTTTTGTCGGTAATGTCCATGTGGATGCCCAGCAGCCCCTCGCTGTGGGTCTCCAGATCGCAGATCAGGCTGCTGTTGATCGTCAGCCAGTGCACCCGATCCCCCACTAAAATGCGAAATTCGGTGTTGAGCCCCTGCCCCTGTTGCAGGGCCCGCCGCAGTTCCTGGTGGACCCGTTCCCGGTCGTCGCTGTGGATTGGCCAGGGCCAGTTGGCGCTGAAGCGACTCATCAGATCAACCCCACCCGCCGTCTCCGGCCCCCCAACCCACCACTCAAAGGTGCCGATACTGGCGGCGTTCTGGGCCAGGGTGAGGCGTTCCTGGATGCGCTGGCGCTGTTCGATCTCCTGGCGCAGGTGGCGGTTAGTCGCCTCTAGTTCGGCGGTGCGGGCCCGCACCCGGTCTTCTAAAATCTCGTTGGCCTCCCGCAGGGCGGCGTCGGCCCGCTGCCGCTCGATCGCATAGAACAGCGATCGCACCAGCACCTCCTGTTGCAGCGATCGCTTCATCAGGTAGTCCTGGGCCCCGTGGCGCACGGCAGCCACCGCCAGGTCATCGTCGTTGGTATTGGTCAGCACCACCACCGGCAGGCTGGGGGCCTGGCTGAGCAGTAGATCGAGGGAATCGAGGCCGCTGCTGTCGGGCAGGGTGAGGTCCAGCAGGGCCACATCAAAGGCGCCCTCCCCCAGCTGGGCGATCGCCTCCCCCAACCGCTGGGCGTGGCTGAGCTGAAAGCGGCAGCGGGGCGCTCCCTTCAACACCTCCTGTAAAAACCGGGCCTCCGCCAGGTTGTCCTCAATTAACAGTACGCGCACCGCCGCCGGGTTCAGGGGAGAGGCGAGGGCAGCGTCGCCGTTTCTAGCCAAAATGCCTCAATTCCTTGCACTATTTTGAATAGCTGGGCCAAATTCCGCGATTTTGAAATGTAGCAATTGACGTGCAGATCGTAGCTCTTGCAAATGTCCTCCTCATTGCGCGAGGTGGTCAACACAATGATCGGGATGTGCTTGAGGGCGTCGTCGGCTTTGATCTCCGCCAATACCTCCCGCCCATCCTTCTTGGGCAGGTTTAGATCGAGCAAAATCAGGTCCGGGGGAGTGGCCGCGGCAAACTCCCCCTGGCGCTGCAGGTAGGCCATCGCCTCCATGCCGTCCCGGGCGATGACAATCTCGCACGGGGCGGCGGTGCTCTTGAGGGCCTCCTGGATCAGGCGAATGTCGCCCCGGTTATCCTCGACTAAAAAGATAGTTTTGGGCCTTGCGTCCGTTGCCATGGTAGCGATCGCGTCCTTCAACGGGGATAGTGAAATAGAAGGTGGCGCCCCGGTCGGGCAGGGATTCTACCCAGATGCGACCCCGGTGGCACTCGACAATTTTTTTGCAAATGGCCAACCCCATGCCCGACCCGGCGTACTCATCGCGGGTGTGCAGCCGCTGGAAGATCACAAAGATCCGCTCGGCAAACTGCGGGTCAAAGCCAATGCCATTGTCCGCCACCGAGAACAGCCAGTGCTCCTCCTGGCGCTGCACCCCAATATGGATGTGCGGCGTCTCCTGAGGCTTGCCAAACTTGATGGCATTGCCCACCAGGTTTTGGAACAGCTGCATCAACTGGGTGCCATCGGCCACGATGGTGGGCAGGGGGTCGGCGGTGATCACCGCGCCAGTCTCCGCCACCCGGCCGCGCAGGTTGCCCAGGGCCTGATCCAGCGCCTGCTGCACATCGGTGAGCTGCCACTCAATGCCCTGGAGGTCCACCTTACTGTAGGCCAGCACATCGTCGATCAGGGTTTGCATCAGGCTCACCCCCTCCACGGCAAAGCCAATGAACTCCTTGCCGTCCTCGTCGAGCTTGGCGTCGTAGCGCATCTCCAGCAGTTGCACAAAGTTGGCCACCTGGTTGAGGGGTTCCTGCAGGTCGTGGGAGGCCACGTAGGCAAACTTCTTCAGCTCGGCGTTGGACCGCTCCAGGTCATTGGCCAGCAGGGCCAGTTCCTCCGCCTGGCGCAGCACAATGTTGACGATCGCCTTGCGCAGTTCCAGGGCCGCCTTCACCTCCACCGCCTGCCAGGGCAGCGATCGCAGACTCACGGTCTCCTTCCACAGCTCAAAGGACTGGCGCGGGCACAGCCACTGGGCCTCGCCCTCGCCCACCAGGGTGTAGGCCTCGTTGGGGTTGCCGCCCCAGTTCACCGTCTGAATCACCTCCGGCCGGAACCACAGCACATAGCTGCGCTTGGAGATCGGAATCGCCAGCAGCCCGCTGGCCACATCCTTAAACCGCTGGGCCTCGGTGTAGTCCAGGGGCAGGGCATTGGTCACCACCACATCCTGGTCCGCCTGGTTAGCCGAATTGGCCAGCCACTGCACCAGGTAGTTCAGCTCCTCCTCCGGCGGGGTCTGGCCCAGGGTGGTCCACTGGCCGCCAAAGCAGATCGCCGCCCCCTGGGCCCCCACCAGGTCCAGCAGGTTAGGGTCGTGGCGCACCAGGCCATCGATGAAATAGTCCTCCCGCGCCATCTGGTCGATCAGGGCCGACTGCACCGCCGCCAGCTTCAGCCGGTAGCTCTGGTCGGCCTCCTCCTCCAGGGTGGAAATTTCTGCAAAGATCACCCGGCCCAGAAATTCACAGGCCTTGCGCAGTTCGTAGGGCACATACTTGGGCGTCTTGTGGTGGCAGGCAATTAGCCCCCACAGCTTCTGGTCCTTCATCAGCGAAATGGTCAGCGAGGCCCCCACCCCCATGTGGTGCAGATACTCGGTGTGGCAGCGGTAGGGCTGCCGCAAAATCGACATCACCAGGTCGGTGCCCCGCTGGGTAACAGGGTTGATTGCGGGCACCAGGTCCACGGGCTCGGCGCTGGCGTTGGGGATCACCCGAATCCAGTTGGAGAGAAACATCTTGCGGGCGGGCTGGGGCACGTCCGACTCGGGGAAGTGCAGCCCCAGGTACGACTCCATGTCGTCGAGTTTTTCTTCCGCCAGCACCTCGCCGTGGCCGTCGTCGTCAAACTTGTAGAGCATCACCCGGTCGAAGCCGGTCACCTGGCGCACCTCACGGACAATGATGCGGCAGAAGTTGGCCAGACTGGCGGACCCGGCCTCCAGTTGGCCAATGGAGGCCCGGGCCAGGTGGTAAAAGCTGAGGAAGGGAATGGTTTCGGTGGTCAGGGCGGGCTCCAGTTCCAGCACCAAAAAGCCGTCCCCAGTGCGGTGGAAAATGGCGTCGTAGACCCCGTAGTCGTCACCCCGGCGGCGCACCCACACCTTGGTGGGGTTGATGATGTCCAGGTTTTCGTGACGCAGCCCGACCCGCACCTGGTCCACCTGGTAGGTGTCCAGCAGGTCGTCAAGGGTCTGACCCAGCACCTCCTCCGCTGCCAGCCCAAAGGCTTCCCGGGTGTTGCGGCTGGCCTGCACCACCGACAGGTCAGCCTCCCGCAGCACCAGCAACACCCCGTGGGGCTGCACCTGAGTCAGAGTGTGGATTTCGGGCTGTTTGAGACTCTGGAACTGGGTGTCAGGGTTCAGATTTCGAAGGGACATAGCGATCGCTCTCCTGGCAAAATTTGCAGACGTTGAGTGGGGTTGAGTCGTGACCTAACGTGCGGGACAAAAAACATGCAAAGCCTTCGGATGAGCTTTCTTTTCACGCTCATTCGTCAGATGGAGTCCTGATTTTCTTCAAATCAACGAAGCCTTTTAGGCCTCACATCCCATTCCATGAGTCCAAGAACATCGGTGGCCTTTGACGCATTTGGACCAAGCGCCACCACCCGACACCTTAATTCTCCTGAGCTTGAACCCCACGTGCTGAGGCAGACCTGAACACCTAATCGTTGAGCTGGGGAGAAATTTTACGATGGTAGGTGAGGCATAGACAGGGCCAGGGATAGTAGATAACCAAAGCCCTAACTATTGTTCAATCAATCGCAAAAATGAGACTACCGCAACCTGAAGTGACTCTAAACGACTCCACCTGCCAGCATATCTCAGTTGATTTGAACCTCTAGAGCAAGGTTGTTAAAAAAATGGGAAGTTTACTATTCAGGTGAATTTAGGTTTCAATCCAGCCCAGAAGTAGGTGTTACTTTTGGCAAGACTAATCAATAGTTTTCGTTTGTTTACCAAACGTATTCAACCGAGCAAGGTTTACCTCAACGGCAGCGTTACAATCTCAAGCCAAAACGCCTCGATCTGTTGCACCGTGTGGGACAGTTGCCCCAGGTCAGCCGCCTTCACCACATAGCAGTTGCCCTGACTGGTGTAGGTCCGCAGGACATCTTCGGCCCGCTCAGACTCTGAAAACACAATCACCGGAATCCGCTTGAGATGGGGCGTAGTTTTGATGGTGGTGAGTATCTGGTGACCATCGCCCGGCAAATCGAGATCGAGCAGGACTAAATCTGGACGGGGTGCCTGGGCATACTCGCCCCGCTGCAGCAGGTAGTCGATTGCAGCCTCCCCATCCATCAAAATCTCAAAGCGATCGCGGCCTGCCCGCTGGGTCAGCACCTGCTGCATCACGTGCGCGTGATCGCGATTGGGGTCAATGACCAAAATGACGCGTTCTCGTTCCAGCGCTTGATCTTGCATAGGGAATGGCCAAGTCTAGGGGGAGTCTTCAATTAGCTGCTAAACACCCAAAAATTAAGGATTAGAGCCCCCAGCCTGTCGTTTGGGGCGGGCATGACAAGGCTTGATATACCGTGCTTTTGGCCACAATTGGTGACACCCCCTTAGGGCTGATTTACACAATGCCAAGCCCACAACGGACCCGACTACAGCGCTGGGTGGGCCTTCCGTAGAACCTCAATACTGAACGCTAGCGACAAATAGCCAGAAACGGCCCATTGTGCGGAAAGTTGTAAGATTCAGTCTTTTCTAGCGATGCCAGTGCCGCGCAGCAGTGCGATGTTGATCGTCATCAGGCAATCAATTTGTCAGTCCATCGGTCTGCTGGGTCTAGCGTTCAATGGGGCTCAAAATTTGGTTGAGCAACCGCAGCTGATCGGCGTTGCCCATGGTGATCACCATATCGTTGGGGTAGAGGCGGGTATCGGCAGAGGGGCTAAAAATCAGCGTGTTGTCGGCCCGGCGAATGGCCAGAATGAGCGCCCCCGACTGGCGGCCGAGCTGGGCTTCGGCCAGGGTTTTACCAACAATTGGGCAGCTTTCGGGCAGCAGCAAAAACTCTTCCACGTAGACCGAACGCTCGGCCCCTGCCAGAATGCCGTCCAAAAAATCCACCACCTGGGGCCGCACCGCCGCCGCCGCCATCCGCTTGCCGCCGGTGATGTAGGGCGACACCACCACATCGGCTCCCCCTCGCTGCAACTTGAGCATAGCCTCTTCGCTGCTGGCGCGGGCGATGGTGCGAATTCCAGGCGACAGGGTTTTGGCTGAAAGCACGATGTAGAGATTTTCAGCGTCGGAGGGTAAGGCCGCCACCAGACACCGAGCCCGCTCCACCCCCGCCAGTAGCAGCAGCTGATCCTGGGTGGCGTCCCCCTCTAGAGTGACGTACCGGAGCTGTTGGGCGGCCTGAATTGCCGTACTGTCGGAGTCAACTACCACAAAGGAAATCGCTTCAGCGGCAAACTCTGTCGCCACCTGCCGACCGGTCCGCCCAAACCCGCAGATAATGTAGTGTCCCTGTAGCGATTCCATCCGTCTGCGCCGTTTGAGCAACCGAAACCCGGCCTGAAAGTGCCCCTGCACAATGGCATCGGTGAGGCTGTTGAGGATATAGGCGATCACGCCTACCCCCATCATGATCAGCAGGATAGTAAATAGTCGTCCCCGGGGGCTGAGCGGATTGATCTCCCCAAATCCTACAGTCGAGAGGGTGATCACCGCCATGTAGGTGGCGTCCAGCCAGCTCCAGCCCTCCACCAGGCGATACCACAGCACCCCTGTGAACACCACTCCAGCCAGGGCGATCGCGCCACAAATTAGGTGTAGCCGAGTGCGGCGATAGTTCTCTTCAACGACGGTTTCGCCGTAGCGAGGTCGTTTTTGACGCACAGGTGTAACCCCTAGGGACTGTCATCAACTAGCTGCTAAACGCTCAAAAATCAAGGGTTACAGCCCCTAGCCTGTCGTTTGGGTAGGGCGTGGCAAAGCTTGATATACCGGGCATTTTGCCACAATTGATGACACGCCCTAAAACTTGGTCCCCAACGCCTCAGCAACCGAGTTTTGGGAGAGAGCCGGACTCCGACCGTACAGTATCACCCACGGACAGTATCACCCACGGACAGTATCACCCACGGACAGGATCGCCCACGGTGAGTCGCCGCTGCTTTAAATTGTAGGAGTAAACCGATACCGTCGCAAAAAGCGCCCTGGGGTAACCAGAGCGCGGAGTCCCTATCCTGGAGGCCTGTATCAGTCAATTAATCAGTCGGCCAGGCGCACTCGTCCGGTCCGAATGCTGTCGAACACCTGGTTGATATGCTGGCGATCGCTGGGGGAGAGGGCTGGGTTGCTCAGCATGGCGGTCGACAGGAGCAGGTGATCCCGGCGGCTTAAAACGCCCTGGGCCATGGCCGTGTTGACCAGGGCTTGAATATTTAAGGCGGGGTTTTGGGGAGGGGATGACACCATGACTGAAATCCTTAAGGCAGGAGTGACGACGATAGATGCTTTGCCATACCAAACGGCAGCAGGCTTAAACGGCGGCGCTTTGGCGCGGAGTTTTTGTAGCGAGAGCTACACTTTTACCTTCCCTCAGCATGCCCAATTCCTAAGGATTACGGCCGGGCAGTCGGTGAAGATTCAGTAAATTTGTATTAAAGCTCAGCTAAGGCAGGCTTGCCACAGCAAACTTACGGAAAGAGCCATTACGGCAAACGAGTTCAGTCAGGGAGATCACCATGGAGATCCATCGGGTAGAGGCTTTTCGCGATAACTATATCTTTGTCCTTCACGACGTGGGCAATGCCCGGGCGGCGGTAGTCGATCCCGGCGATGCCCAGCCGGTGCTCCGGCTACTGGAGCGTCTGGACGCAGACCTGACTGCCATTTTCAACACTCACCACCACAGCGATCACGTCGGCGGCAACCAGCAGCTGCTGGAGCGCTTCCCTGGGGTCCAGGTCTACGGTGGAGTCGAGGATCGGGGCCGAATACCGGGGCAGACCCATTTCCTGCGGGAGGGCGACGAAGTTCACTTTGGCGAACGGTCGGCCAGAGTATTCTTTGTGCCCGGCCACACTCGGGCCCACATCGCCTACTACTTTCCCCCGGTGGCCCCCGCCGACTGGGGGGAACTGTTCTGCGGCGATACCCTGTTTGCGGGCGGCTGTGGTCGCCTGTTTGAGGGCACTCCCGGGCAAATGGTCGAGTCCCTGGACAAGCTGCGGCGGCTGCCCGACACCACCCGCGTCTGGTGCGCCCACGAATACACCCTCAACAACCTCAGGTTTGCCATCACCGTGGATGGGAGCAATGGGGCGCTGCGCGATCGCCTGGAGCAGGTCCAAACTGCCCGGGCCCAAGACCAGCCCACCGTGCCCACGGATTTGGGCCTAGAAAAACAGACTAACCCCTTTTTGCGGTGGGACACCCCGGCCCTTCAGCAGGCCACGGGCAGCAGCTCAGAGGTGCAAACCTTTGCCCGACTACGAGGCAAAAAAGACCTGTTTTAAGCTCCTGTTTCAGACCTGCGTTAGGGCGGTGCTATACAATCACAGAAGCAACGCCACTCTGGGCCAGCCTGGGGGGAAACCACCCAGAACGACTATACAAGGGGCAAAACCTGGCTATGATGCTCAAATCAACTACCCGGCATATCCACATCTATACCGCTGTTGTTGCCAACAACGAACTGGTGCCCAGCGACGACAAACTCACCCTCGACATCGATCCCGACAACGAATTCAACTGGTCAGAAGATGCCCTCAAGGCCGTCTATGCCGAGTTTGACCGCCTGGTCGATGCCGCCGCCGGAGAAGATTTAACCGATTACAACCTGCGCCGGATTGGCTCTGATCTGGAGGGGTTTATCCGTCAGCTGCTGCTTCAGGGGGCAATCAGCTACAACCTCAAAAGCCGCGCCCTCAACTACAGCATGGGACTGCCACGGGTTGAAGCCGAAGAATCGGCAGGCTAGAATCAAGCGCCAGTAGCCTCCTTCCCTGCGTATGGCCGCTGAATGATCAAGTCTGCTTAAACTACAGGCAGATGTCTACAGTTGGGTGTGGCGGACCGACATGGCAGCGAGACTGTGGCTGGGCAGGGGTTAACGTCTCTTAGTTGTTCATGATTGGGGGGCTTACCCTTTAAACTCAGGTACTCGAGAAACCACGTATAGAGACCATAGAGACCCCGCAGACGACCGGAGACAACCAGCTGTTTACCTGCCCTTAGAGGATCGTGATCCAGTGCTCTAATCCATCCTGTCGGTCGGTTTCGGCCCCCCCTGCCAGCCACTGCAAGGTTTGCCAGACTCCCTTGCTATACCGATTTGTGCTGGCGATCAGCGATGGTCCTCAAAAAGCTCGTCCTGGCGATCTGGTCGCCGGTCGGTTTTTGGTCTGGAGCGATGGGACAACTTCGCCCCCCACAGCCCACTCCATCTGGTTAGATACCCGGCCCGACCACCCCGTTCCTCCGCTGGAGCAGATTCCAGCCTCGGTCCTTAACTATTTGAAGCTGTTTGCCCTGGGTCAGCACATGCCCAGGCCCTACGCCTACCTGATCCCCGAACAAACCGGGCTCACCGCAGCGGTCCTGCTGCTCGATATGGCGCCAATCAGCGTGCGCATTGCGCAGACCGTTCAGGGCGACAGCGGGCAAGCCCCCCAGGGTCAAGTTGAGGCGGCGCTATTGCCCTCCCTGTCCCAGGCCTGGGTGCAGGGAACGGCCCTGCAGCAGCTGAACTGGCTGCGGCAGCTGGCCCAGCTGTGGCCCCAGTTGGCCACGGAGCGGGTGGCCTCGACCCTGCTGCGGGTCGACGAGCTGCGGGTCGATGGAGCGCTGCTGCGCCTGACCACCTTGACGCCTGACGCCGCCCACCCTCCCCTGGCCGAGTTGGCCGCGGGGTGGCAATCCCTGGTCAAAACCGCTCAGCCCTCCGTCCGGCCCTACCTGGGATGGCTGGTGAAGAGCCTCAAAGATGGTCAACTGAGCGCGGCCAAGGATCTGCTGGCGGAACTGGAGGGGGCGATTCAAACCCTCGGGCGGGAGCTGTTGGTGGCCGTAGATTGGGCGGCGGATACCGATCAGGGACCAACCCGCGATCGCAACGAAGATGCCTGCTATCCCGAAAAAGAGGCCCGCCAGCAGCGCCTCTCCGGACGCACAGCGAGCCCCAATCCCCCACCCCTGCTGCTGGTGTGCGATGGCATTGGCGGCCACGAACAGGGCAATGTGGCGTCGCAAACCGCGATCAAACTGCTCCAGCAGGAGCTGGAGCCACTGACTCAGCAGCCCCACCTGTCTCCCAGCGCGATCGCCGAACGCCTGCGCCAGGCCCTGATTCTAGCCAACGATGCCATCTCCGCCCGCAACAACGACGAACAGCGCTCTGCTCGGGCCCGTATGGGCACCACGGTCGTCGTGGCCCTGGTCCATTTCCCCTACGTTTCGATTGCCCACATCGGCGATAGTCGGGCTTACCGCATTAGCCCCCACACCTGCTACCAGATTACCGTCGATGACGATGTCGCCTCGCGGGAAGCCCAGCTGGGCTACGCCCTCTACTCCGAGGCCGTGCAGCTACCCAGCGGCGGGGCGCTGATTCAGGCCCTGGGCATCAGCAACTCTGACTTGCTCTACCCCACCGTGCAGCATTTGCTGCTCGACGACAAAGCTGTACTGTTGCTCTGCTCCGATGGCCTCAGCGACTACGACCGAGTGGAAGCCCTGGCCCCCCATCTGGTTGGCCCGTTGAATCAGCAGCCAGGTTCCCTCGGCCCGGCGGTTTCAGCCCTCATTCAGCAGGCCAATCGGCTCAACGGCCACGACAACGTCACCGTAGGGCTGATGCGATTTATTCCCCAACCGGGGGCTGCGGTAACCCTTAACCCTGGCCCGCTGCGACAAACCCAGGCCGAACCTAACGACCTGGAACCTGACGCGTCCCACCCAACGACCCGGCCCACCACCCACGTGGTGGCACCGGCCGGTCGAACCGCCGCCAGCCCGGCCCTCCGGCGCTCAAGGGTGGCCTGGGGAGCCTTTTTGGGGGGAATGGCCGTGGTCCTGGCGGTATTGGGTGCGGTGGGTCTGTTTTTTGGTCGGCGTCCGGCTGTTCCCGTAGCCCTGCGGCCCCTACAGCGGCCCTGGCCCCTGGCGGCCCTGGCGGGGCAGCCGCTGCCAGAGATGGCCCTGGCCGCCACCCTTGAGGTGCCCCTGGGGTCCTACTGGCAGTCACAGCAGGCCTCTAGCCCCGACCCCAACCTGCCCGAAATCGGGGACGGGCGACTGCGACTAAGGCCGCAGCCAGTCCCATCGGTGCAGCCCACAACGGCTGGATCAGCCCCGGCCCTCGTGGCGACAGGCAGTGTTCTCAGGGTTGTCAGTCGCCAAACTACCGCTGACAATGTCGATTGGGTCAGGGTGCAGGTCTGCTCTATTCCTTCAGGGGTATCCCTGGACCAGCAACCCCAGGAGACCACCCAGCCCACGGCCCCGGCCCCCCCCCTCGATCTGAGCCAGCAACTTCTGGCCCCAGGGGATGAAGGCTGGGTAGAGGTCCGCCACCTCTATAGAACAGCGGCCTTCCTGGAGTTGGTTACCCCGGCTCAGTCAGGGCGCTGCCAGCCCTGACCAGTCCTCCACGCCTCCATCCAACGTTTGGCCCTGGTTATTTCGGCCCGCCTATGCTGTCGTCCGACACCCTTACCCTTTGCCTTGCCATCGATCGCCTTACCCAGGTCGAGTCCAATCACTATGCCATCTGGGTCTTAGAAAGCCCGTTCCCCGGCGGTTACGCCCACCACGATCGCCTGTGGGACAGCCAGATGGCCCAGCTTTGGGAGAGCTGGCAACAGTTTTTTTCGCTGCGGGGACTGCCCCAGGTACCCCACGTGCCATCGGCCTACGTGCCGGAGTTTCACCTCGACGATCTGCTCGACCGGGTGGCTCCGTCAGCGGAAACCGGCAGCAAAACCGGACGACTGATGCAGGGTCTGGGGGTCAGCCTCTGGGAATGGCTGTTTGACGGGCCCATTCGCCAAACTCTGGAGCGCAGCCTGGGTATGGCCATTGGCCAAAATCGACCGCTTCAGCTGCGGCTCGAGGTGCGCCCCCCCGAGCTGATTAGCCTACCCTGGGAAATTATGCAGCCCCAGCCCGGTTGCCCGGCCCTCTCCCTGGGGCCCCAGGTGCTGTTCAGCCGCACCGCCAGCACCGTAGAACCGCTGCCAGCCGCTGAACTGGAAACCTCCTTGCGAATTCTGCTGGTGCTGGGACAGGACGAACCCGGCATGGAGCAGAACGCCAAAGATGTTTTGCAGCTGCCCCAGGAGGCCGAAGCCCTCAAGCAGCTCCTGGAGCTGAGCGCCTCTCGGCTCAGCTACCAGGGCGCTAATCTGGTGGTCTGCCAGGTGCAAACCCTGGTCGAGCCCGATACCAAAACCCTGCTCAACGCGCTGGAGACCGGCTACTTCAATGTCTTCTTCTACGCCGGGCATGGGGTACCCGCCCCCGACGGGGGGCTATTGTTTTTGCGCCAGGGAAGCAACCTGAGCGGCACTGAACTGGCCCAGGGGCTGGCCCGCAACGGTATTCGCCTGGCGGTGTTTAACACCTGTTGGGGGGCACAGCCCGACCTCAAGCAGCAGCGGGTGATTTCGCGCAGCAGTTTGGCCGAGGTGCTGCTGCACCACGGCGTACCGGCGGTGCTGGCCATGCGCGACTCCATTGCCGACCACGAGGCGCTGAGCTTTATTCAGGTGCTGGCCCGGGGGCTGGCCGAGCGACAGCCCGTGGCCCAGGCCGTGGCGCTGGCCCGCCAGCACTTGCTCACCGCCTACCGCTTCAACCATACGGCCTGGACGCTGCCGGTGCTCTACCAGCACCCCCAGTTTGAGGGGCACCTGCTGCGCGAAGTGGGGCTGGCGGTGACTCAGCTGCCGGGGCAGGAAATGCCGGCCGCCCAGTCGGTGGTGCTGCGCTGTTTGAATGCACCTACCCGCCTGTGGCGGCTCTACGATGGCTACCTGCGGGTGGGGCGGCTGCCGGACAACGACCTGGTAATTTTGGAGCCCTGGGTTTCGGGGCAGCATGCCGAAATTTTTTGCCGCACCCAGTTTAACAATGGGGTGCAGGAGACCTACTACTACCTGCGCGATATGTCACGCTACGGGTCGTACTACTTTGACCAGCAGGGCTGGCACCACGTCCACCGGGGCGAGGTGCCGCTGGCGTTGGGGGCGGCGATTCGGTTCGGCAGCCCCGAGGGGGAGCTGATGGAATTTACCCTGGAGGGTAGCCCCAAATCGATCCCACCCTGCTAGTAAAATCACAAAAATGCTCCCGCTGTACGGAATCCTCTGGCGGGGCGCTGTATCCACTGTCATCAGGTACCGTTACCATCTCGTGCATCTGTAGATAACGCTATGACCCAGCCCTCCCAAAACCCCAACTCTGCTTCTGAGCCCGCCATGGCCGCCGAACACGATTTGCTTACCACCATTCTCAGCCCTGAGCCGGCCTATCCCTGGCAGCCGCTGGATCCCGAGGCAGAGGGCTATCTGGCCAACCTGGAGGCCGAGTTTGAGGCCCTGGCGGAGGACGACTTTAGCACTGCGATCGCGGCGGGTTGGCAAATCCTGTCGGCCCAAATCGCCACCCAGATGAACGCCACCCAGGCCGCTGATCTCTCCAGTCCGACCGCACCGACCTCGGTGCTGAGCCAGCTGCGTCCCTTTGAGGGGCGGCTGCCGGGTGAGCTTTTGCAGCGCCTGGCCACCGCCGCTACGGCCCTAGCCCGCAGCGGGCAGCCGCTGATCGATCAGCTGGTGCAGTGCGCCAACGATATTTTGCCCGGCTGGAACCCGGATGATCTGGGCGTGCTGGCTCGCCCCCTGGCCTATTCCCTGCGCGACGGACGGGGCGAAATTTTAGAGCTCAATCTGCGCGCCATTCCGGCCAGGGCCTGGGACTCGCTGTCGGAGTTGGAGCAGGCGCGACTGACCCTGACCATTGCATCGGTGGCCCTGAAGGCGGCGGCCGAAGGGGAAAGCCCTGACGATGGCGCCGCTGACTCAGCCGATGGGTAGATGGTAATGGGTCGGTGAATGGCGACAATAAACCAAATTGCGCTAAAAAACTGGGCGACCCGTTACGATCTCGTAATGCTTCACTAACAAGGCAAGATTCCCAGGGAATCATGGGGATGGTTACGCCTCCTCAGGACACTTCTGGATACTCATGGGACTCTACTTCACCCCCTGGTTACGTCGACAGCAGGCCCGCTATCGCTACCGGCAAGCTCTCACCCACCTTCGCAAGGGCGATGTCGATGCGGCGTTGACGGTGTTGCCCCAGGCCCTCGGCCACTATCCTGCTCCAGCAGAGATCCACATCGAGCTAGGTAAGGCCCACTGGCAGACGGGGGATACGGTGGCGGCGCTGGAACACTACAGTGCTGCGATCGCCCTCGACCCCACCAGCGTGCGCGCCTACGGCAACCGTGGCCTGCTGCACTGCCACCAGGGCCAGGAGGAGCTAGCCCTGGCCGACTGGCAGCAGGCGCTGATTCACCAGCCGGGCCATCCCCTGATTCACTACAACCGGGGCCTGCTGCACTTTCGTCGGCAGCACTACGCCCTGGCCCTAAACGACTTTGACGCCGCCATTGACGCCAACCCCAACCTGGCAGAGGCCTACCTGCACCGGGGCTACGCCTACGAACAGCTGGGCCAGCCCGTCGCCGCCGCCCACAACTGGGAACTGGCCCTCTGCAACGACCTCAACCTCGACCAGGCGCGGCTCAAGCTGCACCATCTGCACCAGGCCCACCGCGATCGCGCCATTTCCCAGCGACTGCAGTCGGAGCTGGACCTGCGACAAATTACCGTCGTCGCCCAATACCAGGACGACGGCCTGCGGATTCAGGTGCATCGCCCGGTGGGAGTCGGTATCAACTACTTCACCCTGCCTGACCAGATTCGCACCCTGATCATCAAGTGGCAGCTGGAGGAGGTGCAGGGCTTTGAGCTGACCGGGCAGGTGCAGGATCAGCCCGTGGTGGAGTGGCGGGGCCACTACAAGCTCTTCCACGGCCAGCCCTGTCCCCCGGCCCGATGGCACCGGGTGCTGCTCACGGCCTTCGTGATTTTTCCGCCCCTGGGCATTCCCGCCCTGGCCTGCGCCATGAACCTGCGCCAGGCCTACCAGCGCGGCGACTACCTGACGGCATTGCGAGCCTCCAGGGCGATCCAGGGGCTGTGTCGCGCCGGAAGCATTGCCTCCCTCACCCTGGTTACGCTGCTGGCGGGCTACTGGGGCTACCAGCGGCTCTACGGGCCACCGGAGGCCTCGGCCGCTCCGGTGCAGCTGGCTCCGACCCAGCCGACCCCGCTCAGGAAGCCGGCTCCGGCTGATAAGTAGCCGCCAGTTCGGCCGGGGTCATGGTTTCGTAGCGCTCAAAGGGCTGGTGAATCCAGGGGTTGTCGGGCAGGTAGACCACGTGGTAGTCGGGCTTGACAATGGATTCGGCCTTGTACCATAGCACCGCCGTCCGCAGATCCTCAATGTAGAAGCCGTACTTGTGGCGCAGCCAGTCCATGGATTTTTTCAGGCTGTAGCCCGAATCGACCAGGTCGTCGACGACGAGCACCTGGCTGCCCAGGCTGGGGGTGGTCATGCTCAGATCGCGGGAAAAGGTAATTGCCCCACGGGTGCGCCCGTCGGCCCCGCCGTAGGAGGCCGTGGACAGAATCGCCAGCGGCACATCGAACAGGCGGCAGAGGGTATCGCCGATGCGCAGTCCGCCCTTGGCCAGGCAGACAATCTGGTTGAACTCCCAGCCCGACGTATAGATCGCGACGGCCAGCTTTTCGATGTCGCGGTGGTAGTCGTCCCAGCTTACGTAGAAATCAGCCATCCCTTCTCCCAGGCCCTCGCCCTAGCGTGTAACGTGCCGTCCTGCGTCTGCCCAGCCCCTGCCCTAGCGTTGGGCTCTAGAGTTTTGTCCAGAGAAGCGCTACAGTTCCTAAGCTGGACTCGGTGTAGGGCGTTTTGCAATGGGGAAATAATACACTGAGGACGCTGTTTGAATTGTTATTCAGCCGCGATCGCCTTCCCCACCGCTGAGATCTCCAATTTACGAGCACCCGACCCATGGCTTCTAACCTTTCGTCGAGCAGCGCCAGCCACTCCGCCCCCAGACCGTTTTCGCTATTGGGCAAGCTGGCGTTTGGGGCTGGCGACATTGGGCCGGGCATGACGGCCAACCTGCTGGCCTTTTCGTACCTGATCTTTTTGACCACGGCGGCGGGGCTGAGCCCGGTAGCGGCGGGTTCGGTGCTGGCGATTGGACGGATCTGGGATGCGGTGAATGACCCGTTCATTGGCTACCTGAGCGACAAAACCCGCACCCGCTGGGGCCGCCGCTATCCCTGGATGGTCGTGGGAGCGCTGCCCTTTGGCCTCAGTTTTTTTCTCATGTGGGTTGTGCCGCCGCTGGAGAGCGAAGCCGCCCGGTTTGGCTACTACGCGGTGGTGTCGCTGCTGTTTCAAATGTTCTACACCGTCATCAATCTACCCTACGCTACCCTCACCGCCGAACTCACCAAAGACTATGACGAGCGCACCGAACTGACCGCCTTTCGGCTGGCCTCATCCCTGTTTGGAGCCATTTTTGCCCTCGGCCTGGGCCTGGTGATTACCCAGACGATCGAGGATCTGGGCCAGCAGTACCTGGTGCTGGGGGGAATCTGTGCCGTGCTGGCGGTGCTGCCCCTGCTGTGGTGTGTGTGGGGTACCTACCCCTACGCGGTGCAGCGCAACGCGCTCCAGCCCGCCGCCACCGACGAGGTTCCCCTCTCGTTTGTCGCTCAGATCAAGGTGGTGTTTGCCAACCGGGCTTTTTTGTTTGTGGTGGGTATTTACCTGTTTGCCTGGCTGGCCCTGCAGATGACCGCCAGCATTATTCCCTTCTACGCCACCTTCTGGATGGGACTGGATTCGTACTTTTTGGCAGCGCTGCTGGTGCAGGGGACGGCCATTGTGATGATGGTGCTGGTCAACCAACTCAGCCGTCGCCTGGGCAAGCAGGAGGTGTTCTACATTGGCATCGGCACCTGGGTGATTGCCCAGATTGCGCTGTTTTTTGTGCAGCCGGGGCAGGTGGCGTTTCTCTACCTGCTGTGCATTGTGATTAGCTTTGGGGTGGCCACCGCCTACGTGGTGCCCTGGGCCATGCTGCCCGACGTGATTGAGCTGGACGAGCTGAAAACCGGCCAGCGCCGGGAGGGGGTCTTCTACGCCTTTATGACGCTGCTGCAAAAGGTGGGCCTGGCCCTGGGGCTGTTTTTGGTCAGCCTGGCGCTGCAGTTTTCGGGGTTCGTCAGCGAGGCCGCCCAGCAGCCCGACAGCGCCCTGATGGCGATTCGCATTTTCATTGGCCCAGTGCCCATGGTGCTGCTGCTGGGGGCGATCGCGCTGGCCCGGTTTTACCCCATTACCCGGCAAATGCACGAAGAAATGTTGCTGCAGCTGGCCGAACGTCAGCGGCAGCAGGATTCGGATGGGGCGGCAGGGTAGGCCGCTTGGCAGCGGTGGTGCTGCCGTTGGTGGGATGTCGGGTATCGGGTGTCAGGTGTCGGGAA
Organism: Leptolyngbya sp. KIOST-1; assembly: GCF_000763385.1. Taxonomy (NCBI): domain Bacteria; kingdom Bacillati; phylum Cyanobacteriota; class Cyanophyceae; order Leptolyngbyales; family Leptolyngbyaceae; genus Leptolyngbya; species Leptolyngbya sp. KIOST-1. The sequence goes on from NZ_JQFA01000002.1 coordinate 1,104,111, forward strand.
TGATGGGCGGATTGGGGCCGGTCCTCGGGGGACGGGTCTGTGGTCCTGGGATAACCGAACGCAGGCCAGCCTGGCGATCGCGCCCGTTAGCCCTGTGGTAGGCGAGGGAAAAATATGCTAGATTTGCGTGCATCCAATTCTGCATGCAATACAGCTTGCTACGCTGCCTAATTCGGTATGGCCCCGGCCTGCCGAAGCGGAGGAACCACTTTTTGGGGCTTATCTCAGGGCGAATCATATCGCTAGAGAAGGGGATCTCTCACCCCTCGCCCGTCAGCTAACTCCGTCGGCCTTGGGAGAGAACGTACTGGAAGCATTTTCTAGCGCTACCCGTAGTTCTCCTACGATCGTTAACCCCTCGGTGAGACCCCTCATCGCAGGGAATTTGTTTAGCACCACACAGGAGACAGGCGATGGAAACCTGGTCTGGGATCACCGCGTCGGTGGTCTTTTTTGGGGTACTGGCCCTGATTGCTACCGAACGTCTGCATCTGACCGTTGCCGCCTTTCTGGGGGCAATGCTGCTGATTTTTATGCACGTGCTGACGCTGGATCAGGCGATCGCCTACATTGGCCGCAGCCACGCCACGCTGGCGCTGTTCTTTGGCGTCATGGTGATGGTGCGGGCCTTTGAGCCCACCAAAATCTTTGAGTACCTGGCAACTCAGATGGTGATTATGGCAAAGGGCGAGGGCAAGCGCCTGCTGCTGGGAATTGTGGCGATTACGACCCCGATCTGCGCCATGCTGCCCAACGCCACCACGGTGATGCTGCTGGCCCCGCTGATTCCGCCGATGGCGGCGGAGCTGAACCTCAACTTTGTGCCGCTGCTGATTTTGATGGTGTTTGTGGCCAACAGCGCTGGCCTGCTCACCATCGTCGGCGACCCGGCTACCTTTATCGTCGGCAGCTCAATCAACATGAGCTTTCTGGACTACCTGCTGAAGCTGAGCCTGGGGGGCGTGGTGGCGATCGCCACCATCGTCGTCATGCTGCCGGTGCTCTTTCCCAACACCTGGAACCGGAAGCTGGATGATCTCGACCACCTGCCCCACCCGGTGGTCAACCACCCCCGCATGCTGGCCCTGGGCGGCGCGATCGCGGCCCTGGTGCTGGGGCTGTTTGTGGTGGGCGAGAGCCTGCCGGTACCCATTTCGCCCGCGGCGATCGCCCTGCTGGGGGCGGCGCTGTGCCTGCTGCTCACCCACCACAGCGGCATCGACACCGTCCACAACATTCTGCGGGACGTGGACTGGAGCACTCTGATCTTTTTCATGAGCGTATTCGTGCTGATTGGCGGTCTGCAGGAGACCGGGGTGATCAGCGCCGCCTCGGGGCTCCTGGGGGTGGCGATCGGTCAAAACATTGCCCTGGGGTCGATGCTGTTGCTGGTGATCACGGGCGTTCTCTCCAGCCTGATTCCCAATATTCCCCTGGTGGTGGCTATGGTGCCCCTGCTGAAGGAATACCTGGTCAACGTGAACCTGGCCGGGCCAGAGCTGCTGTCCCCCGACTTCGCCGGACAAATTCCGCCGGAGATTTTGCCCCTGTTCGCGGCCATGATGTTTGGGGCCACCCTGGGGGGCAACGGCACGCTGGTGGGGGCATCGTCCAACATTGTGGCGGCGGGCATTGCCGAGCAGCACGGCAAGCCGATCTCCTTCCGCCTGTTTCTGAGCTACGGCCTACCGCTGATGGGGCTTCAGCTGGTGGTGATCAGTGTCTACATGGCCGTCCGGTTTCTGCTGTAGACGGGCTGGGCCACCCCTGTCATCGATCGCTGAAATCCCTGGGCTAAGTCGTAGCGAATCCGACTTGGGTTGGGTAGAATGGTAAGGATAGCTACCGTTCCTGGGGCCTGGGCGGCGGTGATCGCTCTGCGGTGGTCATCTCCCGCAAAAGGCTCTACTCTCGATCTAGCACCCTCGTTATCTCGTCTGTGGGAGTCCCTATGAGCAACCCGCCCAGCCCCGATCGCATTCTCATTTTCGACACCACCCTGCGCGATGGCGAACAGTCGCCAGGGGCTACCCTCAATGTCGAAGAGAAACTGGCGATCGCGCGGCAGCTTTCCCGCCTGGGCGTGGACATCATTGAGGCGGGGTTCCCCTTTGCCAGCCCCGGCGACTTTGAGGCGGTGCAGAAGATCGCCCGCGAGGTGGGCACTGAAACTGGCCCCACCATCTGCGGCCTGGCCCGCGCCACCAAGGGCGACATTGAGCGGGCCGGGGAGGCGATCAAGCCCGCCGCCCGTGGCCGGATCCACACCTTCATTGCCACCTCGGATATCCACATGCAGTACAAGCTGCGTAAGGGCCGCGACGAGGTGCTGGCGATCGCCCCGGAGATGGTGGCCTACGCCAAGACCTTCACCGACGATGTGGAGTTTTCCCCCGAGGATGCGGGCCGCTCTGACCCTGAGTTTTTGTACCAGGTGCTGGAGGCGGCGATCGCCGCCGGGGCTACCACCGTCAACATTCCTGACACCGTGGGCTACCTCACCCCCACCGAGTTTGGCGATCTGATTCGCGGCATCAAGGCAAACGTCCCGAATATCGACCAGGCGGTGATCTCCGTCCACGGCCACAACGACCTGGGCCTGGCGGTGGCCAACTTCCTGGAGGCGGTGAAGGCCGGGGCGCGCCAGCTGGAGTGCACCATCAACGGCATCGGCGAGCGGGCGGGCAACGCCGCCCTGGAGGAGCTGGTGATGGCCATGCACGTGCGCCGCAGCTTCTACAACCCCTTCCTCGGTCGCCCCGCCGACTCCGAGGCTCCCCTGACCGCCATCGACACCCGCCAGATCTACAAGACCTCGCGGCTGGTCTCCAACCTGACCGGCATGTTTGTGCAGCCCAACAAGGCGATCGTGGGGGCCAACGCCTTTGCCCACGAGTCGGGTATCCACCAGGATGGCGTGCTCAAAAACAAGCTCACCTACGAGATCATGGACGCCACCTCCATCGGCCTCACCGACAACCAGATCGTGCTGGGCAAGCACTCGGGCCGCAACGCCTTTCGCACCCGCCTGGGCGAGCTGGGCTACGAGCTAGACGACCAGGCCCTCAACCGTGCCTTCCTGCGCTTCAAGGAGCTGGCCGACAAGAAGAAAGAAATCACCGACTGGGACATCGAGTCCATCGTCAACGACGAGACCCAGCAGGCCCCGGAGCACTTCCACCTGGAGCTGGTGCAGGTGTCCTGCGGCGACAGCGCCAAGCCCACCGCCACCGTCACCCTGCGCACCCCCGACGGCCAGGAGCTGATGGATGCGGCGATCGGCACTGGGCCGGTGGACGCGGTGTACAAGGCAATCAACCGGGTGGTGGACATCCCCAACCAGCTGATCGAGTTCTCGGTGCAGTCGGTGACGGCGGGTATTGACGCCCTGGGCGAAGTCACCATCCGCATTCGCCACGAGGACCGGGTCTACTCCGGCCACGCCGCCAATACCGACATCGTGGTGGCCTCCGCCCACGCCTACCTGCACGCCCTCAACCGGCTGTACGCCAGCCTGCAGGGGGAAAAGGCGATCCATCCCCAGCGCGATGCGGTAACAGCATCCCTATAGCACCGCAGGATTCTGGGCACAGCCAGTAACGGTAAACCTTTCGCGGCTGGCTTCTATCCCCTTGGAGGGATGAGTGGGCGCTATTTCCCATACTATGTTTGGACAAATTGCCGTCTTTGTGCTTCATGTCCGCGATCAGCGCTACACGCAACTCTGAACCAGTTGGCCACTTACCGTTACCACAACCTTTGCAAACAGTCCGGCCGCCTTTGGGTTTTTCACGGGCGAAGTTGACGGCAAAATCAGGGGATTTACCCACGAGCATCAACCGCTGGGGCATGGGCGAGCCTGGCCTCTATCCAGGGCTGTGAAGCTGGCGTTACCCCTGCTGTCCTCGATGGGGGTGGCCGGTAACGCTTTGTTTGCAAATGCATTTGGAATGAAGATCCTATGGCTGAGCCTACCCGTCACTCTACGTCATTCGGCCAGCCTTCCGCTCAGGTTCGTACTCAGGTCAGCAACAGCGCCAGTAGTCCGGTCGCAGCAGATGACGCTGGCTCAGTCCAGCCACCTGGTCTAATGTTGGACATCCAGACGCTGCAAATCCTGGATAGTAGTGATGACTGCATCAAGGTGCTGGATTTAGACGGACGCCTTCTGTTCATGAATCGGGGCGGACAGGCACTGGTAGGCATTGAGGATTTCTCTCCCTTTCTCAACGCCTCCTGGATCGAGTTTTGGCCGGAGGCAGAGCGGCAGAGCGCCAGGGATGCGATCGCCCGGGCGGCTGCAGGGGAGGTGTGTTCCCTGGACGGCTACTGGCCAACCCTGACCGGTGAACCCAAGTGGTGGAACAACAAAATTAGCCCCATTCGCAACGCAGGGGGCCAGGTTGAGCGACTGCTGTGCGTTTCGCGGGACATCACCGAACGTCGGCAGATTCAAGCCAGCGGGAAACAAGCTGAGGAAAAATTACGGGAGTCGGAAGGTCGGTATCAGGCCATTGTTAACCAGGCCGTGACCGGCGTCGCCTGTGTGAATTTGGAGGGCAGGCTGACCCTGGTCAATCAGAAGTATTGCGACATTACCGGCTACTCAGCCGATGAACTGTATCAGCGGCGGATGCAGGATATTACCCATCCCGAAGACCTGCCCCGCAATGTCGAACTGTTTATGCGAATGCTGGCGGATGGCACGCCGTTTGAGATTGAGAAACGCTACATTCGCAAGAATGGCTCGATTGTCTGGGTCAACAACAGTGTTTATGCGGTCTGCGATCGCGATGGCAAGCCCCAATCGGTGGTCGCGATTGTTTTAGATATCACCGAGCGCAAACAGTCAGAGATGGGCGCGGAATTGCTGGCGAACGTCACGCAGAATCTGGCGGAGGCAAACCGGGTTGAAGACATTATTCAGGCCGTTGGCGAACAGTTGAATCGTTATCTGCACGTTTCAACCTGTGCCTTAATTGAAGTTGGGGAGAGCGGCAAGTTAGCAACAATCGTTCACAACTGGCACCGAGATGACATCCCCAGCTTAGTAGGTCGTTATCATCTACCGGAATTTGTTACCGGAGAATTTTTCCAAACGGCCCGACTTGGACAGTCCATCATTGTTCAAGACATTAAAACAGACTCGCGCATTGCTGAGGCAGAGCGATTTACAAGCCTCAACATTGGTTCGTTTATCAGTGTGCCGCTGACGCGGGATCATGAGTGGAAATATTCGCTGGGTATCTACCATCAAACGCCTTACCCCTGGAGCAGCCATGAAGTTGCGTTAATGCGCGAACTGGCCAATCGGGTTTGGACCAAACTGGAGCGAATTCGGGTCGAAGTTGCCCTCCGGCAGAATCATGAAATGTTTTCGGCTTTGGTGGGAGATGCCCCGTTTGGCGTGTACATGATCGACGCCGAGTTCCGGGTCCGACAGGCCAACCAAGCCGCGATCGCCACGTTTAATCTGCAGCCCTTAATTGGACGCAACCTCGCTGAGGCACTGCGGAGCATCTGGCAGGAACCCTTTGCCACCGAAGCGATTGAGCGCTTCCGCCACACGCTGATTACGGGTGAGCCTTACCACTTACCGCCGACAGTTGAATACCGCACGGATATTGCAGAAATTCAGTCCTACGATTGGCAGCTCTATCGCATCACCTTGCTCGATGGCAGCTATGGGGTGGTCTGTTACTTTTATGACCTTTCTGAAATCAAACGGGCCGAGGAGATCATTCGTCGCAGTGGCGAGCGCGATGCCTTCCTGGTCACCCTCAACGATACGCTGCGTCCGTTAACCGATGCGATCGACATTCAGGCAACGGCCAGTCGGGTTCTGGGCGAACATTTAAACGCCAATCGGGTCGCGTACTTCGAGGTCCAGGGTGCGGACTATGTGGTGGCACAGGATTACGTCAACGGCGCAGAGTCGCTGCGGGGAGGCTACCCAATTGAGTCTTTTAGTACGGAATTGCTGGCGACGTACCGCAGGGGTCATACCGCCGCCGCAACGGAGGTGATGAGCGATCCTGATTTATCTGCGGCGCAACGATCGGCTTACGCTGCCATTCAGATTGCCGCCTACATTGGCGTTCCCCTGGTCAAGCAGGGTGAGTTTATGGCCGGACTGGCCGTCCATTCCTCCACCCCACGACGTTGGACAGCGGACGAAATAGCCCTGGTAGAAGAAGTGGCTGAGCACACCTGGGCCGCCGTTGAACGGGCCCGGGCTGAAGCCGAACTACGGGCATCGGAAGCTAAATATCGGGGGTTGTTTGAGTCTCTGGACGAAGGGTACTTTCTGGCAGATGTAATTTTCGACGAAAACGACCGCCCCATTGATATTTTGTACCTGGAGGCAAATTCAGCGGCGGCCCGGATGGTTGGGCAGGATTTTACCGGACAACGGTTGAGGAAAATTGCCCCCAACTATGATGCCGACTGGTATGAAAGCTTTGGTCGTGTTGCCCGAACGGGGCGGAGCGAACGGTTGGAGCAATATGCCAAGCCAGACCAGAAATGGTACGACTTCTACGTGTTTAAAGTGGGTGATGAGCAGAGCCGACGCGTTTCTGTGGTTTTTAAAGATATCACCCAACGCAAACGGCGCGAAGCCCACGGAGCCTTTCTGACTGAGATTGAGAAAGACTTCTCGCGGTTTTCAACTGCGAATGAAATCATGCAAACGGTTGGGGCAAAAATCGGTGCCTTTTTGCAGATTACGACCTGCAATTTCACCGATGTCGATGAAGCTCACGATCGCATAACCGTTCACCACGGCTGGAGCAGTCCAGAGGTGCCCAGTACCGTAGGCACGTTTTGCCTTTCTCAATACCTGAGCAAAGAGTTTGAGCGGGCCAGCCGAGCGGGAGAGACCGTTGCAGTCTGCAATACGCAAACTGACCCGCGCACCGATGCCGCCAGCTACGCGGCACTGGAAATGTATTCCTTCGTCACCGTTCCGTTTCACCAAAATGGTCGGTGGACCCATTACATCGCCATCTGCCACTCGCAACCCCGTACCTGGCGAGATGATGAAATTGAGCTGATTGAAGAAATCTCAAACCGCATTTTTCCACGGCTAGAACGGGCCCGTGCCGAAGCTGCCCTGCGGGAAAGTGAGGCGCGGTTTCGCACCGTCACCGCTACCGTCCCGCAGCTGATTTGGACCGCAACCCCCGACGGTCAGGTGGACTACATGAGTGAGCAGTGGGCAGACTACGTGGGACTTTCGCCAGAGCAGCTTTACGGCTGGAACTGGCAACAAGTGACCCATCCTGAGGATCTGCCCAATACCGTCCGGGACTGGCGGAATTGTATTGAATCGGGCGAACCGGTGGACATAAAACATCGCTTTCGCCACCGCACCGGGGAATGGCGCTGGCAGTTGGTACGGGGTGTTCCCGTCAAAGATGCAACTGGCGCCATTACAAAATGGGTAGGCACCTGCACCGACATTCAGGATGAGGTGGACATTAAAGAAGCACTGCGCGAGTCAGAGGCAAAATATCGCTCGCTGTTCGATTCCATTGATGAAGGCTTTTGCATTATTGAAGTTTTATTTGATGCCGCTGGAAAGGCCTTTGACTACCGCTTCTTAGAAGCCAATGCAGCCCTGGAGAGACAGACCGGGTTGAAGGATGTGATTGGCAAAACGATGCGAGAATTCGCCCCCAACATGGAGGCCTACTGGTATGAAAGTTATGGTGAAGTTGCCCTGACGGGAATTCCGAAACGGTTTGAAAACACAGCCCAGGAACTAGGGCGATTTTACGATGTTTACGCGTTTCGGATGGGTGAACCGCACGAGCACAAGGTGGCCGTTCTTTTCAACGACATCAGCGATCGCAAACGGGCAGAACAGGATCTGCGCGAAAGCGAGGAGTGGGCCCGCATTGCCATCCAGGTGGCCAAACTGGGCGGGTGGCGGCTGCATCTCGATACCGAACTGGTTGAAATGGACGAGCGGATGGGGGAGATTTGGGGAGAGCCAAAAGACGCGGTGATGATTCCCCTGCCCCAGGTCCTGGAACGAATGCACCCAGGCGACCGCGATCGGGTAGCGGCGGCGGTGAGCGCGGCGATTGACCCTCAGTCCACCGGAACCTACGAGATTGAATATCGCATTGTGTGGAATGACGGCACCGAACGGTGGGTGTTAGCCAAAGGACAAGCCCAGTTTGAAGGGGAGGGAGAGTGCCGCCGCACGGTTGATTTCTTCGGCACATTGCTGGACATTACCGATCGCAAGCAGGCAGAAGTGGAGCGAGAGCACCTGCTAAAGCGGGAGCAGTCGGCCCGGGAAGACGCCGAACAGGCCAACCGCATCAAGGACGAGTTTTTGGCGGTGCTGTCCCACGAACTCAGGTCGCCCCTCAACCCCATCCTCGGTTGGTCTACCCTGTTGCTGGGCGGCAAACTGGATGCCGCTAAGACCTCCCACGCGCTCACCACTATCCAACGCAATGCCAAGCTGCAATCAGAGCTGATTGAAGACCTGCTGGATGTATCGCGAATTTTGCGCGGCAAGCTAAATCTCAATGTGGCCCCGGTTAACCTGGCCAACAAAATTCGGGGCGCAATGGAAACGGTACAGCTGGCGGCAGAGGCCAAGGCGATCAATTTGCAATTTACGATTTTGGATTTTGGCTTAAAAAACGAGAGCCCTCCAAACGCCGAAAGCCAAACTTCAGACGTCATGGTGTGGGGCGATTCCACTCGATTGCAGCAGGTAGTCTGGAATCTGCTCTCCAATGCGGTTAAGTTCACCCCCGAAGGCGGGCAGGTCGATATTCAACTGGAACGAGTTGACTCCTTTGCTCAGATTACCGTTACCGACACAGGCCAGGGGATTTCACCTGACTTTTTGCCCTACATGTTTGACTACTTCCGCCAGGCCGATGGCACAACTACCCGCAAGTTTGGCGGCCTGGGGTTGGGGCTTGCGATCGTGCGCCACCTGGTGGAACTGCATGGGGGAACCGTGAGCGCCAACAGCTCAGGGGAGGGGCAGGGGGCCACTTTCACCATTCGGCTCCCCCTCTTACCGGCGCTGTCACCCCCTAACCGGGACGAGCGTTCGCGAAGCGTGGCCTTAGGCACATCGCCCCAGCGGTCCCTCGATCTCAGCGCCATCAAAATTCTGGTGGTGGATGATGAACCCGACACCCGGGAGCTGGTGGTATTTATCCTAGAACAGCAGGGAGCACAGGTCATCACCGCAGCATCTGCCCACGAAGCCCTGCTTTTGCTACCCCGGGCCAAACCCGACCTTCTGTTGAGTGATGTAGGCATGCCGGAAATGGATGGCTACATGCTAATTCGGCAGGTTAGAGAGTTAGCCCCTGAAGACGGGGGACAAATTCCGGCGATCGCCCTCACTGCCTATGCTGGCGACACCAACCAACAGCAGGTGCTGGCCGCAGGCTTCCAACAGCACATCTCCAAACCCATCGAGCCAGAAAAGCTGGTGCATGCGATCGCTCGACTCCTTCCTTCCCGCTAGTTTTCGCCATCCCGAACAGTATCAAGCAGTCGGTCAGCCCGGTTTTCCGCTTAATCACGGGCTCCAATACTGTCCCAAGGAGCCGTCCTCTTCATGCTCCTTTTTGATGGAGAGGTATTACATGCCTCGAGCTGTTGATGGTGAGTTAGGTTTCCTTTCTAGGTTGTTGTATATCGGCTCAATTTAATATTCGCCAACAAAATCTGCGTGAACCCACAGAAACTCTCGTCGCTTGTTCTGGACTCGCACTAGACCGCCAAAACCGGGGTCTTTGTCTTGGAGCAGGGTATGGAGTTCTCGGAGCATGGCCCCTTGGGCGCGAATAGCTTCACCCTGCTCAAACTCAGCGCCATCGCGTTTGGTCTGCCAATCGATGGCCATATTGCTGCTTTTGATGCCAAACTCCAGGCTTTTTTGCCCAAGATCCAGCTCTTCTTGGATGCCCTTGTAGGTAGCGTCATCCAGCATGAACTGGGTGGTTGAGGCGGCGACGGGTAAGACCAGGCTCAGGGTGCCGGTGACGAGTTTGAAGTAGGGCACCGCTTTGGTAAACCATTCGCGGTTGAGTTCGAGTTCATAAACGCCCTGCTGACTACCTCCATTAAGTACAGGCAGAGGTTTGCGCGAATGTTCACACCAGAGGGTGAGCTGAAATTTCTCGCTGATCCATTTGGGGCGATCAAAGAACCCAGGGTCAACGGGCTTGAAGCTGAACAATCGGGGGCCATCCTTAGCTTCATCGGTGAGCATTTGCATGAGGTAGGCAAACTGCTGATCGATTTGGCTCATGATGGCTTGCTGATCTTTCGACAACGCTTGATGCCGTTGCTGCGCTCGATGATCGAGCGTTACCAAATCTCTACGAATTACTTTTAGCTCGTCTTTAACAACCGTGCGGAATTGTTCTAGGCCAAGGTCTTGAGACGGGGCAGGAGTAGTCACAGCATTATTTAGCAGCTGATCGATGTTTTGCCACTCGTCGCAACCCGAAACCGTACAGGGAAACTCTGGGCGATTTTTCTTTTTGCTTTCAATCAGTTTTTGCACCTCGAATAGCCCATGTCCGGGGGCTTCCATGCCACAGGGAGCAATGCAAGGCACCATGATGTTGCAGTTCAGCCCTTCCCAAAAGCTCTCCACCAGCCATTTAACTTCTTCGGTGAGGTAGGAGAGAAACCGTTCTGGATAGGCGGCGCGGACGGTGATTTTGACATCGTTGCCGATGTGCTCTAGCAGGGCGCGACCGTTGTAGTCGTTGTCGAGCATGAGGCCCCGCTGCCAGTGGATGCTGTCGTTGTAGTTGTTGCGGCCCAGGGAGTATTTATGCAGGCGCACGATGAGCTGATAGAACAAGCCTTCGGCGTTGGCGCTCTGACCGCGATCGCTGGTTGACTGACAAAACTAATCGGCGGCATAGCAGTACGTGTGTATTTTGAACTCGATTCGATAGGTGCGTTGCTCGTGCTGTTTTCGGGAGGCCATAGCGGGTTCAGGATCACGGTTATGGGTAAAACAGACATGACGGATGAGTGGCCACCCATTCTCTAATGCGGCTTTCAGCCAATCCCACCCAATGCGGAAGTAGCTATTGCCGCGAAACCAATGGGGGTCAACCCAGCGACGTTTGCCAGCGGCGACTACTTCGAGGCCTTGGGCGGTGACATAGAGGGTAGCGACAGCCAAGAGGAACCAAAGCCGAGAGAGGGCGCAGAGGTCGCGAATCTCTGATTTCTGGAGATTCCAACCGTTGGATTGGTCATCGAGAATTTGACATCGTTGCCGATGTGCTCTAGCAGGGCGCGACCGTTGTAGTCGTTGTCGAGCATGAGGCCCCGCTGCCAGTGGATGCTGTCGTTGTAGTTGTTGCGGCCCAGGGAGTATTTATGCAGGCGCACGATGAGCTGATAGAACAAGCCTTCGGCGTTGGCGCTCTGACCGCGATCGCTGGTTGACTGACAAAACTAATCGGCGGCATAGCAGTACGTGTGTATTTTGAACTCGATTCGATAGGTGCGTTGCTCGTGCTGTTTTCGGGAGGCCATAGCGGGTTCAGGATCACGGTTATGGGTAAAACAGACATGACGGATGAGTGGCCACCCATTCTCTAATGCGGCTTTCAGCCAATCCCACCCAATGCGGAAGTAGCTATTGCCGCGAAACCAATGGGGGTCAACCCAGCGACGTTTGCCAGCGGCGACTACTTCGAGGCCTTGGGCGGTGACATAGAGGGTAGCGACAGCCAAGAGGAACCAAAGCCGAGAGAGGGCGCAGAGGTCGCGAATCTCTGATTTCTGGAGATTCCAACCGTTGGATTGGTCATCGAGAAACGCTTCCTCAATGTCGAAGCGCAAGCCGTATTCCTCGAAGGTGTGCAGGTTGGTGGGTTCATCGCTGACGATGGCCCAGAACTCACCATTGACGCTGTTATAGCCAAAGGCGAGGTGCACCGGGCCATACCACTCCCCTTTGTGGAGCTTAACAGTATGCCAACAGAGCGCCTCCCCCCGCTGAAGATGAACGTCCTTCAATTGGCTCCACCCGTGACCGGCCCGCCAAATCCAGGTATTGCGCTTGATGCGGACACGGTAGTGCCAGCCGAGTTCAGTCGTCATCGCGCTCATGGCCTCGGTGTGAATGAAGCCCCGGTCGGCCAACACGACCACCTTCACCCCCGACGGCAAGCGATGGGCGGCCTGTTGAAGCATCTCCTGGTACTCATCGAAGGCAACGGACGCGCTGCGGTGCCGGAGCACCCGCCAGACCACGGGCAACGCCCGACCTCGATGCACCACCGCCAGGCGGATCAAGCAATACTCATCCCAAAACAGCGAGGTGTCCAAACTCAGGTACAAACAGTCCTCATCCCAGTGGGCTAAGGCCCCCTGAATCAAGGGCTTGTACAGACGATGGACGTTCAGACGGCTATTGTGCAGCCAGCGGCTGAGTCGTCGTTGTTTACTTTGCGCCTGCACCCCTCGACACGGCACGTAGGGCAGCCAGCGCGTCAGGTTGACCTCTCCACGCTGGAGCAAGGCCACCACCATCCATAGGCAGGTCGTCAGATGGCCCCGATGCGCCCAGGGCACCGATTGACCTAGCCAGGCGTTCAAGGCATTGTAGAGGGGGGAGTTTTTTTCACAGCGTTCATGGTTTTGAGTGGTATCTAAGCTTAGAACGCTGGCTCCCCTCTCTCTCCTCAGATCCCTGAAACTACCGCGTCACGAGCTGTTCAACAGCTTTCAGCCAACTTTTGTCAGTCAACCAGGGCCAACGTTGCGAAGCATGGGATTAGCTTTGATGAAGCTGTCACGGTTTTTTACGACGAAAGCGCTCGCGTGATCTTCGACCCTGACAACTCATTCGATGAAGATCGGTACCTAATCTTGGGAATGAGTGAAGCCTCTCGACTGCTGTTGGTATGCCATGTCTATAGACGAAACGATGAGGTGATTCGGGTTATTTCGGCCCGAAGGGCTACCAGCAGAGAAGAACGACAGTACTGGAGTTTTATGCCATGAGGGATGAGTACGATTTTTCGGCATCAGTTGAAAATCCTTACACGAAAAAGCTGAAGAAACAAATCACAATTCGGCTTGAGGAAGGAGTGGTTGACTACTTCAAACTAAGCTTAGAACGCTGGCTCCCCTCTCTCTCCTCAGATCCCTGAAACTACCGCGTCACGAGCTGTTCAACAGCTTTCAGCCAACTTTTGTCAGTCAACCAGCCGCGATCGTCCATAATGCGGCAAATTTGCACCTGCTGTCTGTCTCCTCCTTCCGGCTGTTCGCCCCAGTTGGGTAGCTGCTCTGGGCGCTGGTCGGGCACGAGTTGGGCAATCAGGCTGGTGGTGTTAGCTTCTGGATTCGCAGGGTCGAGGACGACTTTGTAGGAAAGATCAAAGCGCTCCATCAGCCGCAGAAAAATGGGGTGGAGTTCTTTGGGATAGCCGGTTTCGCCAACAAAGGGGGGATGGATCCACAGGTGACTGAGATGGTCAAACTCAACTAGCCCATAACGCTGGCGGGTGGTTTCATCATCGAGAACATAGCTGATGGCTTTGGCCAACCAGTCGGGCTGGAGGATGACGATGTCTTTTAGAATTTCGTCGTAGTCGTAGTGGATGAAATAGCCGAGGGTATGGGATACACGCACAAACAGCTCGGCAGCAAAGCCCTCTAGCCCGTGCTCTTCGCAAAGAGCAAGCACGTCTGCATAGGGCATGTGGGTTTTGCCAGATGCTTCGAGCAGTTCGCGAATCTGCTGCCATTTAGTGGGCACAAGGCGACCCATGCCGGGTAAAGTGGCAGCAACATTGGCAATCGCCTCTCGCAGTTCGGCAATGCCAGTGCAAACCTGAGTTTCAGGATGGGGTTTGCTATTGACATGAAAGAAGCCGACAACAGTATCGCTGCCAAACAGGTCGATCAATTCTTGCCGATCAATATCGGGCTGGCGCTGGCCGGGGCCACCGTGGGTAGCTACTACCAGCACTTTGGCATCTGACTCTCGATGTTTGATCAGCGTAATCCACTCTTTGACAAACCCTTGCTGTGGCCCTTCCCGTGGCTTCCATACCACTAGATAGACTGCTGATGAGCTAAAAAATAGCTGATGGGTAGGACGATAGACCCGCTGCCCTCCAAAGTCCCAACCGTTGAGGGTAATTCCTGTTGCATTATCGGGAGCCGTGACAACTACAGACTTGATCTCAATACCATGGGTTGTGGGACGACCATCAACCCATTCATCTCCCCGCAATGCTCCCAACAAGCAACTCTTACCAACCTCACCCTCACCTACTAAAATCAGTTTCGCTTCATTCAGCAGTGTCTCTCCATTTGATCTTGCTCTTAGATATTGCTGAATAGCAGCTGAACCTTGATTTGCTGCTGCCGCAACATCAGGATTGAGAGGATTATTGTCGAGAGATATATCTTTTAGATTCTCAAATTCATGAAAGTAGAGTGGCAGATCTTTTACGTGGTTATTGTCTACGAAAAGAAATTCCAAGGAAGATATTCGAGCTATTGCATCAGGAATTTGCATAAGACCCAAATCGCTGATATTAAGTGTCTCTAAACTTGTTAGATTACTTAGCCCAAGAGATATATCTTTAGTGCTATTGCCTTGGATATAAAGGCGCTTAATGTTATTCATTTTCGTTAATGAGTCTGGCAATAAGCAAAACTCGTTATTGCCAATTGCTAAATGCTCCAGTTTTTTTAACTGGGAAAAAGATTCGGGAAGATCGGTCAATTTATTATGGTTCAATCCGAGAGTGCTTAGCTGGCTAAGATTAGCTATTTTTGAAGGCAAGGCTGTTAAATTATTTTCAAAGGCAAAAATAGTTTTCAAGCTTGGTAAATCAAAGAGAACTTCTGGTAGCTTGTCTAATTCATTGCGTGAAATATAAAGGCTATGGAGCTTTTCAAGTGTGACAAGAGAGTCTGGTAGTTCTATTAATTGATTTCTAGAGAGATCAAGGTATTGCAATTGGGTGAGAGCCGCGATCGCCTCCGGTAATGCCGTTAATCCCAGTCCGCTAAGATCAAGTTCTATCGCTCCCTCTTGACGGGCTGCCTCAATCTGCCGTTCTGCTTCCTGGTAGGCTTCGTCGCGCGCCATATTCTCTCACCCGCTTTTTTGCTGCCTCTGTTATAGCCTCTTACCCTGGCAAATCTAGCGAAGGGCCTAAAATGAATGCAGCCTCCTGTCGCTCGCTCTCACAAGCCCTGACATAGACAGCCCTTAGCCCCTTGAGGAACCTCTGCCGTGAGTCACATCACCATCTCTCTGCCCGACAACCTCAAAGCCTTTGTGGACGAGCAAGTCGCCCAAAGCGGCTACGCCTCCGCCGATGACTACTTCCTGGCCCTGGTGCAGCTAGACCAGCGACGGCGACAGGCCAAAGAGTCCCTGGATAGCCTCCTGATCGAAGGACTAGACAGCCTAGATCGAGGCGAAGGCATCGAAGCCACCGACAACTGGTGGGAGCAAGAGCGGCTCGACCTGATTGAAAGCCATCAGAGCCAGCGCGATGCTTAGGATAATTGTCTCAGAGCCAGCCCGCCTGGATCTGAGAGAGCATTTTGGGTATCTGGCGGAGAGAGACTATGGCAAAGCCCTAGAGTTCTTTGACGCCGCTCGCCAAACCTTTGCGGCTCTAGCCCGTACACCTAGCATAGGAAGTGCTTACCCCAGTACCAAAGAACGGCTGAAAAACTTGCGAAAGTGGCATATTAAAGGCTTCAAGCGATATCTGATTTTCTACCGCCGTCAAGCCGATAGCATTGAAATTGTTAGGGTGCTCTACGGTGCCCAAGATATCCAAACCCTGCTCGATCGAGATACCTAGGTGTAAGGCCACTTCTAGAGATAGACAGCACATTATTCCTGCTCACAAGCGCCAATGCTTACCCAACTGGTCGAGCCATCCGCCCAGTGTTCCTTCTTCCAAATCGGGGCGTTGTGTTTGAGGGTGTCGATCGCATACTGACAGGCCGCAAACGCCTCCGCCCGGTGGGGGCAGCCCACCGCCACCAGCACGCTGATCTCCCCCACCGCCAGCTTGCCGGTGCGGTGGTGGATCACCACGCGGGTGGCCTCGGCCCAGGTGACGCGAATCTGGGCGGCAATCTGCCGAAACACCTCCAGGGCCATCGGTTCGTAGGCCTGATACTCCAGCGCCACCACCGCCTTGCCCTCGCTGTTGTTGCGCACCATGCCGCTCATCACCACCACGGCCCCATTGGCGGAGTCATCGGCCAGGGCGTAGACCGCCTCCACCGAGAGGGGGGCAAACGTGATCCGCAGGCTGTCGGCGGTGCTTTCTACAGAGGATCTAGAAGTAGCAAGCTGCATAAAGAAGCCATGAAAAACGACTGAGGCGGCACCGACTTAACAAAACGTCGTCTACCGTAGTGGTCGGTTACGCCTGCGGGTACCCACCCCTATCACCCAGGCTGGGGAAGGCTGGAGCTTGGCCCGTGTTGCAGCCGACATCCCCTGCCGCCAATGCCTTGCATTATAGGGTGGCCCTGCTGTTAAGGTCTCAGTCGAGTCGGAGGTATACCGTGGTTGATCTATCGGCCTGCCAAATTACATCGGCGGGCGACCTGACGCGATCGCTCTGGCGACTGCTCAATCTGCTCATGCAACCGAGTATCGTGCTGCCTGTGCTGGCGGTGATGATTGCTGCCCCGTGGGTTGTGCGCCCTCGGCGGTGGAAACGCCGAATTAGCCTGGCGGGGATATTGCTGCTGTTGTTGTATGGTCTGGGTCTCTCTCCCCTGGGAGTTGCCTTGGGAGGTGAGAGTTTGGCGCGGCTGATTCCCCGCGACAGCGGCCAACCCGCCGATGCGATCGTCATTTTGGGTCGTGGCGGCGAATTTCGCCCCGGCCGGGTGCAGGTGGCCGCTGAGCTCTGGCAGCAGCAGCGAGCGCCCCTGATTTTTGCCAGCGGGCGCGGCGATGCGATCGAAATTGGCCAAATGCTGGAGGCCGCCGGGGTACCGGCGGCGGCGATTGACGGCGAACCCTGCTCGGCCACCACCAATGAAAACGCTCTGTTTACCGCTGCACTACTGCAACCGGGCGTCAGGCGACTGATTTTGGTCACCGACCCACCCCATATGGCGCGATCGCTGCTCACCTTCCGCAGCCTGGGGTTTGAAGTCACGCCCCACCCCAGCCCCGTACCCAACGGCATAGATGACCGCAACCGTCGGTTTCTGGTGCTGCGCGAATGGGCCGGCCTGATCGGCTACGGCATAATGGGCCGCTATTTTGCCCGCGAAACCGAGGAGCCGGGGTTTGCGGTGCGGGGGTGAGGAGGAGAGTGGATGGGTGGGAGAGTGGATGAGTGGGAGAGTGCCCTCCACCCCTCCACCCCTCCACCCCTTCACCCCTTCACCCCCACCCCAATCAAATACAACAGCGCCATCCGCACGGCGACGCCGCTGGTGACCTGGTCGCCGATCAGGCTCAAATCTGGGTCGTCCATGACGTCGGAGCTGATCTCGACGCCGCGGTTGACGGGGCCGGGGTGCAGCACTTTGACCGTGGGCTGGCAGGGACGCAGGCGATCGCGGGTGATGCCAAAGCCCTGGTGGTACTCGCGCAGGCTGGGCAGCAGGTGCTGGGTCATGCGCTCCTTTTGCAGGCGCAGGGTCATGACAAAGTCGGCTCCCTCCAAGGCGGGGGCCAGGGTGCTGTGCTGGACGATGGCGCGGGGAATGTCGATGGGCGACTGGGTCGTGAAGGCGTCGGCAAAGCCGGGGGGCAGCAGGGTGGGGGGAGCGGCCAGGTGCACCTCGGCCCCGCAGGCGGTGAGGCACCACAGGTTGGAGCGGGCCACGCGGGAGTGGAGAATGTCGCCCACCAGGGCAATTTTTTTGCCTGCCAGCAGTCCAGCGGTGGGTTGATCCGGATTTAGAGTTAGCCCCAGCGTGAATAGATCGAGCAGGGCCTGGGAGGGGTGGGCATGTAGCCCATCGCCGCCGTTGAGCACACCGACTCCCGTGCGGAGGCGGTCCATCTCGGCGGCGATCGCCCCCGGTACCCCCGACTCCTGGTGGCGAATTACCATCAGGTTGGTGCCCATGGCCAGGTAGGTCTTGGCGGTGTCTAGAATGGTCTCACCTTTGGTCAGCGATGAGGTGCCGGGGGCAAAATTGAGCACATCTGCCGACAGCCGCTTGGCGGCCAGTTCAAAGCTGCTGCGGGTGCGGGTGGAGGGCTCAAAGAACATGTTGGTGACCACCAGCCCCTGGAGCGCGGGTACCTTACGGGTACGGCGCGACAGCACCTGCCAGAAGCTCACTGCCGTCTCCATCACCGTCTCTAGCTCCGCCGCCGTAAAATCGGCCAGTGACAGCACGTGTCGTCGATTCCAGGAAGCGCTTACCATGACCCGTTGTCTCAACCCCGTTCAGTACCGTCCCCACCATACCTGGTGGCGGGCTACAGGACTACGGTTTGGCCTGGTTGGGGCCATGGGTCTGGCGCTGCTGGGGTTGTTGGGGAGTCGCGCTGGGGCAGCGGCAGACAATGCGATCGCCACCCCATTTCAATCTGTGGCCCCTGGCCCGGCGGAGGCGCTGCTCAGCGCCAGCCGCCTGGTGCAGGCCAGGGCCAGACGACTGGTGGTCCCCGCCGACCCCGTGGCCGTGGACCTCTACACCCTCGACAATCGCTGCGAATACTACCAGCCAGAGCCCGTTCTGGTGCCCCGCCCCCAGAGCATGGAGACCACCGTCGCCTGGATTATGGCGGAGCAGACCATTCCAGAACTGGCCCTTGCGGGCTACCGCACCCATTTTGATCCCTCGACCAAAACCGTCACCATCGACCTGCGGGTGGCCCGCAACTCGCGCCGGGTGCTGAATTCGCTTTCCATATGTGAGCAGAAGGCGCTGCTGGGCAGTCTGCGCGAGACACTCCTCAACCAGCCCGACTGGCAACTTGAGTCGGTGACGTTTACAAACCGGGGCAACCCCCTGGTGCTATAGCGGGTAGCTGCAACGGGCGCTGTGACCTCAAGTTCTGACCAGAGCCTGCTGCTCAAGCCAGCCCTGGAGCTGATCCACCGTGGTAAAGGCCATCAGTTTCTCCAGCAGGTCGCCCCGGCTAAAGTACTGGGCCACGTCGGCCAGCTGGGCCAGGTGATCCTGGGTGGTGCCCTGGGCCGAGGTCAGCAGCAGCACTACCACGTGGACGGGCCGATCGCTGCGATCGCGTTGAATCCCCCGCCGATGCACCCCCAGACACAGGCGTGGGCCCTTGAGTTTGGGCACGCGGGCGTGGGAGATGATCACCCCCGGCAGCACCTCGCTGGCGTAGCCCACATCGTCGAAGGCCAGGGCCTTGAGCAAGCTGCTATGCCGCGGGTCGTCGCGATCGATCACCTGGCTGAGCAGGGTATCCACGGTCTCCTCGTAGGTGGTGGTGGTGAGGTCGAGCAGCACCCGCTCGGGGCTGAGCAGGGTCTCCAGGGCCAGGGGCTGGGCCGCGCCAAAGTAGTGGGCCCCGCGCTCGGAGGGGTAGAGCACCATAAAGCTGAGCCGCAGGTCGGCCAGGCGCTGGGGCAGCCGCTCCAGGGTGCGATCGTAGGCCACGGTGCCCTCGCGGGCGCTGACCAGCACCACCAGGTCCTTGTCGCTGGGGGCTCCCTTCAGGTGGGCGATCGCCCCGGTCCAGTCGGGCACCTCGGTGAACCCGCTGCTGGTTTCG
Organism: Leptolyngbya sp. KIOST-1; assembly: GCF_000763385.1. Taxonomy (NCBI): domain Bacteria; kingdom Bacillati; phylum Cyanobacteriota; class Cyanophyceae; order Leptolyngbyales; family Leptolyngbyaceae; genus Leptolyngbya; species Leptolyngbya sp. KIOST-1. Next base: position 1,123,852 of record NZ_JQFA01000002.1, read on the forward strand.
ATGGGCACCGCGGCAAAGTGCTGGCGATAGGCCTCGGCGGTGTCGCCCACCACATACCCCTGCAGGTCGGCCCCAAGCTGGGCGGCCAGGTGTTTGAGCGATCGCACCGCCTCGTAGAAGCCGGGGTTGTGGTCGATCATGGCGGGCAGCAGCACCACCAGCCGCTGGAAGGTGCTCACCCCGTGGTCAAACTTGCACACCCACACCTGCTGCGGGGCCTGCTCCAGCATCTGGTCAATGACGGAACCAAAGATGCGCTGCCGGGCCGAGCGGGTGCCGTTCCAGCCAATCACAATGTCACTAATGCGGCGCTCGGTGGCCGCTTCCACAATGCCGGAGGCGGGGTTACGGGCCACCCGCGTCACAGGGTTGACGGGCAGATCCAACTCCACCCCGTGCACCACGGCGTGGGCCAGCAGCCGCTCGGCGGCCACCACACTGTTGTCGGTGTCCTCGGCCTCGGTTTCCTCAGCAATCACCGACAGGGGATAGATGGCCTCCTCCGACTTACCATCCCGCAGCAGGGCCGCCACATTGATCAGGGCTTCGCTGGTGGCGGGGTTGGCCAGGGGCACCAGCACCCGCTGGGGGGCCTGGCGCGGTTCGTACTGCTGCTCGTCCTGCTCACGGGCCACCTGGCGACCAAAGCGATCCACCACCGAGGGGCCGAGAATGCAGGTGGCAAAAATCATCAGCACCACGCCGTTGAGCACATCGTCGCCAATGATGCCCAGCTCGTAGCCCACCAGGGTGGCGGCCAGGGTGGCGGCGGCCTCGCAGGTGGAGAGGCCAAACATCACCCAGCCCTCGGCGGCGGTGTAGTTGTAGATCCGCCGGGTGACACCAGCGGCGATGAACTTGGTGATCACGTTGGTGGCCAGCATCGAGATCATCACCACCCAGGCGGTGAGGCTGCTGAACAGCACCGACACATCCACCAGCAGGCCAATGAAAATTAGAAAGAAGGGAATGATAAAGGCGTCGCCAAAGAACTGAATCCGGGTCATCAGGCGGCTGCGCTCGGGAATCAGCCGGTTCAGGGTCAGCCCCACCAGAAAGGCACCCAAAATCGCCTCCGTCCCCACGGCCCGGGCCAGAAACGCGCCGATAAAGACCACCGCCAGTACAAACACAAACTCGCTCTTGCCGCCGTCCTCCACGTTGCGAAAGAACCAGCGGGCCAAGGGCGGCAGTAGGTAGATCACCGCCGCCACGTAGATCACCATGGCCAGGGCCAGGGAGACCCAAAACATGGTGGTCAGCTCCCCCTCAAAGGCGCGGGCCACCACCACCAGCACCAGCAGGGCCACGGTGTCGGTGAGAATGGTGCCGCCCACGGTGGTCACCACCGCGTCGTTTTTCATGATGCCCAGGCGGCTGATGATCGGGTAGGGCACCAGGGTGTGGGAGGCAAACATGCTGGCAATTAGAATCGCCGCGATCCAGTCGAAACCCAGCAGGTAGTGGAAGATCAGCGTGCCCGCCAGCTGCGGAATGGTGAAGGTGATGACGCCAAACGCAAAGCTGCGATCGCGGTTTCTGCGGAACTGGTTCATGTTGATCTCCAGCCCCGACAAAAACATGATGTAGAGCAGGCCCACATTGCCCAACAGCTCGATCGCCTGGCCCCGCTCCAGCACGTTCAGCACGCTGCTGCCCAGCACCACCCCGGCCACAATCGGGCCAATTAGCCCGGGCAGCTTGAAGCGCTCAAAGATCAGCGGCGTGGCCAGAATCACCACCATACAGAGGCCGAAGATCAAAATTGGGTCTTCTACGGGCAGGGGCATCCCTAAAATTGAGTCCATAGAGAGCGTCCTTAGGAATAGATAAAGGATGGGCAATTAGAAGGAAGGTTTGTGAACCGTGGCCGTTACGGCACTGGGCCAAGGCGATCGCCTTGGCCCAGTGCCACTCAATCTCGATAGGTGCCACCGAGAGCCACCGAAATTTGGCGCTAGGACGTTTCCATGGCGTATGCTCCAGAGTTCCAGGTCGATACGAAACCGTATCGCTGTGTACCAACCAAGGACACTGATCAATTCTGTGCTTCCTTAAGGAAGGCTGAATTGCAGTTTCCTCTCAACGCCGACGAGGTTAGCTGACGGGCTAGGACTGAGAGCTGTCCTTCCTGGGTGGTGGTCAAAGGGTGACGCCTTTGACCCGTCAGGATTGGCCCCGTGAGTTGGTTCCCCCGTTCTAGAGCAACGGGGGCCGCGATCGCGACCCCCGACGCCCTGGATTAGGCTGTTCTAATTGTTCTCCAATTTTTATAGCACCGGATTTCAATTGCGCTCAATCTATCCGCAGATGTAGATCATCGCGACCCCCACACCTCCGCTATCCCCACTTACCACGTCCGCTAAACAGACCCCTGAAGCTTTGGCTGCAACACCTCAACCTCCAGACTGCTGTCGTTGGGCACCACAACGGTAGGGCAGGGGGCATGGTTGGCCACGTGGTCACTCACGCTACCTAGAATGAGCTTTTTTAAGCCCCGCTTGCCGCTGTGGCCCACCACGACCACGTCGGCTCCCCAGGCTGTGGCAAGCTGGCAGATTAGAGCGCCTGGGTCAGCTACTTCGCAGACAAAATCGGTCGGAATGTTGTGTCTTAACGCCTCGTTGCGCAACCGCTCCAGCCAGGTGCGGGCCTCCTGTAACTGTTGGAGTTGGGCGGCGTCTTCGTCGTGCTGCACCTGGCTGGAGCTGCGCAGGCCCACCCCAGCATCGATCATCTTCCCCAGGTTTTCGTAGGGTTTGACCGGCAGGCTGTGGACCAGGCGCAGCTGTCCCTGGGAGGCCTCAGCCAGTCCCAGGGCGTAGTCAAAGACGCGGTCGGAGGCCGCCGTGCGATCGAGGGCCACCAGGATGGTGTGATAGTTCACTGGGCTCACTCCAAAAAAGATGCCAATTCTCTTACTTGGGCAGCCCCAGCACCGAGCAGGGGGTTTGAGGATCGAGCTGCTTTACCAGGGGGTGCTTGGCTGTGTGGCAACCCACCAGCAGCACCTCAGCCCCAATCTCTTTGGCCACCTGGCTGAGCTCGGTCGCCACCTGGCCCACCCGCAGGTGGGCGTTGAGCGAGCCGCGCCACTCGCTGGCCAGGCAGCGGGCCTGCCAGAGAATGCGATCGGCATTGGCGATGGTTTTGGGGCGCGTTTTATCGACCACGTAAACCACATGCACCTGCACCGGGTTGGGCCTGGCCAAACGGGTTTGGTGAGCCGCGCACAGGGCCAGGTCGAGGGCGGCCTGACTGTGGGCCGAACCACTGTATCCCACCACAAAGTTGATCGTTTGCTCGTCTATGCTGTTGGGGTCTTTAACCGGCGGTTTTGGCCGCAGCAGCAGCACAATGTCCTTAGCCAGATCGCGGCGACCCAGAGCCGCCTCTAACCGCACAACCATAGGCTTGATCGCGGCCTCGGGGGAGCCCTGAGGGGCGATCGAATGACGCTGCCTTACCGGGGCAGGGGCGCGAGATTTGAGCTGCATGAGACCCTCCTGGAGCCTAGTTATAAACAGCGAACAAGCCGTGGCAACACGACTTAGGACACTGAAACAACCAACGCATGGGCGTAAATGGTGAGATTCAGTCTCCCTCAATGCCGACGAGGTTAGCTGACGGGCTAGGGCTGAGAGATGCCCTTTTCCGATTACCCTCTATAGGGTTTAAGAACTCGGAAATACGCCCCTTTAACGGTTCCCCCGCTCTAGCAGCGTAAAGGCTTGTAAAGCGATTAGAGGCTGCGTGGTTAGATTAGGCTGACTTGTTCGATTCTCTCAATTTTAAATCCGGAAAACAAAAAGCGTCAAGCGGAAGATTACGTTATATAACCATTTCTGGATTCCAAATCGTTGAAATAATTAAGCTCTTCAATTGACCCTAAATCCACTGACAAAAGGAAATACATTGCTCTGGATTTAGCCCTCAATAAGACCTGTACTTATTTACTATTAAAAGATTTATCTTAACGGCCAAGCATCATCCTTGAGAAGGATTTTAGAACACTGACCTCGACGACAGCCCCTCCTTCTGAACCGATGCAAAAGGGTTTAGCGACCTTAAAAGCCCCTATTTCCTTGATCCCTATTCCTAGCACTCAGGGTTTTGGTAGTTCGAAGCATCCTGTCTGGCGGGGGCTGGCAAGCCTGGCTGCTCCGTACTATCCGATAGGATTTTGGTGTGTCATGCGATCGCTGACCCATCCCACTTGTCAATAGGAATTTCTACTTGGCGCATGCAATTATCAGTTTCCCCTGCACAGGTTGGGCGGCGCAATAGCAGACGCTGTTGGCGAATTGTTTCTTTACGGAATTGCTCGGCGTTGGCCCCCTGAATCCCCCAACTTTGGGGGACTTTGACCTTCCGCCCCCCCAGGATTGGGGGCTGGGGGGGCTTTTCGGGGCAACTTTTTCAAGCGTACTTTGCAGATTGTTGATTTTGCCAACAGCATCAGCGCTAGCAGAACCCAACACAACCAGCCCTAGCGTTGGGTTCCACTCCATTTCACCCAACCTACACCTGATGGAATGTAGGGCAAACTAGCGGGCCAAATAATTTTCACTATCTGCCGCCAGCGGGGCATTTCTAACACCCGCGCCACGTCTAAATAGTCTTTGGCACACTGGCCACTTCCAAAGCCGTATTGATCACCGTCGGCCACAGGGAGGGCGGTGGGGCTTTTCGGGGCAACTTTTTCAAGCGTACTTTGCAGATTGTTGATTTTGCCAACAGCATCAGCGCTAGCAGAACCCAACACAACCAGCCCTAGCGTTGGGTTCCACTCCATTTCACCCAACCTACACCTGATGGAATGTAGGGCAAACTAGCGGGCCAAATAATTTTCACTATCTGCCGCCAGCGGGGCATTTCTAACACCCGCGCCACGTCTAAATAGTCTTTGGCACACTGGCCACTTCCAAAGCCGTATTGATCACCGTCGGCCACAGGGAGGTGATAAAATAACAAAAATAGCCGATGGATTGGCCAGGTTAAAAGTGGCCAGGGCAATGGGCAACCAGGCCACCGGAGACACCGGACGAAAGAGCTGCACCAGCGGGTTTATGGCGGTCATGGCGCGGGGCGACAGGCCAATCCAAAAGCCTACTTGAATGGCCACAAAAGTACCTAGCAAAAAAAACCAGCAGCACCCGACGCAGACTGGCCAACAGCAGCCAGCCAATGCCCAGATTGCCCGGCCCACGCCGGAAAAAAGGATTGGTAATGTAGTCGATTAACCCAATCTATCCGCCGACATAGGTGCTTTTGCTTTATTTATTCGTCTGGCATAAAGCTCCCCTAGGGGCTCCTTGTTTTGATCTGCTAGTAACAGTTTTAATTGGTCTTCAAAATTGGAACGTCATCACTTTGCAGGGTGAACCAAGGCCAGCCTAAGGGATGCACTGGCCTGTTGGCACAACACACCCTTTATTAGCGCGATCGCAGTTGTTTCCCACTCCAAACTGCTGTCGGAGCTACATATCCAAAGACAGATTCTTGCCCAGGTTATCTAACAGTAAGCCTGGGTAAGTTGGGAGAGCCGAGCTTTTTCGTCGGAGCTGAGTTCCCAACCCAAAGCCCCGGCATTCTGGGCGGCCTGGCGGGCATTTTTGGCACCGGGAATGGGCAGCACATTGCCTTGGCACACCAACCAGTTGAGGGCTACCTGGGCCGGGGTGCGCTCCCGCCGCTCGCCAATCTCCTGAAGCGCCTGGATCACCGGCATCAGCTTGGTCAGTCCGCCTTGGCTAAAGCGGGGGTCAAGCCAGCGCGCTCCGGCGGGCTTGAGATTGGACTCTGGGGTGTATTTTCCGGTCAGCAACCCCTGGGCCAGGGGGCTGTAGGCCAGAATGGTGACCCCCAACTCCCGCGCTGTGGCGATGATGCCATTGGTCTCGGGCTTGCGGTTGAGCAGCGAGTACTGTACCTGGTTGGCCGCCAGGGGCACCCCCTGTTCGGCCAGGGAACGATGGGCGTCGCGCATTTGCTGGGCCGAGTAGTTGCTCACCCCCACAGCCCCAATCCGGCCCCGCTTAACCTCCGCCCCCAGGGCCAGCATCAGATCCTTCTGGCTGAGCAAAAAGTCGAGGGGCCAGTGCACCTGGTAGAGCGCCACCGAGGCCACCTGAAGGCGATCGAGGCTGGCGGACAGGGCATCGGCCACGGATTGCTTGGAAAACCGCCACGGCAGCGGGAAGTATTTGGTAGCTACCACAGCGTTCTGGGTCACCTGCTGGGGGCGCTGCTGCATGAAGCGGCCAATTAATTTTTCTGACTGGCCAAAGCCATAAATCTCGGCGGTGTCAAACAGCGTCAGGCCAGCATCCAGCGCAGCGGCAAAGGCAGCATGTAAATCACTGTCGCTGTAGGCCTTGCCGTAGTCCCAAAAGAGCGAGTCGCCCCAGGCCCAGGTGCCTACGCCCAGCGCCGGTACAACCAGACCATCCGGGCCAAGGGTAACGGTTTGCAGATTGGCGATGGGGGACATGGGAAGGGCTCCGACGACAGCGAAGGGTACACCCTATATTGTAAACTTTGGTAAAGAGTTTTCAGAATCATCCCCAAGGAAGAACCTGCCATGACCCGCCGCCAACTTTTGCAAGCCGCCCTGGGGTTTTGCCTGGTGTGCCTGAGCTGGCTAATTGTGCCCCTACCGGCCCTGGCTCTGGGCGGGGCACAGGTTCCCCTGGGTGAACCGGCCCCGGACTTCACGCTGCCAACCAACAGCGGCGATGGAGAAATTGCTCTGGCGGACCTTCGTGGCCAGTGGGTGGTGCTCTACTTTTACCCTCGTGACTTTACCTCCGGCTGCACCATCGAGGCCCAGCGGTTTGAGCGCGATATAGCTGAGTACCAGGCCCGTAACGCTCAAATTATTGGCATCAGCGCCGACAGTGTTGAGTCCCACGCCGAGTTTTGTGACGCTGAGGGGCTAGAGTTTCCGCTGCTGTCGGACCCCAGGGGGGCGGTGAGCAAAGCCTACGGGTCGTGGCTGGGGGCGATGTCCCTGCGGCACACCTACATCATTGGCCCCGATGGCACCATGCAGGCGCGCTTTTTGGGGGTGCAGCCGGTGATCCACAGCCGGGAGGTGCTGGCCGAGTTGGACCGATTGCAGCAGGCGGCCTAGGGAGTACCATCTCCTTACTTTCGAGCTACCCCTGGCATCGTTCCTGGCCGGAATTAAATCAGGCGAATCCAGTAGCGATCGCGCCCCCTGCGCTTAGCCTGGTATAGGGCGGCATCGGCAGCGGCAATCAGGTCTTCGGGCGACTGGTCGACGGTGGGCACTACGCTGGCGATGCCAATACTGATGGTGAGGTAGTCACTGATGGGTGACTGGGGGTGGGCCAGCTTCAGATTAGCAATTTCCTGCTGCAGGGCCCTGGCCACCATTTCCGCGCCCGTGCGGCGGGTGTTGGGCAGCACCACCGCAAACTCTTCACCGCCGTAGCGGGCCAGCAGGTCGGCGGCGCGTTTAACGGCGCGGGTGGCGGCGGCGGCAATGGCAATCAGGGCTTCATCCCCTTCCTGGTGGCCCAGGCAGTCGTTGTAGGGCTTGAAGTAGTCCACATCGAACATAATCAGCGACAGGGGCTGCTGTTCGCGCACCAGCCGCTGCCACTCCTGCTCCAGGTATTCGTCAAAGCGGCGGCGGTTGGGAATCTGGGTCAGGCCGTCGAGGGTGGCCAGACGCTCTAGCTTTTCGTTGGCGCTCTTGAGCGCGGTTTCCATGCCCTTGCGATCGGTGATGTCGATGCAGTTGGTGATCACGCCGTTGACGGTGCCACTGGCGTCCTGAAAGGGGCTAATCGCCACCTGGTACCAGCGACGGGTGCCGGAGCGATCGATAATTTCTTGCTCCCCCTGGTAGGGCATCTGGGTGGCGATCACCTGCTGATGAATACGGCGCTGCTGGCTGGCCTCGAACCCAGAAATGTTGGGATTGAAGTCGGTGTCAAACTTGCCCACCATATCGCTGGGCGTGATGCCGTGCAGGGCGGCACTGGCCCGGTTGGCCATCTGCACCCGGTCGTCGCGGTCCTTGACCACTATGATGCTGGGAATGCTGTCAATGACGTTTTGTAAAAACTGTCGCTGGCGGGCAATTTCGGTTTCGGCCTGCTTGCGCTCGGTGATGTCGCGCACGATCGCCAGCACCTGGTTCGGGCCACTGCTGACAATGCGGGCCTCTTCGTAGCGCCAGCCCTGGGCGGTCTGAAAACTGTACTCGTAGATCTGGGGCTGGCCCGTCTGGAGCGCCAGGCGTATGTAGTGCATGCGTTCGGCAGCCATAGCGGCAGGCAGCACCTCGGTCATGGCTTTGCCGATCTGCTCCCGGGGCTCCGCGAGCAGATCCACCGCTCCGGCATTCATCACGTCCAGACAGATGCCATCGCCCGAAAAGCGCACCAGCAGGTCAGGAATAGCCTCTAGAATGATTCGCTGGGTGGCCTCGGCCTGGCGCAGGGCAGCCGTGCGATCGGCCACCTGGCGCTCCAGGGTCTGGCTGTAGTCGGCCAGCAGGGTTTGGGCCTGTTTGCGGGTGGTGATGTCTTGAAAGGCCGCGATCGCGTACTCCACCCGCCCCGCCTGATCAAAAATGGGGGTGGTGGCCATTTCGATCGGAATTGGGTGATTGCCGGGGCGCAACTCCAGATCGTCGGCCCAGCCAGGCTGCCCCTGTAGCGCCTGGGTAATGGGCAGATCCTCCGTGGGGTAGCGCCGCCCCGTACTGGCCCGGTAGGCAATACAGGTGTCCTCGAGGCTCAGCGACGGCACCGAGGGCATGTCCTCAAGGCAGAGCAACACCCGGGCCTGCTGACTGGCAAAGACCATGCTGCCCTCGCGATCGTACACCGCAATACCCAGGGGAATGCCATCTAAAAACTGCCGCCAGCGCCGCTCACTGCGCTGCATTTCCTGGTTGAGGTGTTCCAGCTCGGCGAAAGACTCCTGGAGCTTAGTCGCCATCGTGTTGAAAGCTCGCGCCAGCTGACCCAGTTCGTCAAGGCTTTCGACCGGCAGGGGGGTTTGCCAGTTGCCCTGGGCCGTCGCCTGAATGGCCTGGCGCAGCTGGGCAATGGGCTGAAGCACCCGGTTGACTACCGCCAGGCCTACCACCACGGAACTGCCGATCGCCACCACGCTCAGCAGCGCCACGGCCCAGTTGCCCAAATAAAAGCTCAAAAAGCCCAGCAGCCCGATCGCACAGCTAATTTGCAGGACAAATACCGCAGTCAGCACCGTGCTGAGGGAAAAAGGCCTAAGCAAACGGCTCAAGGGACGGTATAAAGGGAGTTTTGGCACTGGATTGAGTGGCAATATTAAATTCAGCAAAACACCCTACCTCTCTAGAATAAATCGCCCAGACCAGCCCGAACCAATTGCTGTGCCACCTGGGTCAGGGTCATCCCAGAACCTGGGCTATGAGCCTATCCTAAGAGCCGAGCCGGGCCACAGCCCGTGATCTCAAGCAGCCGTTTCCCTATCGCCAAAAGACCAGTCCGGTGATTTAAAGCAGCTGTGGGTGACTTTTTGGGGTTCTAGTCCGGGCTGGCAGATGGGGAAGTACCGTTTTTGGGGGGTGCAGGTGTCAGGTATTGGGGGGCAGGTATCAGGAATGATGGGATGCCTGTTGCCGTTAAGGACTAGAGCTAAAGTTCCCCCTGCCCCTTAGTCTCGCCTTAACCCTAAACTCGCCGCAGGCTGCAATAGTATGGAGTGAGTTCTTGTTCAGACTTTAGCGCGACCCTGGTGCCAAGATGTCCAACACCTATGCTCCCCCTTCCACTGACATAGCCCTCAAGGCGGAAAGCCTTCAGGTCTACTACGGGTCCAATCTAGCTGTTCGCGACGTTTATCTAGAAATTCCCCGCAACGAAATTGTGGCTTTTATTGGCCCCTCTGGCTGTGGCAAGAGCACGGTTCTGCGCTGCTTCAACCGCATGAACGATCTGATTCCCTCCTGCCGGGTCGAAGGCAAAATCAGCTTCCACGGGGAGGATATCTACTCCGACCGGGTGGATGCTGTAGAGCTGCGCCGCAAGATTGGCATGGTGTTTCAAAAGCCCAACCCCTTCCCCAAGTCAATCTACGAAAATATTGCCTGGGGTGCCCGCATCAATGGCTTCAGGGGCGATATGGACGAGCTGGTAGAGACCTCCCTCCGCAAGGCGGCCCTGTGGGATGAGGTCAAAGATAAGCTCAAGCAGAGTGGCCTCTCGCTGTCAGGGGGGCAGCAGCAGCGCCTCTGCATTGCCCGGGCGATCGCCGTTCAGCCCGACGTGGTTCTGATGGACGAACCCTGCTCGGCCCTCGACCCGATCTCGACCATCAAGATCGAGGAAACCATGAAGCAGCTGAAGGAAGACTACACAATTATCATTGTGACCCACAACATGCAGCAGGCCTCGCGGGTGTCTGACCGCACCGCCTTCTACAATGCTGAACCCACACCCAAAGGCGGCAAGGTGGGCTACCTGGTCGAGTTTGATCGCACCGAAACCATCTTCAACTCCCCCCGCGAACAGTTCACCCGCGACTACGTCTCGGGCCGTTTCGGTTAGGGTCAATCCCCAGGAGCCCTGCCTCCAGCGCCCAGCCCGCTCTTCCTCAGCTGGCGCTGGCATGCTCCAAAGCAAGGTCTTACACTCGACAGCCCAGGCCCAGCCTGGGTTATTTTTTGCCCGTCAAAAGGGCAGGGTTTCAGGCTCAAGGATCAGCCTGAAACCCCTTTCCCAAACACACTAAAGCTACCTGGCGGGCCGTTGACCTGGTGCTTGATGCCATCAGTCAGCCCATCATTCCGGATGCCCGACACCCAACACCCGACACCTGACACCCCCAAAAGGTAGCTCCCCGCCTGCCGGGCGGTCCTAGCTAGTCTGCCCTGAGTTAGCCTCAAAACAGTGGCCTTCGCCTGCATGGCCCAGTTCAACCAGGCTCGACTCCAGGCGCGCGAAGTCCTCCGGCGATAACTCCGATTGCAGCAGGGCCATATCGGCTTCAACGCGGCCATCGGTGGCGAGGGCCGCCAGGGGGTCAAAGCCAAAGGCCGACTGGTTGAGGGGGTCGTCGGCAGGTCTAGACCCTTCGCCAAACAGGTGATCGAGGTGCAGGGTCGCTTCCAGGGAGGCCTCGTCGCCGGCGGTTAAGATGCCCCGGCGCTCGTCGCCGATGAACTCGCCGCAGTAGTAGTTCAGCTCTTGTTCGAGGTTGAGCACAAAATCAATGGTTTCGCCATCGCGCTCGGCGGTGCCGATGATAACGATGCTGTAGCCCTCACCGGGACCGTCGGTGGCCGGGGTGATGTAGTAGGAAATGGCGTTGTAGTGGCCCTCGGGGACATCACTCTGGGCGTCTAGAAACACCGTCGGGTCGTCTTCGTTGCCCGTCACCAGGTCGACGGACTGGGGGGCGAAGCTGACCTCAGCCACCGGGTTTTCAATTGGGCTGAGCGACGTGTAGTCGTAGGGTGGCTCAGTCTGGAAGGCCCGCAGCTCAGAAAAGTTGACGTAGAGGTGATCAAAGCTCAGTTCCCAGCCGTCGCCGGAGGTAAATCCGGCCTGAGGCCGCTCTTCGGCATTGGCAAACATCTCCAGGGTGCCCCCTTCGGCGGTGGCCTCGGGGGCGGCAGTATCTTCAGTCACCGTGGTTTGCGGGGGCGTGTCGCAGGCCAGCACTAGCAGGGGCAGGGCCATAGCGAGGGCTGTCCGCAGTATTGAATTTTTCATGGGTTTTGGAAATAGGGGCCAACATAACAACGACAGTCAGGCACTTGGGTCATAGGGGCAGAACGCCAAACATGCCTACCGGCCTTTCAGAAAACCACGGGGGAGAACTGTTTTTCAATCCCAATGGGGGGGAGGGGGATAGTCTAGGGCGAGGTTTGGTCTAATGCGGTGTTGGGCCACCGAACAGGTCGTCTGCCGACCTCCCGGCGGCAATCCGTTGGCGATCGAGGGCTGCAACAATCGGTTGGGAAGGCCTGTACTCCAGCAATTTCTGCGGTGTTTGGGTCTAAGGTAGTACTATCCTCTGACGCATTTTCCATTGACCTATGACGAGCCCAGATATCTCACCCTCGGCTGCGGAGGCCTCGGCTAAGCCCAGTCTCGGCATTCCTACCATGCTGCGCCTGGGGGTGTTTAACATGGGCCTGGGGATTATGTCGCTGCTCACCCTGGGGGTGCTCAATCGGATCATGATTGAGGAACTCCAGGTGCCAGCCCTGATCGCGGCGGGCACGATTGCGGTGCACCAGTTTATGGCCCCGGCGCGGGTGTGGTTTGGCCAGATGTCTGACTCCAGGCCGCTGCTGGGCTACCACCGCAGCGGCTACATCTGGATCGGCATCACCACTGTGGCGATTACCTCTTTTGTGGCGGTGCAGGTGGTGTGGCGGCTGGGAGAGGCGATGGCGGCCTCTGGCTGGGGGCCAGCGGTGTACCCCTGGGTGGGGCTGCTGGCGCTGCTGTTTGCGGTCTACGGCCTGGCCCTGAGTGCCACTTCGACCCCCTTTACGGCCCTGCTGGTGGATGTGTCGGATGAAGACTCGCGATCGCGCCTGGTGGGCATCGGCTGGGCCATGCTGATGGTGGGCATTATCACCGGGGTAATTATTGTCTCGATTGTGCTGCGGCCCATCGACCTCGATGCGCCGATCGAGCAGGTGCAGCGATCGGTGAACCGGTTGTTTGTGGTGGCCCCGGCGGTGGTAATTGCCCTGTCGATCTTTAGCACCCTGGGCATTGAGCGCAAGTACTCGCGGCGATCGCAGCGCTCCATGGTGGCGGGCCGCGAAGACAACATCACTCTGCCCCAGGCCCTGGGCATTCTCACCGCCAGCCGCCAGACCCGGCTGTTCTTTGGTTTTTTGCTGGTGCTCAGCCTCAGCCTGTTCATGCAGGATGCCATTCTCGAACCCTACGGCGGCGAGGTGTTTGGCATGACCATTGCCGAAACCACCCAGCTCAACGCCGCCTTTGGCCTGGGCACGCTGCTGGGCATCATCGTCACCGGCATGCTGGTGGTGCCCCGCATCGGCAAAAAGCGCACCGTCACCATCGGCTGCGGCTGGGCGGCGATCAGCCTGCTGGGCATCACCCTCTCGGGGCTGACCGGGGCACCGCCCGTGCTGCTGGGGGCGGTGTTTTGCTTTGGCATTGCCTCGGGGGTGCTCACCCTGGGGGCGATCGTGCTGATGCTGGACCTGACCGTGGCGGAGACAGCGGGCACGTTTATTGGGGCCTGGGGGCTGGCCCAGGCGATCGCCCGGGGCGGCGCAACGGTGATGGGGGGCGGCGTTCTCGATCTGGGCCGGGGCATGCTGGGCCTGTTTCACAGCGGCGAGGTGCCCCCATCCCAGGCGTTTATGGCCTACGGGCTGGTGTTTATGCTACAAGCAGTGGGCATGGTGGTGGCGGTGGTGCTGCTGCGCCGAGTCAACATTCAGGAATTTCAGGCCAATGCCAGGGCGGCGATCACGGCGGCGTTGGAAAGCGATATGGATTAGGGGTCTGGTACGGTAAAGATGACGGCTTAGTGGGATTTTGGGTTTTGGGTTTCGGGTTTCGGGTTTACGGCTGACCTGAAACCGTCTTTGAGGACTGAGATGCAGAGCTTTTGGAACGAGGTACTGGCCTTTGCCGAGGCCACCACGGCCACCGTGGGCGAACGGCTGATGGCGGAATTTGGCCAGGTGCAGGCCGATCTGAAGGCGGATGGAAGTTTGGTGACAAGGTGCGATCGCTGGTCTGACGACACCCTGCGGGCCGCTATCCGTGAGGCCTTCCCCGACCACGGCGTGCTCAGCGAAGAGGTGGAGCACATCTTCCCCGCCGCCGACTGGTGCTGGATCATCGACCCCATCGATGGCACCACCAACTTCACCCGAGGCATTCCGGTGTGGGGCATTTCCCTGGGGTTGCTGTACCGGGGCACGCCGGTATTTGGCTACGTGGCGATGCCGCCCCTGGGGCAGTCTTTCTACGGCTACTGGCCGGGGGCAAGTGGGCTGGATATGCCCAGTGGTGCCTTCTGCAACGGTCGGCCTATCCACACCAGCCAGGCGGCCCCCGACAAGACCCAGTTCTTCAGCCTCTGCGCCCGCAGCACGGCGGTGCTGGAAAAGCCCTTTCCCTGCAAAATTCGCATGCTGGGCTCCGCCGCCTACAACCTGCTGCTGGTGGGGGCGGGCTGGGCGGTGGGGGCCGTGGAGGCGACGCCCAAGATCTGGGACGTGGCGGCGGTGTGGGCGATTGTGCAGGCCGCCGGGGCCACCTGGGTGCCCCTGGACGATACCGCCCCCTTTCCCCTGGCGGTGGGCCAGGACTACAGCCGCCGCCCCTACCCCACCCTGGCCGTGGCCCAGGCAAAGCTAACGGAAACCTTTCGACCCCTGGTGGAGGTCGTGGTTCGGTGAGGCGGTGAATGCGGCTAGTGATCCGCCGCCGTGGAACTGAGCGGGTTGCAGGTACCGCAGCAGCAAGGTGCCTAGGGGCCGAGAGGGTCGCCAGTTCAATTTCTTTCAAGACAGGCCAGGGCCAGGGGTGCTATGGTCTTCCCGACAGCGGATCGACTCAGCGGAGCGATGTGGGCCGTGCTGGGGGCAGCCTGTCGCGCCGTTGAGCGAGGAGAAAACCGATGAGCGCTGGGATTGACTACCAGACAATTACGGCTCACCAGCAGGAGACCTGGGCCACGGGCAACTTCCACGAGATTGCCCGCCAGAATACGTCCATGGCGATCGCTCTCTGCGAGGCGGTGGACCCCCATCCCTGCGATCGCGGCCTGGATGTGGCCTGCGGCAGCGGCACCGCCGCCCTGGTCGCCGCCCGCCGCTACTGCGAGATGACCGGCATTGACTACGTGCCCGCCCTGATCGAGCGGGCTAGGCAGCGGGCCGCCGCCGAGGGGTTTGAGATCGACTTTGACCTTGCCGATGCCCAGGCGCTGCCCTTTGCCGAGGCCAGCTTCGACTTTGTGCTGTCGGTGTATGGGGTACAGTTTGCCCCCGACCAGGAGCAGGCCGCCCGAGAACTGCTGCGGGTCTGTCGCCCCGGGGGCAAAATTGGCCTTGCCTCTCCCATGCCCCAGGGCTGGAGCTTTGACTTTTTCAGCGCCCTGGCCCGGTATCGGCCCCCGCCCCCCGGCCTCAGCTCGCCCCTGCGCTGGGGTACCGAGCAGGGCCTGGAGGCGCTGCTGGGGGAGGGCTGCCATGCCATCGCCAGCGAACAGCGCACCTCGGTGCTGTATTTCCGGTCGGTAGACCACGCCACCGAGGTGTTTTTGACCTACTTTGGACCTGCCATTCGCGCCTCCCAGGGCTCAGCCACGGCGGCGCAGGAACACCTGCGCGACGACCTGCGGGCGGTGTTTAGCCGCTACAACCGGGCCACGGACGGAACCGCCGCGATGGAAAACCAGTTTTTGCTGACGATGGCTTACAGGGAATGACGGGGGTAAGTTCCCTGCTGGTTACGCTCCGCGCCACCCAGCCTACGAAAACCCTAGTGTTTAGCTTCCTCGCGATGCATTGCTGCGCGTTAGCAGGGCCTCAACTTAACGTTATGCACCGTACGACAGCCTAATTAGTAGCATTGTTGACACGCTCTACGACTCGGGTACCAGTTCGGTATTCACCTCGTTGATGGGGCGACGGCGCAGTTCGACCGACTCGCTGCGGGGCAGCAGGTCAAACATTTCGCGCATCACGTCATCGATCGCCTCGTAGGAGACAATCCCGACCTCGTTAAACATCAGGTCGCCCTGGGCGTTGAATACCAGGGTTTGGGGCACGGCATTGCGGAAGTAGTAGCCCGGTTCGTTGGGCTCGTAGCTGGCCTTGACCGGAATCGCGTCGGCCATGACCGGGACAAAGTTGGCCACTCGCCCGTAGGGGGCCTGGAGCTGGGAAATCACCGACGAAAATTTCTTGCAGTCGCTGCTGTCATCGACGTAGATTACCGCGATCGCGGGTTTTCCGTACCTGAGCGACTGCTCCAGGCTCACCTTGGGGGGCACCAGCGACCCATTGCCCGCGTAGAGGGCAAAGATGTTGCCGTCGTAGTTGTCGTCGGTGAGCCCCGCCAGGGCGGTGGGCTGCCCCCCCAGGCTCAGCCACAGCGTCAGGCTGAGGAAGACCACCCCAAGCCACCCGCCCAGGCGCACCCTGGAAGTAAATAGACGAGAGGTTGGCAGAGGGATGGTCGGGAAAAGCAGGGTTGAAAGCCAGCGCAGCATGGCGGTAACGTCCTTGGTCGAGAGTCTGGAGTGGGGCCTGCCCTTGGGTAGCCACCCACCCCAGACTCTATTAGGCCACAGAATGGCCATGCTTACTGCTGGGCGGCACGAAATTCCTGGATTACCGATCGCATGGCGTCGGCGTTAGCCATCCGCAGGTCGTCGGGGGTCCACACCACCACCTGGTAGTATTCTTCGCCCATTTCAACGGTGGTGTGCAGGTAGGCCACCGGGCGCTGGGACACGTCGCCGCGCACCTCGTACTGCACCGCTGGAAAGCCGCTGACGCGATCGACTCCGGTGCGGGCCTGGTTGGCAATCACCTGGTTAAAGCCCCCCTTGAGAATTTGCAGGTAGTTGCTGGCCTGCTCCTCCAGGTTGCCGGGGCTAACGGCGGCCCGACTTTCGCCCAGCACCACCAAAAACAGGTTCTGGTCAGGATTGTAGGCCTCCAGTTCGGCGTTGGGGTGCAGGGTGCCGGTTGGGGCGGCCTGCCAGCCGTTTTGCAGGCGCAGGCGCACGGGCTTCATGCGGCTGACCAGCATGTCGCCCCGAAAGCCGCGATCGACAAACTGATTGCCCATGTCGCCGTTGTTGCGGGGCGATCGCGACAGCCCCAGGGTATTGCAGCCGGTGAGCCCCAGCACCGCCACCACTGCCACCACCGCCAGGGCGCTGCCTTGCCACCCCTTCGATCCCTTGTTAGCCATAGCGCCACCCTTCCGCTCAATCCACCGATGCCGTTTAGCTTCAAGGGTATAGCAACCCCTCCGCAATGGTCGCATCCTCTCCTATGCTAGATAGGTATTTGCCGCTAGCGGCAAATACCTGATCTAAATCTAGAGTTACCCCATGTTACGAGCTGGCATTGTTGGGCTTCCCAACGTTGGCAAATCAACCCTGTTCAACGCCGTGGTGGCCAACGCCAAGGCCCAGGCCGCCAACTTCCCCTTTTGCACCATCGAACCCAACGTCGGGGTGGTGGCGGTGCCCGATGGCCGCCTCCAGGTACTGGCCGATCTCTCCAGCTCCGCTGAGGTGGTACCGGCTCGGGTCGAGTTTGTCGACATTGCGGGCCTGGTGCAGGGGGCCAGCCAGGGCGAGGGGCTGGGCAACCAGTTTTTGGCCAACATTCGCGAAGTCGATGCGATCGTCCACGTGGTGCGCTGCTTCGATGACGACGACATCATCCACGTCTCCGGGTCGGTCGATCCGGCGCGGGACATCGAGGTGATCAACCTGGAGCTGGCCCTGGCCGACCTGGCCCAGCTGGAGCGCCGGGTCGACCGGGTTCGCAAGCTGGCCCGCGCCGACAAAGAGGCCCAGGCCGAGCTGGCAATCCTCGAAAAAATTCTGCCGGTGCTCAACGAGGGCAAGACCGCCCGCCAGGTGGAGCTAGACGAGGAGGCCGAGGCGATCATCAAGCCCCTGGGGCTGCTTACCCGAAAGCCCGTCATCTACGCCACCAATGTCTCTGAGGACGACCTGGCCAGCGGCAACCCCTGGGTCGATCAGGTGCGCGCCCTGGCGGCGGCAGAGGACGCTCAGGTGGTGGTAATTTCAGCCCAGGTGGAGTCGGAGCTGGTGGAGCTAGACGACGCCGAGCGCAAAGATTTTCTCGAAGCCCTGGGGGTAGAGGAGGGCGGCCTCAAGACCCTGATTCGCGCCACCTACGAGCTGCTGGGCCTGCGGACCTACTTCACCACCGGCCCGAAGGAAACCCGCGCCTGGACCATCAAGGCGGGCATGGTGGCCCCCCAGGCCGCCGGGGTGATTCACACCGACTTTGAGCGGGGCTTTATTCGGGCCGAAACCGTGGCCTATAACGACCTGGTGGCGGCGGGTTCGATGGCTACGGCCAAGGACAAGGGCCAGGTGCGCAGCGAAGGTAAAGAATACGTGGTGCAGGAGGGCGATGTGATGCTGTTTCGGTTTAACGTGTAGCCTGTGGGAAATCGCTGGGGCGATCGCGCCGGCAGCATCGGCCAGGCGCATCGTCACAGTATGCAAACAACCTCGCTGTAATAGTGGTTCCTTGGGGAAAATCTATCTACAATTTGACCCATCAGGAGCACAGCGTTCCTCGCTCCAGGTTTGTAGGACTACCGCCGTGGCATCACCGCTTCAAACCCATCCTCGGCTGCGCTCAGCGCTGCACCAGCTGCAGGGGGTACCGCCCTGGGCACTGCTGTCGCTGGTGATGAACGGGCTGCTGTTTATTACCATCGTGGTCATGCTGCGGCAGCTGGGCCAGGGTGGCGATGCGGTGCTGTCCCAGGCCAACGCCTTTGCCGCCGATCCCTACGTCCCGGTGGCCCCGTTTGAGCCCAGCCTGGGACCACGCCACAACCTCGACTACGAGCAGTGGGTGGCGCTGCTGGCGGCGGAGGCGGAGGCGGTGGTAGCCATCGATGCGCCGCGACAAAACATACTGCTGGGGGACTCACTGACCCTCTGGTTTCCGGCCAACATGCTGCCAGGCCGCAAAACCTGGATCAACCAGGCGATTTCGGGCGAAAGCTCGGGGGGGCTGCGCGATCGCCTCTACCTGCTCGACCAGACCGATCCCGAAGCCCTGTTCATCATGGTGGGCATCAACGACTTGATCTGGGGCGGTTCGGAGGCAGACCTGGTCTACAACGTGCGCCGGATGATCAACTACCTGCGCCAGACCCACCCCCAGGCGCGGGTGGTGGTGCAGTCAATTTTGCCCCACGGCGGCGAGGCAGCCACCTGGGAGGGGCGCGATCGCCTGCTGACCATTCCACCCGATCAAATTCGTACCGTCAACAGCCAGCTTAAGGCCGTCGCCATTGAAACCGGCGTCGATTTTCTCGATCTGTACCCGCTGTTTGTCAACGGCGACGGCTACCTGCGGGCCGACCTCACCACCGATGGGCTGCACCTTAACCAGAACGGCTACATGGTGTGGCGCACAGCCCTAGCCCTAATCAACGAAACCGAGTTTCAACCCTAGACGCCAAGGGCGCGGCTCTGCCTACGCAGCTGCACCCCCCACCGGGTCACAACCCGATCGCTTGTGTCAGCCGCGCTGCACCGTCAGGGCATCGGGGGTAGTCGAGCGGGGTGTGGTATCAGAGGTCAATCCAATGACAGCACCCTAAAAGTCGATGGAGCGAATCAGCGGCGGTGCCTGAGGGATGGGTGCAGCGCCCGGAGCCGTGGTTGCCAGAGAGGCAGCGGCGCTGTCGGCGGCGTTGACGATCGCCCCCAGCACCGGCAAAGCTTCGTTTTCCAGCAGCTGTTCTAGCAGCGCCTCCAGCACCGCTTTGTCGGTGACGCCGGGGCGGGTGACCAGCAGCAGGCCGTCGCTGACGCTGCCCAGCAGCAGGGCATCGTTGCTGCGGCCCAGGGGCGGCGCGTCGATCAGCACCAAGTCAAAGCGGGAGCGGGCATCGGCCAAAAACTGCCCCATTTCGCTCGATTCCAGGACCGCTGCCGGGTGGGGCTGGGGGCCGGGGCTGGGGGCCAGGTAGAGGTTTTCGACCCAGGGGGCCAGCTGAATGGGTTCCTGGTAGCGGCCCGCGTAGTAGTGCAGTGGTTCGGCGATCGCCTCTGGGTTGGCGGTCACCCCCAGCCGCTGGCCGCAGGAGGGCTGGCGCAGGTCGGCCTCGACCACCAGGGTGCGGCGACCGGCCCGGGCGGCGGCGATGGCCAAATTAAAGGCGGTGGTGGTTTTGCCCTCGCCCGTCCGGCTGCTGACCACCAGCACCACCCGGGGGGGCGCAGCCGCTTCCGACAGGCTGCCCGCCCGCCGCAGGCTGCTGCGCAGGCGCTCGTAGATCTCCAGGTCGGGGGTGTGGGGCTGGTAGAGCACGGGCCAACCCTGGGCCGAGGTGGCCGCCAGGGCGGGCACCAGCCCCAGCACCGGCACATCCTGGTCGGCCAGAATGCCCTGGAGGTCTTCGGCGGTGCGGGCGGTGCTGTCGAGCAGGTCGAGCAGAAAGGCGACGGCCCCGGCGGCGACAATGCCCAGCAGCCCGCCCACGGCCATCACGGCGACGGGGTTGGGGGGGGCCTCCACCTGGGCCACCACGGTGGGCGGCTCGGCCACGGTCAGGCTGCTGACGGTCTCGGCCTCGGCGGCTTCGGCATCGATGCGCTTGGCCTGAATCTGGTCGTAGAGGGCCTGGTTGAGGGCGACCCGCTGGGCCAGGCGATCGCGCTCCAGCTGCTTGTTGGGCAGGCTGGCGTACTGCTGGCGCAGCTGCCCGTCGGCCTGGCTGAGCGCCTGCTGCTGGCTGTCCAGAGCCGCCCGCTCAGCACTCAGGGTGACCAGCTGGTTGGCCAGGGCGGCGCGGGCCGGATCGAGGGTGCTGTTTTGGCGCACTTCGCTGACGCTGGGCAGCGCCGCCAGGTCCTGGCCGCCCACCACCTCCTGGGCGCGCTCCGCCAACAGTCGGCTATAGGCGCTCAGGTTCTGGCGCAGATCCTGCATGGTGGGGTGGGAGTCGCGCAGGGTGGGGGACAGCAGCTGGAGCTGGGTCTCGGTCTCTAAGATCTGCGATCGCAGCTGGGCAATGATCGGATCTGCGCTCAGGGCCGAGGCCGTAAAAGCCTGCCCCGGCGACAGCCCCAGCCGCTGCTCCAGGCTTTGAATCTGGGAGTCCAGCCCGGCCAGGGCAATCTGGTTCTGGCGCTGCTGCTGCTGCCCCCCAGAGATGGCCCCCAACAAACTGCCGTCGAGGGCCGCCTGAATCGCTGGCCCCTCGGTGCGATCGTAGGCCTCCAGGGCCTGCTCGGCGGCCCGCAGGTCGGCCTCCACCGCCGGCAGCCGTTCGTCTAAGGCGGTGACGATGGCCCGCAGCCGCGCCCGGTTGGTCACCCGGCTGAGTTCGACCATCGCCTCAAACATCAGGCTGAGGGCCAGCTGGGTCTGCTCCTCCTCGGGCCCGCGCAGGACCACCGTCACCCGCTGCACCTGGGCGTCGTCGCCCTCCACCCCCTCCAGCCGGACCGTGGCGCGATCGCGCAGGGTCTCCGGTGCCAGGGGCATGCCCCGCCGCTCCAGCTCCTGGGACACCTGCTGGAGCAAGACATCGGCCAGCAAAAACTGCTCCGAGATAATGCCCTGGCCCCGCTGCTGCACCTCGGTGCCGGTGGTGGTCAGGGCCACCACCGGGGCATTTTGCACCAGCACCCCCTCGGCCCGGTACTGGGGGGGCGGGGGCGGCTGCATTGCCACCACCGACGAAATCCCCAGCACCCCCAGCAGCGTCGCCAGGCTGGGCCACTTGTAGCGATCGAGGGCCAGCAGATAGCGCTTGATAAACGGAGAAACCATCGTCGTTTTCCCTAGGGCCTAAATAACGAATCCGCCGCGTTGGTCAGCGAGTCGAAAAAGAGCAAAAAGCCCAGCACATCGCGAAAGGGTTGGGTAAAGGTGTTCAGGGCGTAGCTCACCCGCGCCAGCAGGTTGCGATCGACCACCAGAATGTCGTTTTCCTGGAGCGGAATGTTCTGGCTCAAGTCGCCGCTGACCGCCGCCGCCGCATCCACCACAATCGTGTCGGCGGTGCCGGTTTCGGGGTTAAACCGCAGCACCGCAATCCGGTTGTAGGCAGCCACATCGGGGTTGACCCCCGCCACCGCCAGAGCGTCCAAAAAGCGGCTGCCGTTGCGCAGGTTGATCGCACCGAAGCGCGCCTCCAGCCCCCTGGCCCCCGAGGCGCGGTTGAGCACCCGCACGGTGATTTCGGGCCGGGCCAGGGTAGAGGTGGCCACCAGGTCGCGATCGTAGCTCTCCGCGTCCTCCGGGGCCAGGCGGGGCACGGTGATCACATCGCCGTCCTGGAGCTGCACCTGGGGAATGGGTTGCCCCTGCCGCAGCGGGGTAAACAGATCGACCCGGCGCGACAGCTGTGAGCCGTCCACCAGGGGGCGATCGACCTGCACCAGGCGCAGGTCGGCCAGGGTGGTAGCTCCCCCCGCCGTCAGCAGCGCCACCGACAGCTGGGGCGATTGCAGCGGGTACAGCCCAGGGCGCGGCACCTCCCCCACCACGGTGACTTCCACCGGGCGCTGGGCGGTCAAAATCAGCGACACATCCGGGTTGACCACGTACTGATCGTAGACCCGGTACAGCGTATCGCGGGCCTGGTTGAGGGTCAGCCCGCTGAGGTTGAGGGTGCCCGCCAGGGGCACCACCACATTGCCCTGAATATCGAGGGTGGCCGGAAAACTCAGATCGGGAAACCGCTGGACCCCCACAAAAATACTGTCCCCCGGACCCAGGCGGTAGCTGTCAAACCCGGCCAGGGGGTCCGGGGTATCGGCTTCCAGTGGCAGAGGGCCGGGCCGGGGCAGGGCGGGAGGCGGGGTCTGGGGCGTTGTCAGGGGCAGGGTATCCTGGGCCCAGGCCATGGCTGGCCAGAGCCCGGCGACGCAAAGGACCAGCCCCAGCCGACGAGCGGTGCTTCCCATCCAGACCCAGCCCAGGCCGCGATTCCCGCAGGGATACTCGTTCCGAGTCGGTTCCCGTACGCTTCGCGCATCGTCCCAGCCAGCCCCCCAGTCAGCATTTAAACCACTCAAAACCATAGCCTCAGCGGCAGGTGTTTCCTGCTCCAGGTAACCCACCCATATTGCCCCATTTTTCCGGCAACGGGACAGATCCGGCAATGGGACAGAGCCACCGAGATTGCGAAAAACTTAGCAATCTGAAAATCTCAGGTAGGCGTGGGTCAGCCACCGGCCTGGTTAGGACAATCCGTCACAGCTTGGCCCGAATGGTGAACGAGTAATCGCCGCCGGGTTCGAGCTGGTAGTCACAGCGCTCCAGGAACCGGCTGAGGGGTTCACAGATCAGCGCCCGCCCCAGGGAGGGTTCCACCCGCAGCTGGCCCTGGCGAAAGCGCCACTGGAACTGCCACTCGTAGGTGCTGGCCCGCACCTCTCCTTCGATGCGGCCCTGACTCCACGACTGGTGGGTAATGCGAACGTAGGCGGTGGTTTCAGAGGGGCGACGGGTCACAGCGGTAGGCAACACACAATGGACGGTGGGCAAGAGGGAGTCGGAAATGGCCCTCACAGGTAAGATAACCGTAGCCTAGGCCTTGGTCTACCCGAAAGTTGTGGGCAGCGATACGCCCCAGGGGGCGAAATGCCGGGGTGAACGGGGCAATTTCGAGGCGGTGCTGTTTAACCCTAGACGAAAAAACGGTAGCCTAGGGAGAAGGTAAACTCCGATCCCCAGCGGCGTGTTCGGCATCCTGTCGGGTGTAGGGCACGTTTTGTTTACCGCATTTTCACCGATTGTAAGGTTGGACCCTGCCTGTGCCCAAGGTTGGCATTATCTATAACGACGTTAAGCCCGTGGCCTGTCAGGCCGCTCTCGAATGGGAGGAAAAGCTGGCCCGCCTGGGTTATACCGTCAGCTTGGCCACCGGCATGGGCGGCATTTTGGGCTACTCCCAGCCCGATCGCCCCGTTTGCCACACGCCCCTCGACAGTCTAGTACCGCCCCACTTTGACGCGGACATGAGCTTTGCGGTGGTGCTGGGGGGCGACGGCACGGTGCTGTCGGCCTTTCGTCAGCTGGCTCCCATCGGCGTACCGCTGCTGACGGTGAACACGGGCCACATGGGCTTTTTGACCGAGGCCTATATGAATCAGCTACCCCAGGCGATGGATCAGGTGCTGGCGGGCGACTACGAAGTTGAAGAGCGGGGCATGCTGGCGGTGCGGCTGCTGCACGGCTCTGACCTGGTGTGGGAAGCGCTCTGCCTGAATGAAATGGTGCTCCACCGGGAGCCACTCACCAGCATGTGCCACTTTGAGGTGGCGATCGGCTGCCACGCCCCGGTCGATATTGCCGCCGACGGCATTATTGTGTCTACGCCGACGGGCTCTACGGCCTATTCGCTGTCGGCGGGGGGGCCAGTGATTGCTCCGGGGGTCTCGGTGACCCAGCTAATTCCCATCTGCCCCCACTCCCTGGCCTCGCGGGGGCTGGTGTTCCCCGATCGCGAGCAGGTCACCATCCACTCCGCCAACCCCGACAAGCTGGTGCTAATCGTAGACGGCAACGCCGGCTGCTACGTCATGCCCAAAGACCGGGTCAGCACCTGCCGTGCCCCCTATCCGGCCCGGTTTATTCGCCTCCGGTCGCCGGAGTTCTTCACCGTACTGCGGGAGAAGCTGGGCTGGGGACTGCCCCACATTGCCAAGCCGACCTCGGTGGAGCTGCCCTAGGGGTTTGGGGGTGGATGGGTGGATGAGTCCCTGTAGGGTGGGCAGTGCCCACCATTGGGGAGAAAGGTTTTCAGAAGTCACTTTAATTCTGTGGTGGTCGTGGCTAAAGTCCTACCAACCAGGCAAGTTGTAGCTTAGTCGTTATCCCTCGGTGGGCATACTGCTGTCAGCCCTTCACCCCCGATCGCCATGGATTGGCCCACCATTGCCGTGATTGTTCCCACCTACCAGCGGGAGGCGGTGCTGTGTGACACCGTTGCCAGCGTACTGGCCCAGGACTACCCGGCCTACCAGGTGATTGTGGTGGACCAGACCCAGACGCATGAGGCTGAGACGCAGCGCCAGCTGGAGGCCTGGGCGGAGGCTGGCAAGATTACCCGGTACTCGGTGCCCTGGGCCAGCCTGCCAGCGGCGCGAAACCTGGGCATCGAGCGATCGCGCTCCGACATCGTTCTGTTCATCGACGATGACGTGGTACTGCCCCCCGGCTACCTCTACGCCCACGCCCGCACCTTTCTGGAACGGCCCGAGGTGGGGGCGGTGGCGGGGCGGGTGTTCGACCGCATGAAGCTGGCGGAGCAGAAAGAGCTCAAAATTGACTACCTGCCGCCCGAGGCGATGGACCCCGGTGTGGCCTGGTACCACCTGGACCTGGTGCATACCACCCAGCCCCAGCGGGTGCTGACGGCGCGGGGCTGCAATATGTCCTTTCGGCGCGAGCTGTTTGACAAGCACGGGCTGCGGTTTGACGAGCGTTTTTACGGCAGCGCGGTGCGCGAAGAGTCTGACTTTTGCCTGCACATTCGCGCCACGGGCTACATCATCTGGTACAACCCCGAGGCCCATCTGGTGCACCTGGGGGAGGAGACCGGCGGCTGCCACGACATCAGCACGCGATCGCTCAATTACCAGATGAACTTTTACCACAACCACTTTTTGCTGGCCCTCAAAAACCTCACCCTGGGGCAAAACCTGCGCCTCTACGCTCGCCTGTTCGACTGCCACGTACTGGGGCATCCGCCCTGCAACAAGGACGGCCACCCGCTCAAGGTGCTCAGTCGGGGGCTATTTTTTGTGGCGGGGTGGCTTTACACCGTCTATACCCTGCTCACGACGCTGGGCCAGCGCGGGCGCATTTACCCTCATGTAGAGTAGACCCATTTGATGCAGCCGCTGCGGCCTGAGCCTGCCCTGACCCCACGAAGTTAAGAATCTCAGACGCACGAATCGGCCAGCTCTGCCAGCGACCATAATTCTAAAAACCGTCTCTGAAGGCAGACCATGGCTGACGATCGCGACCCCACGATTCGATTACAGCTAGATCTGTCGCCCGAACAGCCGGGGCTGCTCGAAGGGCTAGATACCTGGTTGCGCCTGGGATTGCTAACTGACCAGCAGGTGCGCGATCTCGCGCTGACCCATCTCAGCTCAGATCTGCCACCCGTGCCAAATCCGGCGGTCGCGCCAGCCCCGGGCCTGGCCGATGCGATCAATCCCTTTGAAAACCCGGCTGACGCTGCGATCGCGGGCCAGGCCCCAATCACTGACTTTGCCCCCGCTGAACCAGCCCCGCGCCGTCAAAGGTCGGGCCCCTCGCGCCCCCCCTCGCGCCCTGAGCGGGGCCGAACGACCACTCCGCCACGGCCCAGTACGCCCTCTCCTACGGCACTGTGGCTCAGCCGTTTGATGAGCGAGCTGAGCGTGGTGTGGCTGCTGGGGCTGGGGGTGTTTCTAGTAGTACTGTCGTCGGCGGTGCTGGCGGCCACCCAGTGGGAGCGGTTTGGGGCGATTGGCCAGTATTTAGTTCTGCTGACCTACACGCTGGTGTTTTGGGCGGTGGGACGGTGGTGTGGCCGCCGCCCCAATTTGCAGCTCACCGCCAAAACCCTGCAAATGATCACTCTGCTGCTGGTGCCGCTGAACTTTTGGGCCCTGGATGGGCTGGGGGTGTGGCGCGGGGGTGGAATGCTGGTGGGGGCAATCGCCCTCATCCTCCTCACCCTGGCCGCGCTCCAGGTGCTGCGCCAGCAGAGCAGCACCGCCGTGGAGCAGGTCAATGCCCTGGGGCTGGCCTACCTGCACCTTGGCTGGGCCTGGGGAGCTGTGCCCATCCCGGCGGTGTATGCCGGGGTCTTGGGCAGTGCCGCCGCTACGGTCTACGATCAGCGACGGCGGGGGCTGGCCCCAGGACTGCGCTGGCCCACCATTGCCATCACCACAGCCCTGGGGCTGCTGCTGGCGCGGGGGCTGACGGCTGTGGGAGCAGAGCAGCTGGGCCAGTTTGGGCTGGCCTTTGGGCTTTACGGCGCCACCTGGGTGTGGCTGGGCCAGCGGCGACTGGTGCCAAAACCACGCCCCGCAGAAACCCCAGAGGAGCCTGACGCCCTAGCTGCCGGGGGCGATCGCCCCACCCGGTGGGGCATTGCCGGGGGGCGGGGGCTGCTGTGGTGGGGCTGGCTGCTGGCAATCGCCGACTGGCCCCTCCAGGCGATCGGCATCAGCTTGCTGGGGCTGGCCCTGCGGATTCAGGCTCTGGGTAAGCTGGGCCAGCGGCGCGACTTGCTAATTGCCTACGGCATTGCGGTCCAGCTGGCTTTCGTTGGCTGGGAACGGCTGCCCCCGGCCCTGCGACAGACCCTGACATCTCCCCTGGCAAGCTGGGCCAGAACTGGGGAAAACCCGTGGACCTTGCTGGGCATTTCGCTGTTTCCCTACGTGGTGGGCATGGTGCTGGTGGCAGACGGCTACCAGCGGCGACGACAGCCCCAGTTAAGCCGCTTTAGCGACGGCATTGCCTTCGGCAGCAACGCAATGTTGACCCTGATCAGTCTGGCCAGTGGGCCGGTGCTGGTGGTCAACCTGATCGCCTCTACCGTCACGGCCCTGGTGGTGGCCCTGCGGCGATCGCCAACTCGCTGGCGTATTGTCGCCGCCTACGGCCTGGGGGTGGTGAGTACCCTGGTAGCCATCGGTAACGCCTGGCCGGGGCTACCCCTCCAAGGCTGGCTGATGGTCATTGTCGGGCTGGCAACGGTGGCGCTGCTGCTCAGTAGAGCGCTGCCCGGGCTGTGGGGCAGCAGCGCCTGGCTCTACGGCGTGGGGCTGTCGGCGATGACCTACGCCCTGCTGTGGGGACACCTGGTTGACAACGGTTTTGGCTCTGAGCGGAGCTGGGTGGGGCTGGTGATTCCGGTGGGGCTGGCGCTGATTGGCCGCCACCCCGCCAGCGTACTGACGACGGGCCTCGCCCTGCCCTTTAGCCTGGGCTTACCCTGGACGCGCCTGGTGGGGCTGGGTACGGCCACCCTGCTCACCGGGGCCAACAGCACTGTCTACCGGCGACCTGGGGTGGCGTTTTTGGCGGTGGCCTTTGCCCTGGGCTGGATCTACAGCAGTCTGGAGGACTGGCTGCCAGGCTTCCCCCGTCATCTGGCCGACTGGGGATTGGTCACCGTCGGGCTGACCGCCGGGCTGTGGGGAATCTGGCGCTGGCTCGCTCTTCCAAACACGGCCCCCAAACGGGCTAGCCCGACAGCGGCGGCGGACGATGCGCCTGCTCTAACAACGCTGTACCGGCTGGCCTGCGATCGCTGGGGCCACCTCCTCGCCGTCAGCGTGCTGGTCCTGTCCACGGTGGCCATTGCCCTCTACTACCTGGACCTGCGCCAGCCTAGGCCTCTCATCATCGTGGTCCTCGTCGCCTTCCTGGTGGCCCTGGGGCTGCGCTACTGGGGAACTCTGCGTTCCCTGACGGTCTATCTGGCGGGCTGGGGGGTAGAACTGCTGGTGGCGGGGCTGCTGGTCTTCCATCACCCGACTCCGGTCGCCCTGGCGCTGCCAACTCTGGGCCTGGGGGCGATCGCCCTGGGCCTGGCCGCCACCACCGGGCGATCGCGCCACACCCTGGCCGCCCCCCTCCATACCCTGACGCTCACCTACGCCGGGTTGGCCCTGGCCCTGCGAGCCTACACGGCGACGGCCTGGACGGGCTGGCTGGTGGTGGCCGCCGCCCTGCTCACCCTGGAGGTGGGGCGACGTACCCAGGCTCCCCTGGCGCGGTGGCTGGCGCTGGCGCTACTGTCCGTGGGCTGGTACGAACTGGTGATTTACCAGATGCTCCAGGGCGCGGGCGGCGAAGCAGCGGATGCGCTGCTGGTGCTGGCCGGAGTAGCGACGCTGATCATGGTCGTGTACCGATTGGCGGCAGGGCAGCTCGATCGCACCCTGGGCCTACCCCAGACAGAGCTAATCTGGGCCGCGCACCTGCACTGGCTGATCGGCAGCCTGTTGATGCTAGGCGGCGGCATTGGCATGGGCTTTGGCCAGGCAACGCTGGGGTGGCTGGGGCTGGGAATCGCAGCCATGCTCCTCCTCTACGCCCTCAGTCAGGGGCGATTGGGGACGGCTGCATCAGCTCAGCACGCCTGGGTCTATGCTGGGCTGGTCGAGCTGGTGGGCTGGTTTGCCCTGGGGCGATCGCTCTTGCCCGCCCTGAGTGTCCTCGACAACTGGTGGGGCGTGGTGGCCTGTGCCGTAGCCGTGCCGGTGTACTGGCTGCCCTGGGCCACCTGGGGCTGGCCCCAGCGCCCCTGGCGGGCGATGGCGGTGGGGGTCCCCCTGGCGATCGCGCTCCTGACCGGCGGGTTCGACCACATTCCCACCCTCTGGGTGCTGGCGGGGTTTTACGGCTGGCTGGCCTGGCACAGCGGCAAAATCCAGATTTCCTACCTGTCCGCTGTTTGTATCATCTGGGCCAGCTGGGTCTGGCTCACCGCCCGTGCCATCGACGACGCCCTGGCCTGGGTGCTGCCCCTGGGGCTGGCGCTGCTCTACATTGCCCAGGTGGACCCAACCCTGGCGCTGCCGCCCCAGAAAGAGCAGCGCCACTGGCTGCGGCTGATCGCCCTGGCCCTGGTTCTGTTTACCGCCCTGGTGGTTGAACGGTGGGCGGGGCTGCCCGTGGGCTCGGTGGCGTTAGTGGCGATCGCCGCTGGGTTGCTGCTGCGGATGCGCGCCCCGCTGTACGTGGGCACACTGGTCTTTGCCCTCAACGCCCTCAACCAACTGGTGCTGCTCAATGCCGCCTTCCCCTTCGTCAAGTGGGTGGTAGGTATCGTCGTTGGCATTGCCCTGATCTGGGTTGCCGCCGATGTCGAGCGTCGCCGCGACCAGTGGCTTCAGCTCACCCAGACCTGGAGCCAGGATCTGGACGGCTGGCAGTAGCTAAGATCCCACTACCCCCGCCGCTGCCACCGCCTCCAGCAAGTCTCGGTGGATCGACGCCGTTGCCCCAATCACCATGCCAGGGCGCAGATAGTCGGTGCAGGTGTGCAGCGGCGGCGGCAACTCGCCCGCGAAGGTGGTGACGATGTAGCCCATCTCCTGAGCCATAAAGGCCAGGGCCGCGCCGTCGATAAACTGACCTCGGGCCAGCACCGCCCCACACAGATCCCCGCTCAGCAGCCCATTGAAATTAGGAATTTGCGCCTCGGGAGAGTAGTCGGTTTTGGTGTGGATGACCCGGTAGCGATCGCTGATGTGCGGCACCACCGCCCCCATTTGCCAGCCCAGACATACCGCCGGACTGGGGCTCTCAACCTTAATGCGACGACAGTTCTCCAGAGATTCCTCCAGGCTGCCCTGAAAAGTGCCCTCCCCCCGCAGGCTGTAGTAGTAGAGGTTTTGGCTGGGGGTAATGGCGATCGCCGCCTCGTACTCATCGGCATTGAGAATGCCCAGAATTATCTGGTAGTTGGAATGCCCGTCCAGGTAAAACTGAGTGCCGTCGATGGGGTCGAGGGTGATCAGGTAGTCGCCCGCTGGCCCCAGATCGATCGCTCGAAAGTACTTGGTGTTGTAAGTCTGGGCGTACTCCTCCCCATAGAAACGCACCTGGGGAAAGAGCCCCAGCAGCACCACCTCCATCATGGTTTGAATCGACAGGTCGGCGTCGCTGAGGGCGGAGGCAAAAAAATTATCGCCCTTGCCGTCTTTGTCGGGCTGAGCCACAATCTGGGCCTGAATTTGCTGGGCGTAGGCCCCAGCGGTTTTGAGATAGGGCAGCAGAGCCGCCAGAATTTGACGCGGGGTAGTGGAGGGCAGCATAGGGACCGGGTTGAGCAAGAGCACTCCTACTGTACGCCACTACCCTCACTCGAATAAGAAGCACTATAAAAAAGGGGCCGCTAATTACTCATTAGCGGCCCCTTATTGATGATTCAAAAAAGTAGGTTAAGCGTTAGCTAACAACCTACATTTTCTTCCAGTTAGCGGCACAAACGGGGTTGTTTTGGCTAGCAGTAGCGCTAAAGCCAGTCACAGCACCAGCATCAGCAGCAGTATTTGCAGCATTCGATTCACACATGATGGCGATGGTAGTGGCTTCTACCGTTGCGCTACCGGAAGATAGCTGAGTAGCGCCGACATAGCTCTTCAGAGCGGTGTCAATTCTATCAGCAAAAGCCAGAGCGCCAAAGGCACCGGATTGGCCAGCAGGAATGGAGTAGTTGTAGTAGGTGGTAACGGAAGGAATACCAATGGCCAGTTCTACGAAACCAGGGGCGAAAGTGGGGTTCTCCAGGCGGTAGGCTTGCTGACCGCGGTTCATAGAACCAACGTAGGTTTTAGCTTCCGACTGACGGGCTTTGTTGGCCTGGTTGAGGAAAGAAGGCAGAGCGATAGCCGCCAGAATACCGATGATGATGATAACAACCAGCAGTTCAATCAGGGTGAAGCCGCCTTCTTCTTTTTTGGCGATCAGGTGCTTCAGCAGGTTGGCTTTGAGAGATGCTTTCATAGGTGTATGTCTCCTTGAGGGTAGGCGGTAGAGGTGTTGTTTGCGCCTAGGTCTAACCTACCCACTTGCTCTCGGCTAGCGATCACACCCGTTCAAAAAAGTTTTTTGGCTGGCACAGACGCAGGAACAATTTCAAAGCGATTGTTGACGGCACTAGGTAGATTAAGTTGCTCTGCTTGCAAGGTTTCTACGGTTTGATCCAGAGCGACAAATTCTCTGGGGAACTCTGCAAACAGGCCCAACAACTCCGGTATGACCCACTGGTCAACCTCCTCCAGGGGCGCAATGAAGTTGATGCCTTGGGCATAGCGGTTGCGGTAGGTGAGGCCCAAGAGGCTGCGCCCGGTGCGGGGGGCGGGGGTCCCAAAGGCGGTCAACCACGATCGCAGATCGCGGTATTCGGCCAGAGACTCAGCCAGTTGGGCTTGCTCTGCCGGGGCCAGAGGGCTCTGGGCGAAATAGCTCTGGGCAAAGTCCGCGGGTTGTAGCCAGGCCCGCAGCAGCAGCAGGGCCTGATCCTGGGGCGACTGGTCCAGCGCCTGATTGACAATCTCCAGGGCAGCGGCGGGGCTTTCGTCGGTAGCCAGCAGCGCCTGGGTGATCGGTCGCAGCTCACCCGACTCTGCGATCAGGATGGGCCGCTGATACCACCACCGCACCAGGGCCGTTTGGTCGTAGAGGGTGCCGTACCCTGGCGTGGCTGGCGAGGTAGCCTCCAGCACGGCCTGATGGTGGGCCAGCGCCTGATCCAGGACGGCGGATTGGAGGGGGGCGAGGGGAGCCTGTCGCCACAGAGGCAGGGTTAGAAACCTGGGCTGAGCCACGCCTTCGAGGCTGAAGGCGGTCACGGCCGCTTCGGGTTGCCCCTGAGCTAGCAGAGCCTGGCCCAGGAGGTAGCGGCTCAAGCTGGTATTTCTGGGTAGCAGCTGCACAGCGCGGCGGCTGTAACCCTCAGCGGCAGTAGAATCCTGCGGCAGCAGGAGGGCGGCCAGGTTGTAGTTAAACCAGGCATCGTTGGGGGCGATCGCCGCCGCCGCCGCAAAATGCCCCAAAATATCCTGGCGCGCCGCCGCCTGTTCAGCTGGGGGAACCAGGGGCAACAGCCCGTAGATGTCCTGCCCGGCCAGGGCGTGGTAGGTGGGATCCCACGGAACCAGGGCGGCGGCTGAGCCCAGGTGCTGCAACGAGGCCGCTACGTCTCCCTGGCGGGCCTGGTGTAGAGCGCGATCGCCGTGCCAGAAGCCCAGGTCGGCCACCAGCCACAGGTAGCCAGCGACCACCAACCAGGCCAACACCCCCAGGCTGAGGTAGCGGCGGGTAGAGGTACCCACAGGTGCGGGCGAGGGTAAATCCGAGCGATCGGCCAGGTGTAGCAACAGCCCCAGCAGCGCCACCAGGGCCATAGACAGGCCAATGTTTTCCAGCTGCCAGTCGGTCAGGCTGGAGACCCCGTAGGCCAAAAAGCTCCCGCTGACCCCGTAGAGCAGCCATCGCTGGGTGCGGTCTGAGGTGGCGCGGTGCAGGCGCAGCCACAGCCTGGCAATTAGCACTATCCATAACCCATAGACGATCAACCCCACCAGCCCCAGTTCGCCCAAAATCTGGGATGGCGTGCTGTGCAGCTGCTGGGAATGATCCAGCCCCAGCCCCACCTCGATGGGGCGGTAGAGGTTGGAAACACGGCTCATCACCCCTGGACCAACACCAAATAGGGGGCGATCGCGCAAAATATTGCCCGCCAGTTGGGCCATAAAGTAGCGATCGAGCAGCGGCCCATCCTGCACCACAAAACCCGAGGGGTTGGCAAAATTGAGACCGCTTAGCAAACTGCGCACGCGGGGGTTGCTGATGGCCACAATCAGGACCAGTGGTAACCCCAGCCCCCCCACAGCCATTGGCGCTAACTTTCCTTTAGTCGTAGATCCCAGGATGAAGGTAACGCCAGCCACCACCAGCCATACCAAACCCCCCAGCAGAGCACCCCGCGACCCGCTGACGTAAAGCGCCGCCCCAGTTAAAACCGTGGCGGCCACCGCCAACCACCGCAGCCAACCCTTCAATACCCCCGCGCAGGCCACCACCAGGGGCAACCCCAGGGCAAAGTAGCCGCCAACAAAGTTGTGGTGGCCAAAGGGCATAGCATTGCGCAGGGCTTGATAAAACTCGTTGTCAGGGGCTGGGCTGATGGCTGACTCGGCCCCCGGTCGCCACAGCGCCAGCGAGATCACGGCGGTGCCTAAGAAGGTGGCCGCGATCGCAGCCGCTAGGGTGGATGGCATAGCCGGAGCTTGCCTGATCCAATTCGCCAGGCCATAGAGCGCAAAAGCGTAGAAGGAGACCAGCACTACATTCCACAGGGCTAAAACCCTAAAGTCGCTGATCAGACTGCAGAGGATCAGACCGATGCCCGTGGCCGCCACCGCCCAATCCAGACCGTGGCCCAGGGGGCGAAAGGGACGCTCCAGCTGCCGCAGCTGCTGGATTAGCCAGAGGGCGATCGCCAAAAACCCCGCCTGCCACAGCAGCACCCAGGGCCAGCTCACCATTCGCAGGTAGCTGTGGGGTAGCCACGTCATCGCCACCACCACCCCTCCCCCCAGAGCACCCAACCAGTGCTCCCTGAGGGCTTGGGTCACAGTCGGTTGTGCAATAGAGGGTTGAGTCATGGCCAGAGATGCCGATAGGGTAGAGCAAAGTCTGCAGAAAACCCTGACGACCAGGGGCTTTGCAGCGGAGTTGTTTGGGGTTGCCTGACGCCCTGACGGCGATCGCGGCAGGGGTGGGTAGACTTATTCTAGAACCGCCCCCAACTCTCAGACCTGCTCTACAGGTTTCTTACGCTTATCCCTGACCCCAATGCCGCTATCTGTGAGCAATCCCCATCGTTCCAGGCCCCAGGTCAGGCACCTGCTGGTGTGGCTGGCGCCGATGGCCCTCCTGTTGAGTCTGCTGCCACTCCAGCGGCAGCGCCTGGCCACCATCCAAGACCGCAGCGCCACCAGCCAGAGCCTTGAGCGCCAGGAGGAAGCCACCGCCGCCACCCTGGCGGTCGCGCAGAAAATGCCCACCTTTGGGTTCGACAACCTGGTCGCCAACTGGTTTTTTCTACAGTTCTTGCAGTACTTTGGTGACGACGAAGCGCGGGCTGTAACCGGCTACAACCTGAGTCCAGAATTCTTCCGGGTGATCATTCCCAATGACCCTTACTACCGGATGTTTTACCTGTTTCTGTCGGGCAGTACAAGTAACTTTGCCGCCAAACCGGAGCAGAGCGTGGCGCTCATTGCCCAGGGGCTGGAACGACTCAACCCCAACCTGCCCGAGGATGCATTTTATATCTGGCGCTATCGTGGCGTAGACGAATTGCTGTACCTGGGCGATGGTCAGGCTGCGCAGAAATCTTACCAAACCGCCGCCGACTGGGCGCGCCAGTCAAACCATCCAGACGCCCCCCTCACCATTGAAAACTCCCAGCGTACCGCCGACTTTTTGGCCAATAACCCACTGAGCAAGCAGGCCCAGGTGAATGCCTGGGCCAGTGTGCTGGCCAACGCCTTTGACGATGGCACTCGGCAACGGGCGATTGATCGCATCAACGCTCTCGGCGGCAGCGTCTTCATTAACGAAGCTGGCGAAATCAGCATTCAGTTTCCGCCCGACGATTAAGCCAGGGCCATCACTCGGGTAAATAGTCTGACGACAAGATTTGCTGGGCTGTGTAGCTACAACTGACGGGTAAGTCGTTGTAGGTTAGCGACGTTTCTCGCACGACAAGATCAAGCCCTGACTGAAAGCCAGCGGCAATGGCTTCGGTTAGGTAAGGCTTGAGAGTGGGACTTTCTGCCAACAGGTTAATGATTTCTCGTCGCTGTTCCCGCACCGTCGCGACCCAACTCTTGGAACGGCGCTCAGGCTGAAATTCCCACTTCAGCAGATGGCCTAGCAAAACCCCCAGTCGATTTCTTAGCTCCTGGCGCTGCTGCCGACCCAAAGACTCAATTTCCTCGACTAAATTTGCAATATCTAGGGCAGACCACTGCTGAGTTTGAAGCAGATGAGCCTGTGCTAACGTCCAGGCATAGAAGTCAGCCTCATAGAGAGACCGGGGCTGAGTCAAGTTTCTGGCGGATTGATTTTCAGCAACCACTACTATGCCCTCAGCAAATGACTTGAACCTACGATAGCCCAAGGTCACCTGCTAAGGGCTAGATCATGTAGAACCTACAGCTGGCCGCAGTCGGCAATCACCACGGGTTCTGAGGTCTGGCCGCTGCGGCTGCCCACCTGCTCCATGGCGCTGACCACATCCATCCCTTCGACTACGCTGCCAAACACCACATGCTTGCCGTCGAGCCAGGGGGTGGCCACTGTAGTCAAAAAGAACTGCGACCCGTTGGTGTTGGGGCCAGCATTGGCCATGCTCAGCAAACCGGGGGTAGTGTGCTTGAGGGTAAAGTTTTCGTCGGCAAATTTCATGCCGTAAATCGACTCGCCGCCGGTACCGTTGCCGCGGGTAAAGTCACCCCCCTGGCACATAAACTCGGGGATGATGCGGTGAAAGCTAGAGCCTTTGAAATGCAGCGGCACCCCGGAGGTGCCCATGCCTTTCTCGCCCGTGCACAGGGCGCGGAAGTTTTCGGCGGTTTTGGGGGCGACATCGGCCCGCAGCTCCATCACGATGCGTCCCACAGGGGTGCCGCCAATGGTGATGTCGAAAAAGACTCTGGGATTGGTTGCTTCAGCCATAAATCGATCTCTCGTGCAGGACATGGGGTTAACCTCTGCCATTAACCCACAGTTTCGCTCTGGTGAACACATCCCTGGTGTGGCAAAAGACCCCTGGGTTCTTAGAGAACCCAGGGGTCTAGGCCCGGAGGCTAATCTACCCCCTCGATCGGGGCAAAGCCCTGGCGCTGAACGTTTTCGCTCACGTGGCGGGGCTCTAGAAATTGCAGCAGGTAGTCGGGGCCGCCTGCCTTAGAGCCAACGCCCGACATTTTGAAACCACCGAAGGGCTGGCGCGAGACGATCGCCCCCGTGATCCCCCGGTTGATGTAGAGGTTGCCCACGGCAAACTCGTTTTGCACCCGCTCAATGTGGGAGGGGGTGCGGGAGTAGAGGCCACCCGTTAGCCCATAGTCGGTATCGTTGGCGATGTGCAAGGCTTCATCAAAATCCTTAGCCTTGATCACCGCCAGTACTGGGCCAAAGATCTCCTCCTGGGCAATGACCGCATTGGGTGGCACATCGGTAAACACCGTCGGGCCGACGAAGTAGCCCGTTTCGGGGGCAGGCATTTCCAGGGCCAGGGTGGCTTCGGCCTTGCCTTTTTCGATGTACTCCTTAATTTTGGCCTGGGCATTGGCGTCGATTACGGGGCCAACCTTGGTGCTGGCCTTGACCGCTTCGCCCACGTTGAGGGAGCAGGTGGCTTCGATCAGGCGGCGCACAAAGGTGTCGTACACCGAGGCCACTACCACAACGCGAGAGCAGGCCGAGCATTTCTGGCCGCTGTAGCCGAAGGCGGAGTAGACGACCCCCTGCACCGCCTGATCTAGATCGGCGCTTTCGTCGATGATGATGGCGTTTTTGCCGCCCATCTCGGCGATCACGCGCTTGAGGTGGCGCTGGCCGGGTCGCCACTGGGCCGCCTCGGCGTAGATGCGGCAGCCCACCTCGCGGGAGCCAGTAAAGGCAATCAGGTGCACGTCGGGATGGTTGACCAGGTGTGACCCCACGGTAGAACCCCGGGCGGGCAGGTACTGAAACACGCCGGGGGGCATGCCCGCCTCGATCAAAATTTCGGCAATTTTAGCGGCGATTACGGCGGAATTTTCAGCGGGTTTGAGGATGGTGCAGTTGCCCGTGACCAGGGCGGCGACGGTCATGCCCGTGGCGATCGCCAGCGGGAAGTTCCAGGGTGAAATCACCACCGCAATGCCGCAGGGGAAGTAGCGGTAGCGGTTGGTCTCGCCGGGGTAGTCGTAGGCGTACCCGGCGTCGAGCCGCTCCATTTCATCGGCGTAGTAGCGGCAGAAGTCGATCGCCTCGGAGACTTCGGGGTCGGCCTGACCCAGCGGTTTGCCCACCTCGTACACCATCCAGGCGTTCAGCTCGTGGCGGCGCTCTTCCATCAGCTCGGCGGCGCGGCGGAGGATCGCTCCCCGCTCTTTGGCTGGGGTAGCGGCCCAGGCGGGGAAGGCGGCTTTGGCGGCGGCGATCGCACTATCAGCCTGATCCTGACTGGCCAGCCCCAGCTTACCGACCAGTTCCGCTGGCTTCGAGGGGTTTACCGAATCGGCCGTGGCCTCGGTATCGACCGCAGTACCGTTGATGATCGGGTTATAGCGCTGGCCGAGTTGGGCATGAACTGTTTTGAGCGCTTCGGCGGCTTCGGAGCGCTTGGTAGCTACAGCAAAGTCGGTATCCGGCGCGTTGGGAAAGGGTACTGAGTAGTCTTTGACCTCGGCCCCGGCCATATCCGTTGGGGCAAGCTCCGGGGCCGCCAGCAGGGTTTCGACCGGCACATCCTCCTGGTTTTGGCGCAGGAAGGAGCTGTTGGCGGTGTTTTCGAGCAGACGACGAATCAGGTATGACATGCCGGGGATGAGTTCCCCAAAGGGAGTGTAGACCCGCACTCGGTAGCCTTTGTCGGCCAGGGTTTTGGCTAGCTTGTCGGCCATACCGTAGAGCACCTGTAGCTCAATATTGCGCTTGGGGATATTCAGCGCTTCGGCGATCGCCATCGCGTGGGCCTGCGACCTGACATTGTGACTGCCGATCGCCGCATAGAGATACTGGTGGTTCTCCAGCAGCAGCCGGGTCATGCGCT
The DNA here is from genome assembly GCF_000763385.1 of Leptolyngbya sp. KIOST-1. Classification (NCBI taxonomy): domain Bacteria; kingdom Bacillati; phylum Cyanobacteriota; class Cyanophyceae; order Leptolyngbyales; family Leptolyngbyaceae; genus Leptolyngbya; species Leptolyngbya sp. KIOST-1. The sequence continues at coordinate 1,161,945 of NZ_JQFA01000002.1, forward strand.
CAAAGTTGGCATCGGTGGAAACCTTCTCGCTGTAGACGGGGCTGGGCCAGTCGTTTTGCCGCGCGGTAATAGTTTCTTGATCCCAGTAGGCCCCTTTGACCAGGCGAACGGTGATCGGGGTGCCCCGATTCTTTGCCCACAGCACCAGATCCTTCAGGTCGCTATAGCTGTCCTGCAAATACGCTTGCAGGGTGACGCCCAGGTCGTCGCGCTGGCGAAACTCGGCCTCCATCAAAATGTCTTTGAGAATCGCCAGGGTGAGGGCTTTGTAGCGGTACTGCTCCATGTCGAAGTGCACGGCGACGCCGAGGTCCTGGGCGCGGCGCAGCAGGGTGCGGATGTGCTCACTGACTTTGGCACGGCTACCCTCGGCATCCAGCGGGTCAAACTGGGAGTAGAAGGCGGTCAGCTTGACGGAAACCTGCACCTTGGCCAGTTCCTTGCCGTCGGCCACATCGATCGCATCGACAGTCTTCCAACCCTTTGCCGCCGCCGACAGCTGCTCCATCAAATCCAGGTAGCGCTGCAGGTAGGCCTCGGCCTCAGCCTCGGTGATTACCGCTTCCCCCAGCAAATCCATGGTGAAGGTGAGCCTGTCTTTGCGCATGCGCTCGATCGCCTTGATCGCCTGGTCCATCTTTTCGCCAGAGATGTAGCGGTAGGCCAGGGTTTCCACGGCGGGGGCGACAGTGGTAGCGGCCAGCTTGCCGGGGGCCGAGTCGGGGTCGGTAAAGTTGAGCAGTCCCTTCAGCACATTGGGCAGCTCTACCTCGTCAGCAGACAGGTACTCCTGCAGGTGGCGGGCGATTTCGGGCTTGCTGCGCAGGGCGGGCAGGGCATCGATGAAGCGAAACAGCTGCACCTTGAGGCCGGGGTTGGCCATGGCGAAGTCCATGATCTTGTCGTCCCAGCGCATCTGGTCGCGCATTTGGGCAAAAAGATTCTTTTTCTCGCGGGTGGCGGCCAGCAGGGCGGTGGCGATCGCGAGGGTCTTGGTTTCGTAGGGGTGCGAGTCGGTCTGGGGCTGAATGGCTGGGGCTACCACGGTATATGTCTCCTTATTCCCTATCTCCTATCTTGAGCGAAAAAAAGCGCTGTAGGGTCAGCGCGTCATGATACTTTTCTCGCCCAGGAGTAAGGCTTGAGCGGCCTATGATTTAGAGCATTGCCACTTCCACAGGGGGCTCGTCGACGAACCCAATCGCTAACTCTGGGCGTAAAGTAAACACGAGGTAAACGTCAGGCCCTTGGGCTACCCTAAAATTAACCTTGAAAAGCTCACCCACCAAATCCTATGAAAGCTTACGAGCTACCGGCAACGGTTGCAGCTAACGGTCGTTTAACCTGGCCTGAGTTTCAGTTAGACCCTGCTCTCAAAAATGCTCAGGTGAGGGTAATTGTTTTAGTTGAGGAGAGCACTGACATAGAGGAGAATGCGTGGCTACAGTCCGCTGCTCAAAATCCTGCCTTCAGTTTTCTCTATGATTCTGAGGAAGATATTTATAGTGTGAGTGATGGCAAGCCCTTCGAGTCCTAGGGGAAAAGTTGTTTTAGTGCCCTTTCCGTTTGATGATTTATCGGCCACTAAGGTAAGACCAGCTGTTTGTGTAACCCATGCTATAGGCCCTTATCAGCAGGTTTTGCTGGCGTTTGTTACTAGCCGCCTTCCAGAAAATCCATTGGCAACTGACATCATTTTCGATGCATCCCATCCTGAATTTGTCGGCAGTGGGCTGCGTCAGCCATCTGCTTTACGACTTCATTACTTAATGACGGCTCGTACTTCGCTCATTTTGCGAGAATTGGGCGCGCTATCAGAAACAGCCCAAGCAGATATAGCCGAGCGGCTGTGCCGTCTTTTCGCCATCTAGTCTCTGCCCATTAAATTTTTAGTGCCCCATGACCGACGATACCCGCGATCGCGCCAAAACCCAGTACGCCAGCGGCCAAACCGCCTTTGAGCGGGGCAACTACCGCGAGGCGGTGGAATGCTTCGAAGCCGCCCTCGACCTGGCCAAGGCCACGACCCCCCTGGGGGGCGAAATTCAAACCTGGCTAGTGAATGCCTACAGCGCGGTGGGGCGGCAGAGCGATGCGATCGCCCTCTGTCAGGCTCTGACCCGCCATCCCGACCTGGAAACTCGCAAGCAGGGCAAAAACCTGCTCTACATTTTGCAGGCCCCGCAGCTCCAGCGCCCCACTAACTGGATGACAGAAATTCCCGATCTAGACAAGCTGTCCACTGAGGGGGCGCAAAGCCTGGGCCAGGCTGGCTATGCGGGAACTAAAACGACCTCTCGGCCGAGGCCCAAGCCCGAAGAACCAACCATTGACCCCAGCGAGATCAACCGCAAGGACAACGGGTTTTTGTGGGCCGCCCTGGTCGGGGTGGCCCTGATTCTGGGCGGCTTGCTCTGGCTGAGCTAACTGCACCTGCCAAAAGCTGATAGCCGGATCTGCGCCATCCTCAGGGATGGGATTGCTTTGGGCAGGATCCAACCGTATGATCTAAAGCTGCTGTTTTAGATGTTAATTAATCACCATGGTGAGCGTTCGCCGTTCATGGATTGTGGGGGTGTCGAGCCTTTTGCTGCTGCTGCCCCTGGGGGCCTGTGGCACCTCAGCCCCAGAGCAGGGTTCAGAGGCAGGCACCGGAGGGGAAGCGACCACCAGCACCATTCCCCTCACCGCCGGGGCGATTCCCGATCAGGACCCGGAGCTGCTTCAGCGGCTCTACACCAAGCTGGCTGACTACCTGGAGGCCGAGCTGGGCGTGCCGGTGGAGTACAAGCCCGTAACCGACTATGCCGCCGCCGTCACCGCCTTTCGGGTGGGCGATCTGGATTTGGTGTGGTTTGGGGCGCTGACCGGGGTGCAGGCGCGCTTGCAGCTGCCGGGGGCCGAGGCGATCGCCCAGCGCGACATCGACGAACAGTTCCACAGCATCTTCATCGCCAACGCCAACAGCGGCATCGAAGAAATTCAAGACATCAGCGACCTGGCCCAGCTCAAGGGCCGCACCTTTACCTTTGGCAGTGAGTCGTCTACCTCCGGGCGGCTGATGCCCCAGGCCTACCTGGAGCAGGCCGGGGTCGATGTGGAGAACGACTTTCGCGGCGAGGTGGGCTTTTCGGGCAACCACGACGCCATTCTCAAGCTGGTGGAGGCAGGCACCTACGAGGTGGGCGTGCTGAACGAGCAGGTGTGGCTCGATCGCCTGGCCGCCGGGGCCGTCGACACCGACAAGGTGGTGCAAATCTGGCGCACTCCGCCCTACTTCAACTACCACTGGGTAATCAGCCCCGAGGTCGACGAGCGCTACGGCGAGGGGTTCTCGGAGCGGGTGCAGGCGGCGCTACTGGCCCTCGACCCGGCGGTGCCCGAGCACAAGGAGATTCTCGACCTGTTTGGGGCCGAGCGCTTCATCGTCACCACCAACGAAAACTACGCCGAGATCGAAGCCGTAGGCCGCAAGATCGGCAAAATTCAGTGAGCCCATCGCCCGTGTTTCAGCTGGAGGGGGTGAGCTGTCGCTTTGGGGCGGTAACGGCCCTGAGCGATTGCAGCCTGGCGATCGCCCCCGGTGAGCGAGTGGCGCTGATCGGCCCCAGCGGCGCGGGCAAAAGCACCCTGCTGAGCCTGCTCAACGGCAGCCAGGTGCCCACCACAGGCCGCGTCACAATTCTGGGGCAGGACGTCAGCCGCCTGAGCGCCAGAAAGCGACGGCGGATTCAGCGGCTGGTGGGCACGGTCTACCAGCAGCACCACCTGGTGGGCAACCTGGCGGTGGTCCACAACGTCAATGCCGGGCACCTGGGCCGCTGGCCGCTGCCCAGGGCGCTGTGGTCGCTGGTGTGGCCCCAGGCGGTGCCCACGGCAGCTCAGGCTTTGGCCCAGGTGGGCATTGTCGATAAGCTCTACGCCCGCACCGATCGCCTCTCGGGCGGACAGCAACAGCGGGTGGCCCTGGCGCGGGTGCTGGTGCAAGACCCCGCCGCCATCCTCGCCGATGAGCCGATTTCCAGCGTGGACCCGGAGCGATCGCGCGCCCTGATGGACCTGCTGCGCCAGCTGAACGAAACTACCGGCAAAACCCTGGTGATCAGCCTGCACGAAGTCGAGTTTGCGGTGAAGTACTGCGATCGCATCATCGGCCTGCGCCAGGGGGAGGTTCTCTTCGATACCCCATCCACCCAGGTCAGCGACGCTATGCTGGCCAGCCTTTACCACCTTTAGGGCACCGGTCAGTATGGCTGAGATCTCTAATCTGCCACCGCAGGGTCTACAGCTCCCTACCGATTCCTTGGCAGAACAAAGGTTGAAACCGATGATCGATCACTCCTTTCCGTCGGGTCCAGGACGGCGGAACGTCCCTGGTCGACGGGGGTCTGGGGCCATGTCGCTGGCCCCAGTAGCACCTTGAGCTTACTGCCGCAGTTGTGGCTCGCATGCCCCGGCCTCGCTGCAACACAAATACTGTACCGATGCTCTACAGCATGGCATCAAGTTTGGCCAAAGGCCCCGGGAAGGCCGACAGGTGCCGACAGGTAGCAATTTTGTATTAAAGAATATATTCAAAAGCCAGGTTCCTGAGGTTAAGTGATGTCTGTTACAGAGTTTTTCTCTGTTTCACCCGTCTACCGGCCCAGAATGAAAATCGCCACCTGGAATCTTGAGCGTGCGCTCCCCCAATCGGTACAGGCTGAACGCCAGCGCCAATGGTTCAGCCGCATCGATGCCGACATTTGGATTTTGACAGAAACCCATCTGGGCATTACCCCTGGGGAAACCCACGCGTCGGTGGCCAGCAGCCGGCCCGACCGGCCCAGCGAAGAGGACGAGCGCTGGGTACAAATCTGGGCCAGGGCGGGCGAACTGGTGCCCCTGGCCACCACCGATGAAGCCCGTACCGCCGCCGCCCTGCTCACCCTGGCCAGTGGGCAGCAGTGGGTGGTGTATGGCACCGTGCTGCCCTGGCTGGGGAGTAGCTGGCAATCGCACCCTGCCGCCCAAGGGCAGGCCTTTGCCGCCGCCCTGTCCACCCAGCAGACCGACTGGCAACGGCTGCGGACCACCTACCCAGAGGCCATCCTCACGGTTGCCGGAGATTTCAATCAGGACCTGAATGCCCTGCACTACTACGGGTCACGCCGCAACAAACAGGCCCTGCGTCAGGCGCTAGACAGTGTGGGATTGGTTTGCTGTACCGCTGGAGAAAACGACCCGGTGCACCAGCTTATCAACGGGCAGCACTCCAACATTGACCACATCTGCATCAGTTCAGAGGTAGCGACGTACTTTCACCAGTCCTTTGCCTGGCCCCACCGTCTGGACGATCTGCGCGGCCTCTCCGATCACTTTGGGGTTGGGGTGGATTTACCAGAGGCAGATTTTTGTGATCGCGATGTTGCCGCCAAAGCAGACCGCTACGTCTGAATCGGGGTCGTGGCGGCGCTGACCGTAGTTGCCCACATAGTAGAAGTGACCCTGCTCTACCTTGAATTCAGTGGGCAGCGGCTGGGTACAGGTAGTGCAAAACACCAGCTCCGGGTCAGGGTCGCCAGGCTGCAAGTGGGGCAAATTCACATTCCAAAAACAGCCGGGAGGTAGCGCCTCGGCCATCAGGGTCTCCAGCACCTGGGCCGTCAGGCGGCTGGCCAGCGCCCAGTCTACCGGGCGGCGGTTCTGAATGTAGTGGGAGATGGCGATGCCCGGCACCCGCAGCAGGGCCGCCTCTCGCACAGCGGCAACGGTGCCCGACACATGAATATCGGCCCCCATGTTGCCCCCGGCGTTGATGCCAGAGAGTACCCAGGTGGCATCGGGGCACAGGTGGCTGACCCCGACCCGGGCGCAGTCGGCTGGGGTACCGCCAATGGCAAAGGCCTGTTCCTCCCGCTGGGCAATGGCGATCGGCCCACCCCGGTTCATCTGGTGGCTACAGCCCGACAGATGGCGATCGGGAGCCACTACCCAGGTGGAATGGCCCGTCAGCGCCTCCCGCAGAGCCGCAATGCCGGGGGCATCGATGCCGTCATCGTTGGTGAGAATGAAGGTCATGGATAGATTGGCAAAAATTCTCTGCTTGCAGCATAAGGCGTAAACTCCTCCCAGGCGCTGGCGACCCCTAGAATAGACTCAAAGGACTGGGACGGGAGGGGCAGATCATGGGATTGACGGTCCGCGAATTGGCCAAGCTACAGGCCGACTATCCCGACTACCGCATGGAGTTGGTGGATGGCGAGGTCAGCGTTATGAGTCCATCCGGCTATGAGGCCGACGAAGTTTCTACTGAACTATCCAGGGTTTTGGGCAACTGGGTGCGGCCCCGCCAGCTGGGTCGGGTCACCGGCTCCAGTGCGGGGTTTGTGCTGCCCAATTCTGACACCCGTGCCCCGGATGTCTCTTTTGTCAGGGCCGAGCGGCTGCGCCGGAGCCCGCGATCCTTTGCCGAACTGGCCCCAGACCTGATGGTGGAGGTTAAATCGCCAACCGATAGCATCGCTAAACTGCGCGACAAAATTCAGGATTTTCTGGCCCTGGGCACCCAGGTCGGCATTTTGATCAATCCCGAGAGCCGCCAGGTGGAGGTTTACCGGCTGGAGCAGGAGTGTGTCGCCCTCGGCGACGGCGACACACTTACCATTCCTGATCTGCTGCCGGGCTGGGAAGTTGCGATCGCTGACCTGTGGCCGCTGGTGTTTGAGTAATCTGCTAATTCAGATCCCAGGGTTTTTGGAAAACCCTGGGATCTCATACCATCCCCTACCCAATCCAGCGGGCGACATCTTTGGCGTGGTAAGTCAAAATCAGGTCGGCCCCAGAGCGCTTGAAGCTGGTCATGGTTTCCATCACCACCTTTTGCTCATCGACCCAGCCGTTGAGGGCGGCGGCCTTGACCATGGAGTATTCGCCCGACACGTTGTAGGCGGCCACCGGCAGGTTGGTGGCCTGCTTCACCCGCCAGATGATGTCCATGTAGGCCAGGGCGGGCTTCACCATCAGCATGTCGGCCCCCTCGGCAATATCCAGCTCAATTTCTTTGAGCGCTTCGGTGCCGTTGGCCGGGTCCATCTGGTAGGTGCGGCGATCGCCGAACTGGGGCGCACTCTCTGCTGCATCGCGGAACGGGCCGTAGTAGGCCGAGGCGTACTTGGCCGCGTAGGAGAGAATCGGCGTGTCCTCAAAGCCGTGCTCGTCTAACCCGGCCCGAATCGCCTGCACAAAACCATCCATCATGCCCGAGGGGGCAATGATGTCGGCCCCGGCCTTAGCCTGGGCCACGGCGGTTTTCTTCAGCAGCTCGAGGGTGGGGTCGTTGAGCACGCGCCCGCTGAGGTCGCCTACCTCCAGGTAACCGCAGTGGCCGTGGGAGGTGTACTCACACAGGCAGGTATCGACAATTACCACCAGGTCGGGCACCGCCTCTTTGACCGCCGTGGTAGCCTGCTGCACAATGCCGCAGTCGTGCCAGGCTCCGGTGGCGTCGGTGTCCTTGTCGGCGGGAATGCCAAACAAAATAATGGCGGGAATACCCAGGTCGTGAACCTCCTTAGCTTCCTCCACAATTTTGTCCACCGAGAGCTGGTAGACCCCCGGCATTGACGAGACTTCCTTAGCGAAGCCTTCGCCCGGCACCGCGAACAGCGGGTAGATCAGATCGGCCTGGGTGACCAGGGTTTCTTGCACCATGCGGCGAAGTTGCGGGTGCTGGCGCAGACGGCGAGGGCGATGGGTAGGAAACATAGCCGGGGGTGAGGGGTTTCTTAAAAATGAAGCTTCATTAAACTAAAGCTTCATTTTGGAACGAAAACAACTGCTTGGTTACGTTCCGTAACGTCTAACCCCTGGCTTGGCGGGCGGCATCCCCTCGCTCTGGCCAGGGGGAGAATTGCAGAGTCCCCTACAAGGTGGGCCCTAAAAGGTAGGGTCGTGCTTAAAGTCGAGGCATTCGCCATTTTCCCAGGTGCGGTTGCTCTGTTCGCAGGCCCGGCGATCGCTTAAAAACGGAATGGCAGCCGGACTGATCGGTCGCGGTTGACTGACCTGAGTAGGGGTCTGGGTCAGGCGCATCAGCACTGTCAGAGCGCCGATTCCCAGGGCCGTGAGGGCTATCATCATCGCCATTTGCCCCGGTATCGACACCGACTGGCAGGACTTGTCCTGCTGACGCCGCTCCCTGGATCGTTTTTCTGGACCAGCGACCACCACCACGTAGTACCGCTGGAGCAGCAGCGGGATGGACAGTCGAATGTCGACGGGATGCTTTTGCCAAAGGGTCGTGGCCATAGCCACCTGGAGGGCCTCGCGCTGCTCCTCATTAAAGGACCGGGCAATGGTGGGATTCATCTGCTCTAGCAGCCGCTCCAGGGCTTTGGTAGCGGGGGATGCGGCCTGCTCAGACGAGTTGGACGGTGGGTGCATAGGAATGGGACTCGGTATAAATCTACAGGGATGGGATTCTCAGCAAGGTTCCCGACCACCGATCACCGCAATCGCCCCTTCATAAACTATTTATTTGGCAGATTAAATTTGTGTTTGTGCTGTTAAGCGCAAACTCTGTGCTACGATTGCTAATCGTGCTCAGTGGTTGAGTACGTTACCAAATGTGGGTCGCTAGCTCAGCGGTAGAGCACTCGGCTTTTAACCGATTGGTCCTGGGTTCGAATCCCAGGCGACCCATTTTTTTAGTACTGACTACACCTCGAGACGTAGAACTCGCGGTCGGGTCCCACAGTGTTTTATGATGGGGCAGAGTGGCGGGGTGACCACACCCCGGCTGGGTGGGGAGGTCTTTTAAGCTTGACTTTAGATTGTGCAAACATTTCGTCATACATCATCGATCTATCCTAAGATTGATGAGTAAGGCTACCTACTTAAACGACTCGAAGGCCTAACGGCGAGAACACACTAGGAGGAATTTTATGGCGCTTGTCTCACTGAGGCTACTGCTGGACCACGCCGCTGAGAACGGCTATGGCATCCCGGCTTACAACGTAAACAACCTGGAGCAGATTCTAGCCATCATGAAGGCTGCGGATGAAACCGATAGCCCCGTGATTCTGCAAGCATCTCGCGGTGCTCGCTCCTACGCTGGCGAGAACTTCCTGCGTCACCTGGTGCTCGCTGCGGTTGAAACCTACCCCCACATTCCCGTGGTCATGCACCAGGACCACGGCAACTCCCCGGCCACCTGCTACTCCGCTCTGCGTAATGGCTTTACCAGCGTCATGATGGACGGCTCCCTGGAAGCTGACGCCAAGACCCCCGCTAGCTTTGACTACAACGTCGCTGTCACCAGGGAAGTGGTGAAAGTAGCTCACTCCATTGGCTGTAGCGTTGAGGGTGAACTGGGCTGCCTCGGTTCCCTCGAAACCGGCGCTGGCGAAGCGGAAGATGGCCACGGTTTTGAGGGCACCCTCAGCCACGACCAGCTGCTGACCGACCCCGACGAAGCAGTGCAGTTTGTTGAAGCGACTCAGGTTGACGCTCTGGCCGTTGCCATTGGCACCAGCCACGGCGCGTACAAGTTTACCCGCAAACCCACGGGCGAAATTCTGGCCATCAGCCGGATTGAAGAAATCAACCGCCGCCTGCCCAACACCCACCTGGTCATGCACGGCTCCTCTTCGGTGCCCCAGAAGTGGCTCGACATGATCAACCAGTACGGTGGTCAAATTCCTGAGACCTACGGTGTGCCCATCGAAGAAATTCAGAAGGGCATCAAGAGCGGTGTGCGCAAGGTCAACATCGACACCGATAACCGTCTGGCTATCACCGCCGCCATTCGTGAAGCCGCCGCAAAGGATCCCTCCAACTTCGATCCTCGCCACTTCATGAAGCCCTCGATGAAGTACATGACCGAGGTCTGTGCTGAGCGCTACGACGCCTTCGGCACCGCCGGCAACGCCAGCAAGATCAAGCAACAGCCCATCGAGGTCTACGCCGTTAAGTACGCCAAGGGCGAACTCGACGCCAAGACCGCCAAGGCTGCTGCGGTTTAATTGCAAATCACTGGCTGAATTAGGCCAAGTTCCCCAGGGAATGTAGGCCAATCCCCTAGAGCAGTGCTTCTTGGATCCTGTCAGGCTCTAAAGAAGCGCTGCTTTTTTAGATTGACCAGGTATAGCGCCTTAATGATCGTAGGTTGCATTCGCGGCCACCCCCTGTTCGGCACCACTCCGATCGCCTCGATCAGCCGCAATGCATCACCAGAGGAGGCCAATGTCCTATGCGCAAATGGCCATCGATATAAAAAGCCAGGGGTTCACGGAGCAGCCGCTGGGGTTCTGGTTAACATCCTTGCATCGCCCCCAAAGTCCCCCAATTCTGGGGGACTTTGAGATTTCGATCCCCTCAGAATTGGGGGGTTGGGGGGACATATTACACCTGCATTCAGCAACGCCGCGTTGCCTACGATCGCCGCTGTCGTAACCGGCTGCGTAGGACGATCGCGACGCTGTTCATTAGTATCAGCACTGTCATCAGCACAATAATGGCGGCGGCAGCGTTCTCGTGGAATGCTTTCTGAGGGCGGCTAACCCAGTTGAAGATCTGAATTGGCAGCACCGTAAACGGACTTTGCACTACATTCATTGGGCAGCGGGCCAGGTCGAAAGGGTTGAAGAACGGAAACCCTTCGGTGCAGCCAGGGGTAAAGGGCACAAAGGTGAGTGCCCCGATCGCGATCAGCGGTGCCGTCTCGCCGATCGCCCGCGACAGGGCCAAAATCACTCCGGTGAGAATGCCGGGCAGGGCGGCGGGCAGCACGTGGTCCCATACCACCTGCCAGCGGCTACCGCCCATAGCCAGCCCCGCCAGGCGCATCCCCTCGGGTACAGCCCGCAGCGCCTCGCGGGTGGCGACAATAATAATTGGCAGCACCAGCAGCGCTAGGGTAAGCGCCCCCGCTAGCACGGAGCGCCCGCCGGTAATTGGCTCCAGCAGCCGCACAAAAGCCGCTAGCCCCAGCAGTCCGTAAATAATGGATGGCACCCCGGCCAGGTTGCTGATGTTGATTTCGATCAGGCGGGTAAACCAAGTGTCGTCAGAAAATTCTTCCAGATACAGCCCTGCCCCCACCCCCACCGGAAAAGCCACCAAGGCAACAATAATCATGACCCAAAAGGTGCCCGCCAGCGCTCCCACAATGCCTGCATTTTCGGGCTTTCGAGAGGGAAAGCTGGTGAAGAACTGCCAGTCAAGGCGGCCCCAGCCCTGGTTGAGTACGTCGTACAACAGCCAGCCCAGCACAGCAATGGCGATCGCCGTTGCCACCCAGGCGGCAATCTGAAACAGGCGATCGGTAGCGTAGCGTCGGGGCAAGTTGCCCGCAAATTCCTGCGATTCCAACACCACCGGGGGCGGGGTGACAAACTCAGACGGTGAGGTGGCCATTAATCATACTTCTCCCGAAAGCGACGCACAAACCAGTAGCTGACAATGTTCAAGGCTAGAGTCATGAGAAAAAGCATCATGCCCACGGCAAAAATAGTTTTGTAGGGCAGGGTGCCGTGGGGCGTGTCGCCCAGGCTGACCTGCACAATGAAGGCGGTCATGGTCATCACCGGCACAAAGGGGTTGATGAAATTGAAATTGCCGTCGATGAACTGAGGACTCTGCCCCGCCGCTAAGCTGACGATCATGGTTTCGCCCACCGCCCGCGAGGTCGCTAAAATAACCGATGCCACAATGCCTGAGAGCGCCGCTGGTAGGATCACGGCTTGAATGGTCTCGCGCTTAGTCGCTCCCATGGCAAACGCGCCCTGGCGCAGCTCTTCGGGCACGGCGCTGATAGCATCTTCGCTCAGCGACGCCACCAGGGGCAGGATGCTCACCCCCAGCACCATGCCCGCGCTGAGGGCGTTAAACCCCTGCAAAGTTGGGATTAACCCCTGCAAAAAGGGCGTCACCGCCAGCAGAGCAAAGTAGCCAAACACCACCGAGGGCACCCCCGCCAGTAGTTCTAATATGGGCTTGAGCACCTGGCGCACCCGCGGGGCGGCGTATTCACTTAAGAAAATTGCGATCAGCAGCCCCAGGGGAATAGCCACCGTCATGGCAATGGTGCTGGTCAGCAGAGTGGCGCTGACCAGCACAAAAATACCAAAGCCGCCGTCATTGAACAGCGGCGTCCAGCGGTTGTCAGTGAAGAACCGCCGTAGGGCGTGGAACGCTCCCGCCGCCTGGCTAGGGGGCGGGACTCCCAAGGCCTCAGCCTGGTCAAACACCACCTTCGGATCTGCCGCCTGAATTTGATCGCCCAGGCTTTGTAATTCAGTCTCGGAGACATTGGGCAGCAGGTTGGGCAGTTGCTCGACCCAAAGGTCTTGGCGAAAGAACGGGTCTGCAAAAAAAGCCACGGTTTCAAAAATCAGCGTCATCACAATGCCCGCCGTGGTGACGATGGAGATGGCGGCAAAGACAAAACAAACAGCGCGGACAATTGCTTCGACCCGACGGCTGCGATCGCGGTTGGGTCGCCACAGGTCATCTTTTCGAGGCGGAGACCCATCGACCGGAGATAAAGACTCGGCTGACATTGGAAAAATCCCCCAGAGCAGGGGGCAATAAAAGATATATCTAGTACGCTAAACCGCGATCGCCCATTCTGCTCACCAAAATTGAAATTTTTAGTTACCCCTTAAAACAGGAACGGCTACGCCTTAACTTCCTATTAATCAGGCCTTAATTTTGCCCCTGAGCGCTCGCTCTCGAACTCAATATCAGCCTTTTTGAATTGACTCAGCATGTCATCTAAATCCCACAAAATCAAGAGACGATCAGGCTCTATCGCCACTCCACATGCCGAAAGACCTCCCCCAAGGGCAAGCACATACATTCATATTTTTTGTCAATATCGACTGATCTATGGACGTAGTTAATTTTCAAGGTCTAGCTAATCTTTTCTTAATCTTCGCTAAGCCATCGCTTATTTATCCTATCAACCCGTCTTAGGCTTTGTACTCTACGCTCATGAATGGCGAATTTGAATCTCTTTAGAACGCCACGGAGAGTGTTGTATGTTGAGCCGACAAAAATTTAATCGCTATGCGCTAGCCGGGGTAGTTACTGCCGCCATCGCCGCTGGAGTAGCGGCACCCAGCGCCTTTTCCCAGAGTGGCAGCTCCATAACGGTTGATGGTTCCAGCACCGTTTTTCCCATCTCTGAAGTGATGGCCGAAGAATTTATGGCCGCAAGCCGTGGCACCCAGGTCACCGTAGGGGTGTCAGGTACCGGCGGTGGCTTCCGCAAGTTTTGCAATGACGAGCTAGACATCACCGGAGCCTCTCGTACGATCCGCGAATCCGAGGTCGAAGCTTGTAGAGCTGCTGGCATCGAGTACATGGAAGTGCCCATCGCCTTCGACGCTCTGACTGTGGTGATCAACCCCAACAATACCTGGGCCACTAGCCTCACCGTTGAGCAGCTGAAGCAAATTTGGGAACCCGCTGCCGAAGGCCGCATCACTCGCTGGAACCAGATTGACCCCAGCTGGCCCAACGCGCCTTTGAACCTGTTTGGCCCCGGCACTGACTCCGGCACCTTCGACTATTTCACCACCTACATTGTTGGTGAAGCCGCCTCTAGCCGGGCCGACTTCACCGCCAGCGAAGACGACAACATCCTGGTGCTCGGCGTAGCCCGCGATGTCAACGCCCTCGGCTACTTTGGCTACGCTTACTACGAAGAAAACCGCGACACCCTCCGCTCTGTGGCGGTCAACGGTGTGCGGCCTAGCGAAGCAACCCTGCTAGATGGCACCTACACTCCCCTGTCTCGAACCATCTACTTCTACGTGAAGAAGAGCAGCTTTGAGAACAACCCCCAGGTTCGTGCCTTCGTCGAGTTCATGCTTGACAACGCCGAAGAACTGGTGCCTGAGACTGGCTATGTGGCCCTGCCCTCCGAGCGCTACACCGCCATTCGCGCTGGCCTCTAGAGGTCAGGCTGCTTTCTAGGAGTGCGATCGCTTCGCACTCCTACTTTTAGCCCTTGGGAAGCCAGCTCATTCCCAGGGGCTTTGCGGTAGCTAGTCCTTAGACCCCAAATTTCACAAAACACTGCCACGACGATGACTACGCCCATGACCCTCGGGGAATCCGTAAAATTGCCAGCCCCCCAGCCGGATTGGCCCCCACCGCCGCCAAAGCCGCGCCGCCTCAAGGGCTGGGCCCAGCTCAAGCGGTTGTTGGCACCGCTATTTGGCCTGTCGGTGCTGGCCCATGGGCTGCTGTTGTTGGCACCGCTGCCCTCTAGCCCAGCGCCGGAGGTAGAAGAAGCGGCGAGCGAGGAGGAGTTTGTCGACCTGCTGAGTATCAGTAGCCTCGCCGCCCCTGAGCCCGAGCCCGAACCCGAACCCCTCGCCGCCCCACCCCCGGAGGCGGCCCCGCCGCCCACCCAGGCCCAAGCCCCGACGGCCCCAACCCAGCCGGTGATTCCGGAGGTGTATCCCATCACCCCGGCAGCAGCCCCGGCCCCGGCTGAGGCTGCACCGTTCACAGAGGCCGCCTTTGAGGCCCCGCCAGAACAGCCCGCGGCATTTGTGCAGGACGAGGAGGTGACCGCGATTTTTTCTCGCCTGACCCGGGGCGCAGGCGATAGCGACTTTGACTCTACGGCCACGTCGTTTCCCAGCGTGGCGTTTCTCACGCGCCAGGGCATCAAGGATTGGTCGGCAGCGGAGCAGCAGTGCTTTTTTACTGAGATCAACGCCGATCGCTTTGCCCTGCGGCCCGGTGCAATCGATGTTCGCTTCCTCACCCGCAACATTGAGTTCATTGAGCGCCAGGATATTCCTCGGACGTTTCCTGCCCCCGAGTTTCAGGTCAGTGAAGTGCCGGGGGGCTACTGTGGCCGAACGCTATTTCAAGTCTTGAAGGGGGGCCAGCCTGTACTCTTTATTTCGGTGGCTGGAGTTGGCGTGGGTAACCCTGCCAGTACCGGCCTAGTGATCATTTGGAACACTGACCCCAGGGTTGGCTAAGCACGGATGACTATTAGGCGATCGCGCCCCTTCCCCTAACAATCAAATTCTTCCCCTGTAAGCTAGTAAAAGCTCTGTTACGCCAGCATGACTACCCCCAGCATGACCTCTCCTCCCCGCAATCGCTTTACTGCCTCCAAGCCGTCCCGGCCCCTACGGCAGCTGCTGGCTCCCATGCTGCTGGCCTCGCTGGCCCTCCACGGCCTGGTGCTGATGCTGCCCTCGGGTTCGTCGTCCGACGTCGTGATTCCGCCGCCCGACCCCGAGCAGGATAGCGTGGCCATCACCCGCGTACCTCCGGCAGGCACCCCTGACACCGAGGCCGCTCCGCCCCCTTTAGCCCCAGCCGTAGCGCCAGCCACGGTAGGTACAGCCGCCACGCCAGTACAGCCCCAGCCCACCAGGCCAAGTACGCCGGTAAGACCAGCCCAGGCCTCCCCTGCCGCCGCTCGGCCCCGCGGGGGTACTACGCAGTCTACGCCTCGCGCTAATGGTGCGGTTCCGCCCAGTACTTCGGCGGACAGCCCGCCCTCTGCCACTCCTGCCACCCCCCCGGCTCCCCCATCTGCCCCATCCGCCAGCCAGCCACTGTTTGAAGGTGATTTGGGGGAGCGCCTGCGAGCCTATGTTGCCGGACTTAGCCTATCCCCCGAGCGAATCGAGCAGCTGAGGGCCGCTATTCTCCAGCGGGTCACCTACACCGCTGAGGCCACCACCACCGCTGCCTACGAGCAAAACCTGAGCCAGTGGCAACAGACCATCCGCACCGAAACCGGGCTGAGCGACCTCACCCCCGCCCCCGCCCCCGAGGACTTGGCGGTGACCGTTGTTCAACGCGCCTGCCTCTCAGAACCCCCTGGCCCTGTGCAAGCCGGGGTACTGGTTAGCCCCAGTGGCACCGTCCGCAGCCAGCCCGTGGTGCTGCGCAGCTCAGGCTACGGCGTGGTGGACGATCGCGCGCTACAGGCCGTTGCCAGCCATCAATTTCCCAGCGCCAGCGAGGCCAGAGCCTTCACCGTCACTATCGCCACCGAACTCGCCGGGCAGAGCGACTGCCTCAGGATCGAAAACGTGGCGCAGGAGGCTGGTGCCACCGGCACTTAGTGGACTGGATGGCGTTCTCATAGGGGCAAACGGCCGTTTGCCCTTACTCAAGTTCATGCTTGAATCCAGCAACGCCTCAATTTCCCTAGTACTCTGCGGCATAAGTTGGCCAACCATGCCTGACACCTGGCACCCGACACCCAATACCCACAGCAAGGGTGGTTATATTTCTGCCCGCCAATACTAGGAAGCCAGCGCTACCGGCACCTGGGCGCGATCGGTCAGAATCTCGTACCCCGTCTCGCTGACCAGCACCGTGTGCTCAAACTGGGCCGACAGGCTGCGATCCACCGTCACCACCGTCCACTGGTCCTTCAGCGTGCGGGTCTGCTTCGACCCGGCGTTCAGAATCGGTTCGATCGCCAGGGTCATCCCGGGCCGCAGCTTCACGTTGGGCAGCTGGCGGGTGCGGACGTTGAATACCGAGGGGGCCTCGTGCAGGTTGCGGCCCACGCCGTGGCCGGTGAAGTCTTCCACCACGGCAAAGCCGTAGCTGGCGACGCAGTCTTCGATCGCCCCAGCGATATCCAGCAGCGTATTCCCCGGCTTCACCTGGGCAATGCCAGCGTAGAGCGCTGCCTCGGCCGCCGTCATTAGCTGTTTGGCCACCGCAGACACCTCGCCCACCGCAATGGTGATGCACGAGTCACCGTGGAAGCCGTTGTAGTAGGCCCCTGTATCTACCTTGAGCAGGTCGCCCCGGCGAATGGTCTGGCGCTTGCTGGGAATCCCGTGGACTACCTGGTCATTGATGCAGGCGCAGATTGAGGCCGGGAAGCCGTGGTAGCCCTTGAAGCTGGGGGTGGCCCCCATTTCGCGAATGCGCTTTTCGGCGTAGGCATCGAGATCGGCGGTGGTCATCCCCGGCTGCACCAGCGCCTCAATCTCCTTTAGCACCGTGGCCACAATGCGGGCCGCCCCGCGCATAATTTCTAGCTCGGCCTCACTCTTTAGCTCTATGCCGCGCACCCGGCGGCTGCGCTTGGGGAGGGTGGCCGTCTCGGCCCGACCGGGAATTAAATTTGTCAAAAAGTTCATAGCTGCTTTGCAACGGGATCTGGGTCTGCGCCCCTTCACCAGTGTAATCGCTCTGGGGCAACCAAGCTTGCCCTGGTACCAAGCCAGCTCCCCTGACTTATCAGGCCCAACTAAAAAATCTGGTCAACATAGCAAAGAGGCCAGGGAATGATCCCCAGCCTCTTTGTTGATGGCCTATTCAGGCGATCGCTGCCTCAGGCAGAAATCAGCCCAACCCATCAAGCTTCCTACCTCTAGCAGTCGTAGTAGAGAGCCAGCTCGTAGGGGTGGGGCCGCAGACGCATGGGGTTGACTTCGTTGTCGAGTTTGTACTCGATCCAGTTGCTGATGAAGTCTTCGGTGAACACGCCGGTGCTGGTCAGGAAGCTGTGGTCGGCTTCCAGGGCCTTGAGGGCATCCAGCAGAGACCCGGGGGTAGAGGGAATCTTGGCCAGTTCCTCGGGGCTGAGGTCATAGATGTCCACATCCAGCGGGTCGCCGGGGTCGATCTGGTTCTTGATGCCGTCGATACCGGCGCAGAGCATGGCGGCAAAGGCCAGGTAGGGGTTGGAGGTGGCATCGGGGCAGCGGAACTCCAGGCGCTTGGCCTTGGGGTTGTCGCCAGAGAGGGGAATGCGCACCGAGGCGGAGCGGTTGCCCTGGGAGTAGGCCAGGTTCACCGGCGCTTCAAAGCCGGGCACCAGACGCTTGTAGGAGTTGGTGGTGGGGTTGGTCAGCGCCAGCAGGGCGGGGGCATGCTTGAGGATGCCGCCGATGTACCACAGGGCGGTCTGGCTCAGACCGGCGTAGCGATCGCCCGCAAAGGTGGGCTGGCCGCCATTCCAGATCGATTGGTGGGTGTGCATGCCGGAGCCGTTGTCGTTGAACAGGGGCTTGGGCATGAAGGTGACGGTCTTGCCGTACTTCTTGGCGACGTTCTTGATGCAGTACTTATAGATCATCAGCCAGTCAGCGGCCTGGATCAGCTCACCGAAGCGGATGCCCAGTTCGCACTGGCCGCCGGTGGCCACCTCGTGGTGGTGCTTCTCGATCGGGACCCCTAGGCGGGCCATGGTCAGCAGCATTTCGCTGCGCATGTCCTGGGAGGTGTCGGTGGGGGCGACGGGGAAGTAGCCCTCCTTGTAGCGGGGCTTGTAGCCCAGGTTGCCGCCCACTTCTTCTTTGCCGGTGTTCCAGCGACCCTCGACACTGTCGACGTAGTAGTAGGCCGAGTGCTCGTTCTGGTCGAAGCGCACGTCGTCGAAGATGAAGAACTCAGCCTCGGGGCCAAAGAAAGCGGTGTCGCCAATGCCGGTGGACTTGAGGTACTCAATGGCTTTGGTCGCGATCGCGCGCGGGCAGCGGGAGTACAGTTCGCCCGTGCGAGGCTCCTTAATGGTGCAGATCAGGCTCAGGGTCGGCTCCGCCATGAAGGGATCGATCCAGGCGGTGTCGGGGTCGGGCACCATCATCATGTCCGACTCGTTGATGGCCTTCCAGCCGCGAATGCTGGAGCCGTCGAAGGCCACCCCATCGCTGAAGCTACTCTCATCGATCTGGCTCTTGTGCACGGTGAGGTGCTGCCAGATGCCCGGCATGTCAATAAATTTCAGGTCGATTAACTCAATGCCTTCATCCTCAATGCGTTTCAGGATGTCTGCTGGGGTTGCCATGAACTACTCCTTAGCCTCGTTTAGCGTTCAAACTTCGGGAGAACCGATTTAACACGTCGCTGATGATGCCCTAGCACTAACTGGTTTGTCCCACTGCGATGGCCCAGATCGTCACTAGACAAGCAATACCCATGTTTATCGACACGGGCATACCGACGCTGCGGGTTTCACAGGCATCAACTCATCTGAATCATCCTAGGGAGAGGGGTTGGCCGATTTTGTATCCGCCACTACTTTTTGTCAGGGAAAGCCAACAAAAGCTCCATGACAGACCATGTTGTTTTGTAACAATTCACTCATAAAGCTGAGGCTCCAGCGGCGCTTCTCCTTCAGGGGCCAAGCCCCCGTGGTAAACTCTTTCGAGGATAAAACCTGGCTGCTGTAGAGTCTGAAGCCTCTGGCCAGGGGTGGGCGCACCACGCCTGCAACCGTTTATTAAAATGCTGTTTGCCAAGTGAGAGTTGGGAGAAACCATCTATGCGGGACGCTGTCACCACGCTGATCAGGACCTACGACAACACCGGACGCTACCTCGATAGCAACGCCCTCGACTCGATTAAGTCTTACTTTGACAGCGGCCTCGATCGCATTAAGGCAGCGGCGGTAATCAGCGCCAACGCGGCGGGCATTGTCAAAGAGGCGGGCGTTACGCTGTTTGCCCAGGTGCCCGAGCTGATTCGTCCCGGCGGCAATGCCTACACCACCCGCCGCTATGCCGCCTGCCTGCGCGACATGGACTACTACCTGCGCTACGGCAGCTACGCCCTGGTGGCGGGCAACCCCGATGTGCTCGACGAGCGGGTGCTGACCGGGCTGCGCGAGACCTACAACTCCCTCGGAGTGCCCATTGCCCCCACGGTCATCGGCATCAACATCATGAAGGATATTGTGAAGGCCAAGGCGCAGGAGGCCGGCGTTACCGACCCTTCCGTCGTGGACTATCCCTTCGACTACATGACTCGCTCCCTGAGTGAAATTAGCATTTAAGCCAGGCTGAGGATGAGGCGATCCGTAGTGCCCACTGGGCTGTGACTCACCTGCCCCTAGCCTTGGGCCTAGACTTTGGCACCTCTGGGGTGCGTGCCGCTGTGGTCGATCCGCAGCGGCATCTTTGTTGGCAGGAGCGACAACCCTACCCCGCTCAACCCGCCCCTGAGGGCTGGCGACAGGCGCTGTTTGAGCTGCTGGGGGCTCTGCCGGGGGCGATCGCCCCCCAGATCGGAAAAATCGCCATCGACGGCACTTCGGGAACGGTGGTGTTGTGCGATCGCAGCGGAGCCGCTCTGACCCCGCCGCTGCTCTACAACCACCCCTGCCCCGAAAGCCTGGCTACGCTGAAGGCGATCGCTCCCAACAGCCCCGCCGCCAGCGCTACCTCCAGCCTGGCCAAGCTGATCTGGTGGCACCAGAGCCTGTCCGCCGATCTCTGGTCGCAAGCGGCTTACCTGCTGCACCAGGCCGACTGGCTCAGCGCCCAGATCCACGGTCAGTGGGGCCTGAGCGACTACCACAATAGCCTCAAGCTCGGCTATGACGTGGGCAACCAAGGCTATCCGCCAGACATGCTGCGGCAGCCCTGGAGTGCTGTGCTGCCTCGGGTGGTGGCTCCGGGGGAGCGGGTGGGGCCGGTGACAGCCGCGATCACCCAGCGGTTTGGACTGTCGCCCCATTGCCAGGTGGTGGCCGGAACCACCGACAGCATTGCGGCCTTTCTCGCCAGTGGGGCCAGTGCCCCTGGCGATGGCGTGACCTCGCTGGGCTCGACCCTGGTGATCAAGCTGCTCAGCGATCGCCGCATCGATGCAGCAGAGTACGGCATCTACAGCCACCGCCTGGGCCACCTCTGGCTGGTGGGCGGTGCGTCCAATACTGGCGGTGCCGTGCTCGAAACCTTCTTCGATCGAGATGCGCTAGCGACCCTGAGCCAGCAGATCGACCCTGCGGTGCCCACGACCCTCGACTATTACCCCCTGTCCCAACCGGGAGAGCGATTCCCCACCAACGATCCCAATCTCCCCCCCCGTCTTACCCCTCGCCCCGAGGATGATGCCGAATTTTTGCACGGTCTGCTGCTGGGCATGGCCCGCATCGAGCGGCGGGGCTACACCCTGCTGGCTGAGCTGGGAGCCTCGCCACTGCGGCAGATCTATACCGCTGGAGGCGGTGCTGCCAACGAGACCTGGGGACAGCTGCGGGCCGGGCTGATGCCGGTACCAATCAAAACCGCCGCCTCGGTTGAGGCGGCGGTGGGCAGTGCCTATTTGGCGCTGGGTCTACCTACTACAGATTGAACTGGTTGCCCCGGCGATACTGCATATAGGCAGCCACAAACAGCCCAGCTAGGGTAACCGGAATCAACCCGAGAACAATGCCACTCAGCAACGGCTCAACCACAGCTAAACTCCTAAATTTCGACGAATATATAGGTCATACCATAGCACTAATCAGGGTCCAGCAGCGGCTTGCAGCCCGTCTAGATGACTTGAGCTTACCCAGGGGTGCAAGACGATAGGGACCTGCCAGGGGGCAAAAATCTTGAGAGAGTCTTTTGATTTTTGTGTGCTTATTGAAAAATTCAGGGCGATTGTGTAAATTGCTTGTGGACTGTATACAGAAACACCGCTGCACAATTCCTGAGTCTAAGGCTGTGTTTTGCTCCCCATAATTGTTTGCATTGTGGTCAGAGGGGAGGGCAAGGACTTCAGGGTTTTGGTCAGGTGGATTTGCTGTTTTCCAGGTTGTTTTGGTTATGCGGTTGCTGCAGATAGCTTTTGCGTAACATCTGCGTAACATCGACGCCAAACGTTGCAGTGGCGTTTAATTGGCGGCTCACAGTTCACAGTTCTTTAGGGTTATTAGGAACAGGTTTATGCTGACTCATTTGCATCAACTCACTGGTCGGATCCTCGCAGGGGTAGCGGCTGGGGTTTTGGTCATCACCCTAGTCTGTTGGGGCGGACCTGGGGCCTCGTCTCAGGCCCTGGCGGCGCCGAAGGGCACCGTGAGCGAAACCATGGATCTCAAAATGACTAAGGCGGCCCAGGATTTTGTGGAAACGGTGTTAGACGACTATTCAGATGTCCTGGAAGATTCGTTTTCTGAAGCTGTAAAGCCGCTTAAGTCAGTAACTAAAGACCTGACTAAGCAGCTAGCTAAGGCGGCAGCGGCCCCCACCGCCACCAGCGCCACCGCCCTCGATCCAAAAATTGAAAGCTCCAAGACTGCGCTAGATACCGCTTCGACGGCTTTTGATGCCCTGGTGGCCGATACGTCTACATTCAAGTCAACCCTGGAGGGGGCTCCCGCCCAGCTCAAAGAGGCGATTGATGCTCAACTGGGCACCAAATTTGACGAGTTGCAAAAAGCTTTTGAAGAGGTTTCTGGCGCGATCGCGCTGCTCTCTAAAGATACAGCGGCCCTCGATACCGCCGACCCCGCCGCTGGTACGGCGTCCCTAACCGAGCACGCCACTCTTCTTTCTGAAGCGATTGAATCGGCCAAAACCGTCATTTCTGGCTTTGGGGATTAGTCAATTCAGGCCCAGGGAAATGGGGTGGCGTTGACGCAGAATTGGGCCGCCTCACTCCCTGGATAGATAATGCATCAAACCTTCTCATGCAAAGCATAAACATTGTATTTGGTATACGGAAATACAGTTTTGTTACCATGCTTATGTAAGGAAAAGGAGGCATTATGAAGCGTCAAATCAGCAAACCCTGGAATTCTGAACAGTTGGTGCAGCTGAGCCAGGCTCTGGGCGGTGGCTATGTACCCGGTCTGCAGGGGTCTGAGGCAGCCAGCGACGATCGCTGGACAACCCAGCGCCACATCACCGCGTCTACCATGCTGGGCCAGGCCTACCTGTAAGGTTTTCAGCTAGGACGCAGTCGACCGCGATCGGTCACGCGCAATTCGGTAAGTGCGAGTCAGCGGCCTCTTCTCCAGGCGGGGAAGGGGCTGTTTTTATGCCGCTTGCTCCCGGTTCTGGCGGTATCGGGAGCAAGCCGTCACCAGCGCCTGGGCCACCTCCGGGCAGCCGCCCCAGTGCAGGTGCAGGTACGAGGCCTGCACCCGATGCAAACTCCAGCCCTCGGCCCCGTGGGGTTGCTCAGCTCCGTAGCGCTGGAGTTGGTAAACCGGGCAGTCTGGCAACCGGTCGGTCTGAGACCGATGAAACTCGTGCCCCCACACCGTTTGCCCCTCGGCCAACAAAACGCTGGGCCGCTGAACCTTCGCCCTGCGGTAGCCCAGGGTAAGCCGTGATTGCATCCGCACGGTGGTCGGCAACAGCCCCACCATAGGCCAGGGCCGATCGTCCAAGTCGATCAGGGTGGTGGCCAGGTACATCAGCCCGCCGCACTCGGCGTAGGCGGGCAATCCTGCCTGCAGGAGCACTTTTAGCTGGGTTCGCAGCCCTTGGTTGGCCGCCAGTGCCGCGGCGAACATCTCAGGAAACCCACCGCCAAAGTACAGGCCATCGATATCGGCGGGCGGGTGCTCCTCCTGTAGCGGGCTCCAGGGCACCAGTTCGGCTCCCAGGGCGGTGAGAATGTCCAGGTTGTCGGGGTAGTAGAAGCTGAAGGCAGCGTCCTGGGCGATCGCGAGGCGGGGCTTGGGGGTGGGGGGAGATGAGGAGATGAGGTGGGGGGGGGATGAGGGAGATGAGGGGGATGAGGGGGAGGGGTGAAGGGTGAGGAGGGGGATGAGGGCAGTCCAGGTGAAGCTGGTGTGGCCGAGGGTGGCGAGGCGATCGAGAATGTCGGGCAACTGGGGCAGTTCGGCGGTGGGAACGAGGCCGAGGTGACGGTCGGGCAGGGCGATCGCATCCTGGCGCCGCAGCACCCCCAGAATGGGGATATCCAGGCTGGCGATCGCCTCGGTGAGCAGGTCGAGGTGGCGATCGCTGCCCACCCGATTCAGCACTACCCCGGCGATCTGCACCCGAGGATCCAGGGTGCGGTAGCCGTGGATAATCGCCAGCACCGATCGCGACAGTCGCCCGCAGTCCACCACCAGCAGCACGGGCAGGTTCAGTAGCCGGGCCACGTGGGCAGTGCTGGCCACATCCGATCGCCCTGACGCACCGTCAAACAGGCCCATGACTCCTTCGACCAGGGCAAACTCGGCATCGCGGCAGCGGTGGGCAAAGCACTGCTGCACGTAGGTCTCTGAGGTGAGAATGGGGTCGAGATTGTAGCAGGGGCGGCCCGTCGCCTGGCGGTGAAACATGGGGTCGATGTAGTCTGGCCCCACCTTGAACGACTGCACCCGCTCCGATTTCTGCGCCAGGGCGGCCAGCAGGGCCAGGGTAACGGTGGTTTTGCCCACGCCGCTGCGCTCGCCTGCAATGACTAAACCCCCAGACAACATCCTTGCTCCCAATCGCGATGGCACGCCCTAGAGCGATCTTAGCTTGACCGCAGCCGCTCAACGCCCTGGCCGAGTTTTGCTGTGCCTGGAGGAATGCCTCTAGAATTTAGACTATGGACATACAACTACTGGGCACCAACCTGGCCGACCTGGTGTGGGCCTTGAGCGGAATTTTGATCAGCACCTGCCAACTGCTGGCGATCTTTGTGATCTCGGTGGGTATTGTTCGGGCTCTGGTAATTTTTCTGCGATCGTCACTGTTCAGGCCGCAAACCACCACCGCTTTTCAGCGCAGTCGTCTGGCTATGGGCTATGCCTTCTCGCTGGGGCTGAGTTTTCTAGTCGGAGCCAGTATTCTCAAAACGATGCTGTCGAGCCAGTGGGAAGAGATTGCCCGGCTGGTAATGATCATTGCCGTGCGGACGGCGCTGAACCTGTTGCTGGAGCGCGCAATTCGCAACAGTCAGGCGTTCGACGAGTCCCTGGCCCTCGACAATAACGGCAAGGAAGTTGCACCTGAAGCCGCGATCGCCAGTTCCTAGGGGCTGGCATTCCTTAGGCGGGTGGTCTGGGTACCCTGGAGGACAACGCCGATTACCACCAGAATGCCGATGACGTCACCCTCACTACTGGAGCAGGCTAGGGATGGAGATGTGGCGGCCATCGTCGCCCTGCTCAACAGCTCGTTAAAAACCAAGGGGATTACGGTGCGGGGGGAGCGGGAGAGCTACTGCCTGCGGCTGTGGTTTACCGCCAGCCCGGCCCCGGCCCAACCGGCTACCGTGGCCTACGTGCGCCGGGCGATTGAACGATTGCAGGTGCCCACCCTGGGTATTCTCCAGCTCTACGGGGAACAGATTGGCTTTGCCCAACCCGCCTGGAGCGAGGAAATTGCCCTGCTGTCTCTGGCCGCAGATCTGGCCCCATCGCCCGAGCCCGTACCCACCAAACCCGCAACCCCAGAACCAGAGGCACCCGCCGCCGAACCCGCCCCAGAACGGCCCTGGTCGGCGGCGGACCTGGGGGCCGAGCCCGCCCTGCCCCCGGCGGTGGTGCGGGCCTACGGGGAACTGGGTCTGCCCCAGGGGGCAGACCTGGACCAGGTGGAAGCGGTGTACTTCAAGCGGCGGGCGGAGTTGCTGCGGCGGGGCGATGGCCCTTTGGGGCCGGTCTCGGACCATCGCGCCGCCCTGGAGCCCCTCAAGTGGGCCTTTACCACTCTAAAAACCCACCTGGAAACTCCCCCGGCAATGGAGCCCCCACCAGCGGTCCTAGGGAAGCTTGGGGAAGATTGGAATTGGGAACCGGCAGTCCGGCGATCGCGCCCCTCTACCCGGTCCCGCCCGGCTCCCCTGGCTGCCCGAGACGACACCGACCTTCTGGCCTTCGACAACCCCTACAGCAACGGGCTGATCTTCCCGCTGCTGCTGCTGCTGGGCATGGTGATGAACGCCATGCCCATCGTCAATGGGCTGCTGTGGGGGATCAAAATCTGGATCCATGAGTTTGGTCACGCCACCGTGGCCTGGCTGGCGGGACGGCGAGCGATTCCGCTGCCCATCGGCTGGACCAGTGTGGACCCGCGGCGATCGCTGTTTGTTTACGTCGGCATTCTAGTTCTCTTGGGCCTGCTCTACTGGGCGGGGCGGCGGGAGGGCAAGCGCTGGCCCATGGGGCTGGCGGTGGGGCTGGCGATCCTCCAATTCATGATGACCTGGCTGATTTCCGCCAACACCTTCGACATGCTGCTCTCCTTCGGCGGCGTGGGCGGCGAAATTTACCTGTCGGCCCTGCTGATGGTGAGTTTTTACTTTCCCCTGCCCGAGTATTTCCGCTGGGATTTTTACCGTTTCCCGGTAGTGGTAGGGGCAGCTTTTTGCTTCTGGGGCCAACTGTGGCTGTGGCAGCAGGTGCCCAGGGGCAAAGCCTCGATTCCCTTTGGCAGTCTATGGGGCGAGGCCGACCACGGCGATATGAACCAGCTCATCAATGCCCACGGCTGGACTCCCGGCGACATCATTGGCACCTACGGCACCCTGGCCCACCTCTGTCTGCTGGCCATCATCGCCGTCTACGGCTACACCCTGTTTCGCCAGCACCGGGAGTTCTTTGTGGCCCTGGGTCGCCAGTGGTTACCCTAGCGGTGCCACTCGGTGACGCCGCCGGGCTTGTCGATCAGGGTGATGCCTGCGGCCTGGAGTTGGTCGCGGATGCGATCGCCCTCGGCAAAGTTCTTCGCTGCCCTGGCCTCCCGCCGCTGGGTCAGCAGCGCTTCAATCTCGCCATCGGAGAGCCCAGATTCAGTAGCCTCCCCGCTCTCTGGCTGGGCCTCTAACCCCAGCACCTGGGCCAGGCAGACCAGGGTTTGCCACTGCTGGCGCAGGGTGGCACTGTCGCGATCGGCCTCGCCCGTGTGGGTAATCACATTGCCCGTCCGGCGCAGGTCCTTGGCCAGGTCAAACAGCACCGCCAGCCCGCCAGCGGTGTTGAAGTCGTCATCCATGGCGGTCTGGAAGGCCCGGACGGGTTCGCTCTCCCGGTCAATCCGCATGGCCGCCGGATCGCCAAAGGCCCCATCTTCCACATCGGCCCAGCCCAGCCTGGCCCCAAACTGGTAGCCAAACCGCAGCCCGTCCTGGAGAGTACCCCAGCTCGTTTGGGCGGCGGCGATCGCCTCGTCGGTAAAATCTACCGGCTTGCGGTAGCTGCCCTGGAGCAAAAACAGCCGCACCGCCATGGGGTCGGGGCCGTTGGGGGCATCTAGCAGGTCGCGGATGGTGGTGAAGTTGCCGAGGGACTTGGACATCTTCTCACCGCCCACGTTCACCATGCCGTTGTGCATCCAGTAGCGGGAGAGGGGGTGGCCTGTGGCGGCCTCCGACTGGGCAATTTCGTTTTCGTGGTGGGGAAATACCAGGTCGCCGCCGCCCATATGAATATCAATGGTGTCCCCCAGGCGATCGCGGATCATGGCCGAGCACTCGATGTGCCAGCCCGGTCGGCCCGGCCCCCAGGGGGACTCCCAGAAGGGTTCGCCCTCTTTTGCCCCTTTCCACAGGGCAAAGTCGAAGGGGTCCTGCTTGATCGAGTCCTCCGCCGCTACCCGGCCGCTGGCCCCGGCCTGCATGTCGTCGAGCTTGCGGCCTGAGAGTTTGCCGTAGCCCTCGAACTTACGGACGGCATAGTACACATCGCCGTTGGCGGGGTAGGCGTAGCCCTTGGTTTCCAGTTCGCCGATCAATCGCTGAATGCCGTCCAGGGTTTTAGTGGCGTAGGTGTACTCGTCGGCCTCCATCACATTCAGGCGGGCAATATCTTCGAGATAGGCGGCGGTGTAGCGCTCGGCTACCGTCTGCATGGTGGAGTTTTCAGTCTTGGCCCGGTTGAGAATTTTGTCGTCGATGTCGGTGAAGTTTTGCACGTAGTGGACGGCGTAGCCCCGCCACAGCAGGTAGCGCCGCACGGTGTCCCAGGCCACGTAGCAGCGGGCGTGGCCCAGGTGGGAGTAGTCGTACACCGTCACACCGCAGCAGTACATCTTCACCCGGCCCGGCTCCAGGGTTTCGAGGGGTTCTTTCTGGCGAGACAGGGTGTTGTAGAGAACGACGCTCATGGCAGGGGCGGGCAACGGCACGGGTGCCCATTACAAAAAGACGTTATCAGAACAATCCAACACCGAAACGGCCGCTGGCGCAATGGCCCCCGAAGCCCCCCCTTCCCGGC
Source organism: Leptolyngbya sp. KIOST-1 (assembly GCF_000763385.1). Taxonomy (NCBI): domain Bacteria; kingdom Bacillati; phylum Cyanobacteriota; class Cyanophyceae; order Leptolyngbyales; family Leptolyngbyaceae; genus Leptolyngbya; species Leptolyngbya sp. KIOST-1. The sequence continues at coordinate 1,189,819 of NZ_JQFA01000002.1, forward strand.
CATACCGATTAGACTAGAGAGTCTGTTGTTAAGACCAATATTGAGACCAACATTCTGTGGCTACTCCCCTTGCGGCGGCTGAGCTGGACGCCTACTGTCAGCGCATTGGCTATAGCGGCGATCGCACCCCTACCCTGGCCACATTGCAGGGCATTCACTGGCACCATCCCCAGGCGATCGCCTTCGAAAACCTCAGCTCGTTTCTGGGTCAGCCTGTGCCCCTCGATCTGCCCGCGCTGGTGCAAAAGCTGGTGTATAGCGGGCGCGGTGGCTACTGCTTTGAGCAAAACGGACTGCTGCAGGCGGTGCTCACCACCCTGGGGTTCAGGTTCACCGGGCTGGGGGCCAGGGTGCTGTGGAACCTGCCCCCCGACACCGTTACTCCCCGCAGTCATATGGTGCTGCTGGTGGAGATTGCGGGCGAACCCCACATCGCCGACGTGGGCTTTGGCGGGCTGACCCTGACCGCGCCACTGCGGCTGGTGCCCAACCTGGTGCAGGAGACCCCCCACGAGCGCTTTCGGCTGGTCGAGACCGAGGGGCTGTATACGCTTCAGGTGCAGCTGGCCGAAACCTGGAAACCGCTGTACCAGTTTGACCTGCAACCCCAGTATCCCTGCGACTACGGGGTGAGCAACTGGCATGTGTCCACCCACCCCACCTCGCTGTTTGTCAACACCCTGATTGCGGCTCGGGTCGATGGCGAACGCCGCTACGGCCTGCGCAATAGCGAACTCACCACCCATTCTCTGGCGGGAACCACCGAAAAACGCCGTCTTGCCAATGCCGCCGAGCTAGAAACGGTGCTGAGTGAGGTGTTTAAGCTTAACCTGCCCGAAAACAGCGATTTTAGCCACTTGTTTGCCGCCTAAGGTACTCCGTGGAAATAACTGTCCATAGCTGTGACCTTGTACCCTCACCCCTGCCCCTCTCCCGAGGGGAGAGGGGTTCTGAATCTAGCTCCCCTTCTCCCTTGGTGAGAAGGGGTTGGGGGATGAGGGCCAGATTGTATACTTTACAGACTGGTCTAGGCTTAGCATTCCGCTACCCTCGCCTGGAAAAGCCCCAAGACCTAACCGCTGGAGGCCTTGGTTTGCCCCAGCTCAACCTGTAGACTCAAAGATGTAGGATTTGAGCGTACTTAGGAGCCATGGTCAGTCGATCCAGCCTGTGCCGAATGTTGGTAGCCACGCTGATGGTGCTAACCCTTTGCGTTAGCTGGGTCAGCCCGGCTGCGGCCACCAGCTACGATCGCCAAAACCTGAGAAAGTCTGACTGGTCAAACCAGGACCTGCGCGGCAACGACTACACCCGCGCCGACATGGCCGACGCCGACATGAGCCACACCAACCTGCGCGGCGTGCGCCTGTTCGATACCACCCTGGCCCGCGCCGACATGACCGGGGCCGATATGACCGGCGCCACCCTCGACGGAGCCCGGTTCTTTCAGGCCAACCTCACCGACGCCATTCTGGAGGGGGCCTACGCCTTTGGCACCGACTTCCGCGAGGCCACCATTACCGGGGCCGACTTTACCGACGTCCTGCTCGACCCCAAGGTGAACAAGATGCTCTGTGCCGTAGCCGAGGGCACCAACCCGGTGACCGGGCGCAACACCCGCGACACCCTCTACTGCCCCTAATCAGCGAAACCTAGTCAGCGAAACCTAGTCAGCGAAACCTAGCTCACGGTTCCTGCGTCAGGGGTACCACCAACCCCACCCAGCCCTGCGAGCTACCCCATGGTCAACAGTACGGTCTTTCCTTCGCCCTGTCTGGCCGTTCCCCTGGCAGCGATCGCCCTGGGAGCCATAGTTATCTCCCCCGCCCAGGCCCAAACCATTGAGACCGCCGATGTCAGGGCCACCCTGTTGGCCGATATCGCCTTTGAATACGCGGCCTTAAACCATACCCAGCGATGGAACACCGTAGCCAATCAGGCCCTGGAATCGACCCAGGCCATGGTTTTTCAGTGCTTTCAGGCTAATCCGCTGGCTAAGGTAGCGGGGAGCTACCTGCTGATTGGGCAAGAGCGCCAGGGCCAAACGCTGCTGGCCGAAGCCATTGCCACGGCCCAGCGCCAGGCAGATACCGGCTGTAGCAGCAGCGCCACCTCGCCCACGGAGTCGTTGCTGAACCGGGCCCGCGAATACGCCGAGGCGGGGCACCTCGACCTGGCGCTAGAGCTGGGCCGATCTCTGGGGGACCCCATTGCCCTGGCGGACCTGGCGGGGCACCTGGCGGGGGCAGGGCGGGGGCGGCGGGCGGCTGAGCTACTCGACCAGGCGATCGCCCAGGCCCAGACCATACCCGTAGCGGATACGGACTACCGATCGCTGACCCTGGTGGCCATAGCGGAACGACTGCGCGGGGCAGGGCACAGTCACCTGGCGCGCCAGGTGCTGGATGCGGCCCTGGAGAGCACCAATACCCTGGGGGCGTCGGAGGGGAGCGCTTCGATGCAAATTCTGGCCCGGTTGCGGATGGCCAGGGAACTGGCGGCCATTGACGCCGGGACGGAGGCGATCGCGGTTCTCGACCAGACCCTGCCGCAAATTGAGGCGCTCCCGGCCCAGCCCTATGCCCTCGATCCGACCATTTATGCCATCGATGCCGCCCTGCTGTGGGCCGAGCTAGGTCAAAGGCCCCAGGCGGAGGCCATTTTGGCCACCACCCTCACCGCCGCCCAGGCCCTGCCTGAGGATACCGGCTACAGCCGGGGCGATGCCCTGGGCCGGGTGGCCGCGGCCTACGCCCGCCTGGGGGATCTGGAGCAGGCTCGCCCCATTGTCCAGGCCATCCAGCCGGGGATAGAGCGAGAGCTAGCCTTTCAGCAGATGGCGATCGCCCAGGCCGAGGCCGGGGATCTAGCCGCTGCGGTAGCCCTGGCGCAGGCCAGCGGCAGCCGCCGCAATACCGCCCTGGTGGAAATTACCCGGTACCACCTGGCCAACCAGCAGCCCGACCAGGCCTGGGCGCTGGTGCAGGCTGAGCAGGTGCAGGGCATTTTTGCCGAGGTGGCCCTGGGCTATCTGGAGGCGGGGCAGCCCGACCAGGCCTGGCAGATTGTGCAGGCGAATGGTTTAGAGGGCTTTGATTCTGAGCTGGCTATCGCCCAAGCCAGGGCAGGGCAGGCCGACCAGGCGATCGCGGCCCAGCCCGTTGAGTGGCTGCGGCCCGCGATCGCGCGTGAATTTGCCCAGCAGCGGCAGCTCGACCTGGCCTTGCAGGTGGCCGAGTCCATCGGCGACCAAACCTACCGGGCCCAGGCCTTCATTGCGATCGCCCAGAGCTATGGCCCCCCAGCCGCTGCCCGGCGAGGGGGGGTGCGGGGGGCGATCGCTACCCTGACCGACGCGGCCCGAGGCTGGTTTGGCGACTCAAACCGCGAGACAGCCACCGCCGCCCTCGACCAGGCCCTGGAGCTGACCCAATCCCTCTAACCCGTTCTCCCATCCAAGACAAAAGCCCCGCTGGATTGCTCTAGCGGGGCCTTAGGTAATTTCCAGGGTTGTCACCCAGAAATGGCCTTAATCGCTTGCCAGCGATAGCAGCGGTTAGCTAGCCGCGCCACCGCTACGGCTGTAGGTGGCCCAGAAGCTGGGGTGGACCTTGCCCTGGATGTGGTTCCAGTACTTGGCCGCATCTTCAGGCAGTCCTGCTTCGGTGGCCAGGCGGCCCAGCATTGACTGCTGGCGCTGCTTCACGGAGCGATGGCGGTTGATCATGCGCATACGGGCGCGATCTTCGGCATTGAGGGTGGCGGCGGCAGCGGGGGCGGGAGTCTCTACGGAAGCGATTTCGACCACAGGGGCTGCTTCGGCCACGGGAGCCATCTCAGGGGTACCGGACTGGTAAGCCACACCGCGATAGACCATGTCCAGGGTGGGTTTTTGGACCGGCGCTTTTTTGACGGTGCGAAACCGAATGTCTACGCCACGGAATTTGCCAGCGTCATCGGTAACGTTGGACTCTACGGTGGGGGGGGTGTAGTCGTAGCTAACACCGCGATAGGTAAGTTTCATGGGGTCGCCTCCAAAAAGATCAAGGGCTTGATCAGAACATTGGGGCGCGTTCCTTCGGGGGCTATTAACCCCTACTTCCGTCTCACTTTTTTCACTGGAGAAAAGTGAGATGAACGAATTTCTGATTACTTCTGTATAGTAAGCTACGGTTTGAGGCAATGTCAAGGGAATTCCTATTCTGTATAGGCTTCTACACAATCTCGTATTCCCCTTGGGTCAAGCGGTTGAGGGCTGGAGGGGAAACCCAGAGAAAATTTCCCACACGCGGCCATCGTGGCGCAGCAGCGTGAGGGTCTGGGTCAGGAATTCAGCCTCAAAGGGGCGCGACTCAAACTCGGCCCAGGCTTGGCGAAAGGCAGCCGGGCTGAGGTCTCGAAAGCCAACGGTGAGGTGGGGAGTAAACGGGCGGGTTTTGCCGACCCGGTCTACAATGCCGCAGGTTGCTTCTAGATGGGCGGCGATCGCGGGCTGTACCGCCATCAGTTCCGGCGTCTGTACCACATCGATATAGACCACCCGAGGGACAAAGGCGCTATAGCCCCTGAGCTGAACCGGAATGGCAAACTGGGTTTGGGCAAAGGCGTTCAGGTGCTGCTCTAGCCTGGTCACGTCGCCTTGGGGCCACAAAAAAGGCGGCTGCAGAGTGATGTGGGGCGGCGACCTGAGGGCGGCTTGGCTACCAAAGCGCTGCCAGATCTCCTGCTTGATGGTTGTAATCTCCGCCTGCAATGGCTGGGGCGGCAGTAGAGCAACAAAGAAGCGATCGGCGGTAGCCTTAGCCATGGGGCACGTTATCAATGCAGGTTTCAGGTTCTGGGGCGTGACATCAGTTGAGGATTTTCTCCTATTCTGGCAGGAGAACGGAGAGTAGATCAGCCTTCTATGACGACCACTGCCCAGACGACTATTGCCCGGACCATCGCTGCCGAGCTAGAGCTGCGCCCCGCCCAGATCGAGGCCAGCCTGGACCTGTTTGCCGAAGGGGCCACGGTGCCCTTTGTGGCCCGCTACCGCAAGGAGCGCACCGGCAACCTGGACGAAGTGCAGCTGCGGCAGATTGCCGAACGCCACCAGTACTTGACCGAACTGGAGGATCGACGGCAGACGGTGCTGACGGAGATCGACGCCCAGGGTAAGCTGACCGCCGACCTCAGGGCCAAAATTCTGGCCTGCCAGCAAAAGACCGAGCTGGAGGATCTCTACCTGCCCTACCGACCAAAGCGCCGCACCCGCGCCACCATGGCCAAGGAAAAGGGCCTGGAACCCCTGGCCCAGCAGATTGAGGCGTTAAACCTGTCGGGCCGCAAGGCAAATCTGAGTCAGGCCGCGCAGGCGTTTGTGAAGCCAGACCAGGGGGTTATGTCGGTCAGTGATGCCCTCCAGGGGGCGGCGGATATTTTGGCGGAACAGGTGGCGGAGCGGGCCGAACTGCGGCGGTACGTGCGCGATCGCCTGCTCCAGCAGGGCCAGTTCACCGCCAGCATCAAAAAAGACCACCCCGAGGGCACCACCAAGTACGAAATGTACCGGGCCTACCGGGCGACCGGGCGGGCGATCGCCTCCCACAACCTGCTAGCGCTCCTGCGGGGCGAGCGAGAGGGCATTCTCAAAGTGGGGCTGGAGGTCGAGCCAGAGCCCATTTTGCACCACCTCGAAAAGCGGCTGATCAAAACCCCGGTGCCCGAGGTTCGCCAGTTCTACCGCACCCTGATCCAGGACGCCTACAGCCGTCTGATGAAGCCCTCGTTGACCAGCGAGGTGATGACGGAGAAAAAAGCCTGGGCCGATGAGGTGTCGATTCAGACCTTTGAGGCCAACCTCAAGAATTTGCTGCTATCGCCCCCGGCGGGGATGAAGCCCACCCTGGGGGTAGACCCGGGCTTTCGCACCGGCTGCAAGGTGGCCGCGGTAGATGGCACCGGCAAATTTTTGGAATACCAGACGGTGTTTCCGCACCAGTCGGCCCGGCAGCGGCAGCAGGCCGCCGAAACCCTGGCCGGGCTGATTCGCAAGCACCACATCGAGCTGATCGCGATCGGCAACGGCACCGCCAGCCGCGAGACCGACGCCTTTGTGGGGGAGGTGCTCAAAACCCTGTCGAACCCGCCCGTAAAGGTGTTCGTGAATGAGTCGGGGGCCTCGATCTACTCGGCCAGTGAGGTGGCGGCGGCAGAGTTCCCCGACCTGGATGTGACGGTGCGAGGGGCGATTAGCATTGCCCGTCGCCTGCAGGACCCGCTGGCGGAGCTGGTGAAAATTGACCCCAAGTCCATTGGTGTGGGCCAGTACCAGCACGATGTCGACCAAAAGCGGCTGCGGCAAAAGCTCGACGAGACCATCGAGAGCTGCGTTAACTACGTGGGGGTAGATCTGAACATGGCCTCCCGTGAGCTGCTCACCTACGTGTCGGGGCTAACTCCGGCGGTGGCCAACAATATCGTCGAATTTCGCAACAGCAACGGAGCCTTTCAGTCGCGGCGCGACCTGCTCAAGGTGAAGAAACTGGGGCCGAAGGCCTTCGAACAGGCGGCGGGTTTTTTGCGCATTCGCAACGGCAAAAACCCGCTGGACAACACGGCAGTGCACCCGGAGAGCTACGGCATCGTCGATGCGATCGCCGCCGACCTGGCCATACCGGTCACCCAGCTTCCCCAGGCGGCCAACCGGCTCCAGCGCCTCGACATTCAGAAATACACCACCGCCACCGCCGGCGAACTCACCCTGCGCGACATTTTGCAGGAGCTGGAGAAACCCGGTCGGGACCCCCGCCAGCAGTTTACCTACGCCCGCTTTCAGGAGGGCATCAACGACATCACCGACCTGAAGCCGGGAATGACCCTGGAGGGCAGCGTCACCAACGTCACCAACTTTGGGGCCTTTGTCGATATCGGGGTTCACCAGGACGGGCTGGTGCACATTTCGCAGATGGCCGATCGCTTCGTCAGCGACCCCAACGACATTGTCAAGGTGGGCCAGGTGGTAACGGTGCGGGTGCTGGAGGTCGACCCCAAGCTCAAGCGCATCGGCCTCTCCATGCGGGCGGCATCCTGATGGGTAGGCATATCACGGAAAATTTATCGGTAGCATTGATTTTCACCGGAGCAATCTCCTAAGGTAGGCAAGGAAAATTGTCCCAGGGCAACGCCTGGGCATTGCCAGAGCACCGATTCAGCCCCCCTATGACCAAACACCTGATTCTCTTTCGTCACGGTAAATCAGACTGGAGTGCCGGCTCTGGCCGGGATCGCGATCGCCCCGTGGCCGAGCGGGGTATTACCGCCGCCAAAACCATGGGCAAACTGCTGGCGGCGGCGGGTAAAGTCCCCGATTTTGCTATCACCTCGTCGGCGGTGCGGGCTCGCACCACCCTGGAACTCGCCACCGAGGCCGGCGGCTGGCGCTGTCCCCAGGAGGTCACCGACGAGCTCTACGAAGCCTCGATCGAGCAGGTGCTGGGGGTGATTCATCGGCTGCCAAACCACTACAGGTCCGCCATGCTGGTCGGCCACCAGCCCACCTGGTCCGACGCCATTTCCTACTTCATGGGGGGTGGTGCGGCGACGATGCCCACTGCCGCCATGGCCTGTCTGGAGTTTGAGGTGTCCGCCTGGGCCCAGGTCGAGTACGGTCGCGGCACGCTGCTGTGGTTGCTGCCCCCTCGTCTATTTGTTTAGTGGCGTGGTTTAGCCACGCTGGCGTGCCCCTACCGCAACAGAGCGGGGCGCCAACTTGTAGGCTTTGAGGTTGTCGCCTTCGACGATAACCAACCCTACAGCAGTCTGGACGTAGATCTTGCCATCCACTGTGTAAACAATCGGGGCCAGTGATGCATCCACCGAGGCCTGGGGGACAGCGCTCACGGGAGCAAATGAAGGCGGCGCAGCGGGAGGCAAAGACGAGTGCTGAATCGGTACCGGGGTGGCTGAAGCTGGTTTCGCTACCGGGGGTGGAGCCCAAAATTGGGTTTTTTCAACCTCTTCAGCCTCCTCTTTTTCAAGCCAGACCATCATGTCATCGCCGTGGTGCACGGTTTCCCCCCGCAGCGTCTCAATGTACAGGGTGCCGCTGTTGAGGGCAATTTCACGCACCGGGTACCACTGATGTTGGACCAGCACAAACAGGTCCAGCTGCAGGTGGCGATCGCGCAATCGGCTGGCGTGGGACCACCACAGCTTCCACAGTTGGCGAGCCTGCCCGTAGACAATGCGGTAGCCCTCCGGAATAGGATAGTGGGCATAGTCCAAAACTTGGCGGTGCTTTCCCGCTCCCGTGGGGATAAAGTGATGGTCGATCAGAATCTGGTGCAGCACCTCCGTGTAGTCGGTACCGGGGCGCACCTCTATACGCGGTGGCATTGCCGCATCGTAGGCGGTGGCCAACAGTAGGCCCCGGCGGGTAAACAGCTGGCGCAAATTGCTGGCGGGCTGAATTCGCAGTGACTGATTGGCCTCCAGGGTGGCATCCCCCGAGACAAACCACTGCATCAGCGTGAGGTCATCTAGTGAATTCATTTCAGGAACCAGTGCAAGGAACGTGACGAGGGGCAACTCCCAAGGGTCGTTGCGGCATGGAACGGCGATCGCCAGCCCTGCTAGGGCCATTGGGCAGATCCGTACCGCTACCGTTCTGACAACCTGGCCAGAGCTCTGTGGGGCTGACGATTGATGCAAATTGCCGGGATGGCGTCCCCAAACAGCCTGATTCAAGACCGCCAACAATCCCTTTGAAGCTTGTTGCTTTCTACTCTTTACAGGGCCTAACGGCGAAAGTCCGGTTTATTTTGATGAAAATAAAATTAAATCTTCACGTTTACCTGACGTCTGGGCTCGGGCCGTTGGATATATTCCCCAGGGTGCATTCCGTCCTGGTCCCCAGGGCTAGGGCAAACGCATACTCAGGAGGAGAGTAGCCGAATTAGGTAGTCATTATCCCATCCTGCTTGCAAGCGTTTAGCCTTGATACCCCCTTTGGCAAAAGCGTCCTGACGCAGCAGATTGAGGGCGATGTGACGGACGACGGCCAGATTAGCGGGGGCGTGGTCTTTACGAATTCGAGAGGCATCTTCGTGGAAGGCGACATCGAGCACCCAGTGGAGCTGGTTTTCAATACCCCAGTGGCTGCGCACCCCTTGGGCAAAGCGTTGGACATCGCCGTCAAAACTAACGAGATAGTAGCGCTGCTCAATGGTCGGGGGTTGACCGAGGATACGGCGTTCAGCCTCCACGAGGCCAACGCGTTTTAAGCCAACCCAGCGCTCAGCGTTGATGAGGTGCTCGACCCCATCGAGCAACCAGTGGCGGCGGATGTCGATGCGCCCGTGCCCAGGGGTGATGGTCTGATGAAACTCGTGGGAGATGTCCTTAAAGTCCTGCTGCCGCGCCCAGGTAAACACCTGCTCGACATCCTCGTGAATGTTGCCCTGATTGCCTTTAAGGCTCAAGATGTAGTCGCCACCGCCTTCGATAATCTGGTGAGCAATGGCGGTTTGAGTGCCCATGGCATCAATGGCCCCATTGTCCAGGCCATCCAGCCGGGGATAGAGCGAGAGCTAGCCTTTCAGCAGATGGCGATCGCCCAGGCCGAGGCCGGGGATCTAGCCGCTGCGGTAGCCCTGGCGCAGGCCAGCGGCAGCCGCCGCAATACCGCCCTGGTGGAAATTACCCGGTACCACCTGGCCAACCAGCAGCCCGACCAGGCCTGGGCGCTGGTGCAGGCTGAGCAGGTGCAGGGCATTTTTGCCGAGGTGGCCCTGGGCTATCTGGAGGCGGGGCAGCCCGACCAGGCCTGGCAGATTGTGCAGGCGAATGGTTTAGAGGGCTTTGATTCTGAGCTGGCTATCGCCCAAGCCAGGGCAGGGCAGGCCGACCAGGCGATCGCGGCCCAGCCCGTTGAGTGGCTGCGGCCCGCGATCGCGCGTGAATTTGCCCAGCAGCGGCAGCTCGACCTGGCCTTGCAGGTGGCCGAGTCCATCGGCGACCAAACCTACCGGGCCCAGGCCTTCATTGCGATCGCCCAGAGCTATGGCCCCCCAGCCGCTGCCCGGCGAGGGGGGGTGCGGGGGGCGATCGCTACCCTGACCGACGCGGCCCGAGGCTGGTTTGGCGACTCAAACCGCGAGACAGCCACCGCCGCCCTCGACCAGGCCCTGGAGCTGACCCAATCCCTCTAACCCGTTCTCCCATCCAAGACAAAAGCCCCGCTGGATTGCTCTAGCGGGGCCTTAGGTAATTTCCAGGGTTGTCACCCAGAAATGGCCTTAATCGCTTTGAAAATGCTCGATTAACGGCGATAGGGGCTGGGCAGAACACATAACTCACTTCCTAGAAATGAGTCTTAATATTCTCATCTCGAGTATGCGTTTGCCCTATCCCCAGGGCCGCACTATAGGTAAGGAAACAGAGTGAGCTTAGAGATGTCATGGCGACAGCGGTCAGCCCACAGCACGGTTTCTTGACCACCAACGGCGTCCGCCTGCACTACGTCAGCCAGGGCCAGGGGCCGCTGATCGTGTTTCTGCATGGCTTTCCAGAATTCTGGTACTCCTGGCGGCACCAGCTCAACGCCTTCGCCGACCGCTATACCTGCGTTGCCCTCGACCTGCGCGGCTACAACGACAGCGACAAACCCGACGGCGTTGAGGCCTACCGCCTGGATGTCCTGGTTGAAGATGTCCGGGGGTCAATGGATGCCCTGGGCTACGATCGCATGGTGCTGGTGGGCCACGACTGGGGCGGCGCGATCGCCTGGGCCTTTGCCTACGCCTACCCCAAACGACTCCAGTCGCTGATCACCCTGAACATTCCCCACCCAGCCAAATTTGCCGAGGGGTTGCGTACCCCCCAGCAACTGCTCAAAAGCTCCTATATTGGCCTCTTTCAGCTGCCGCTGCTGCCCGAACTGCTGCTGCAAGCGGGCGACTACTGGCTAATTGAGCAGGCCCTGCGGGGGATGGCGATCGACAAGACCGTCTTTAGCGATGCCGACCTGCATGCCTACAAAACCGCCGCCGCCAAACCCGGTGCCCTCACCGCTATGCTCAACTACTACCGGGCGGCTGTGCTCAGCGGCCAGTTGCAACAGTCCTGGGGCGTACTCGACGTCCCCACCCTGATGATCTGGGGCGAAGACGATGCCGCCCTGGGCAAAGAACTCAGCTTCGGCACCGACGCCTACGTCCGCGATCTGCAGCTGCACTACATTCCCCATTGCAGCCACTGGGTGCAGCAAGAACGCCCCCAGCAGGTCAACGCCCTGATGCGCGACTTTTTGACCCACTAACCATGACCCTGGCGGCGGAGCACATCCGGGCGACCCTGCTGGACCTGATCGCCCAGCGTGGCCCCGACAAAACCATCTGCCCCTCCGAGGTCGCCCGTGCCCTGCGCGCCAACGACTGGCGCAGCCTGATGCCCGCAGTTCGGGAAGTTGGGCAGGCCCTGGCAGAGGAGGGGCGCGTCGTTGTGACTCAGCGGGGGCAAATCGTTGACCCCCAAACCGCCAGAGGCCCAGTGCGCTACGGCCAGCCCAAAAAGTGCTAAGCCCTCCCACCAACGACCACCACTACAGATTCTCTTACCTCTTATAGCGATGGCCCTTGCGCTGGGGACATGGCCCCCTGCTACAGTCAAAAACTTGAGCATTGCTGAATTGAGTAATGAATCTGTAAACTTAACAGCCTTTCATCGCCCCCTTAAATCCCCCAATTCTGGGGGACTTTGAGATTTCGACTCCCCCCAGAATTGGGGGGCATATCATACTTGCATTCAGCAACGCCCTAAAATCTAACTTACGTTACCTGGCTGACCCGGATCGTCCCCTGGGCATCCTAAACTTGCCCCCTCCCCCGGAGTGCCGCTTACCATGCGCGTGCTTGTCCTCAGCCATACCTATATCGTTGACCTCAACCGCGAAAAGCTGCGCGCCCTGGCTCAGCTCTCCCCCAATCTTGAGGTAGTGGTGGGGGTGCCCCGCCGCTGGCAACCCGGTGGAGTGCAAAATCGGCTGATTGTATCAGAGCCGCTTCAGGAGGGGAACTTTCGGGTGCAGCCCCTCGGCAACCTGAGCCAGAACAACCAGGGCTTGCTCACCTTTGGCCCCGACCTGGTGCAATTGCTGCGCCAGTTCCGGCCCCAGATCATCCAGGTGGAGCAGGGATCCAGGGCGCTGGCCTACGCCCAGACCATCACCCTCAATCGTTGGCTGGGGCTGGGGGCCAAAAATGTCTTTTTCACCTGGTGGAATTTGCCCTACCGCCTCAAGTTTCCCATCTCTGCTCTGGAGGCCTACAACCTGCGCCACACCCACGGGCTGGTGGTGGGCAACCAGGATGGGGCCGATATTTTGCGCCAGCGGGGCTACTGTGCCCCCTACCGGGTCATGCCCCAGCTTGGGGTGGACGAAACCCTGTTTCGGCCCCAGCCCCAGCCGGAGTTGGCGGCATCCCTCGATATGCCCAGCGAGGCCTTTGTGGTGGGCTACTGCGGTCGCTTTGTCGAAGAAAAAGGGCTGCTCACCCTCTGCAACGCCCTGGCCACTCTGGGCGATCTGCCCCAGCGCTGGGTGTGGCTGCTGGTAGGCCGAGGCGAGCTGCGCGATCGCATCCAAACCAGGGCTGAGGCGGCGGGCATCGGCGATCGCCTGCGCTGGGTCACCGGCATTCCCCACGACCAGGTGCCCCACTACATCAACCTCATGCACACCCTGGTGCTACCCTCTGAAACCACCGACCAGTTCAAAACCCTCACCGCCACCGGCTGGAAAGAACAATTCGGCCACGTGCTGATCGAAGCAATGGCCTGCGCCGTCCCCGTCATCGGCTCCGACTCCGGCGAAATTCCCAACGTCATCGCCCAGGCCGGCCTGGTGTTCCCCGAAGGCAACGTCCCCGCCCTCGCCGAGCACCTACGCCTGCTGATGGAAAACCCCGACCGCCGACAGGCGATCGCCGAGAGCGGCTACCACCGCGCCATGAGCTACTACACCAACCGAGCGCTGGCGAAGCAGCTGCTGGAGTTTTATGGCGAGATCGGTGTGGGAGAGGTGAGGAGGTGAGGAGGTGAGGAAGTGAGGAGGTGAGGCCATTTAACTCCCCTTCACCCATCCCCCCATCCCCCCATCCCCCCATCCCCCCATCCCCCCATCCCCTCACCCCTCCCCCATGCGCGTCCTCCAAATCATCCCCTCCATCTCCCTCATCTACGGCGGCCCCAGCCAGATGGTGCGGGGGTTTGCCCATGGTCTGGCGGCGGCGGGAGCCGAGGTCACCATCCTCACTACCAATGCCAACGGCGACGCCGGGCAGCCGCCGCTGGCGGTTCCCCTCGGGGTGCCCGTGGCAGAAGACAACTACACGGTGCGCTATTTCCCCTGCTCGCCCTGGCGGCGGTATAAATTTTCGGTGGGGTTGTTGAGCTGGCTGTATCGGCACGGCCACGAGTACGATCTGGCCCACATTCACGCGCTGTTTTCGCCGCTGAGTACGGCAGCGGCGACCGTGGCCCGGTGGCAGGGCTTGCCCTACGTGCTGCGGCCCCTGGGCACCCTCGACCCGGCTGACTTGCAGAAAAAAAAGCGACTCAAGCAGATCTACGGTCGCCTGCTGGAAGCGCCCAATCTGGCCGGGGCGGCGGCGCTGCACTTTACCAGCCCGATTGAAGCGGAGGTGTCCCATCGGTTTGGAACGCAGCCGCCGTCCTGGGTGATTCCCCTGGGGGTAACACCGCCCCCGGCGCTATCCGACGAGGAGCGCCAGAGGATACTGGCGCAGTTGGGCATTCCTCTCCGACGTCCCTTGGTGCTCTACCTCTCCCGCCTGGATCCCAAGAAGGGGCTGGACCTGCTGCTGCCGGCCCTGGAGCGGGTCATGGCCCAGGGGATAGACTTTCACCTGGTGTTGGCGGGCGGCAATCCCCAGGACCCCGACTATGAGGCTGCGGTCGGCGATCGCATTCGGGCCTCTCCCCTGGGCGATCGCACCTCGCTGACCGGCTTTGTCACCGGCCCCACCAAAGCCGCCCTGCTGCAAACCGCCGACCTGTTTGTGCTGCCCTCCTACTACGAGAACTTTGGCATTGCCGTGGCGGAGGCGATGGCCGCAGGGGTCCCCGTCGTGGTGTCGAAGGGGGTTTACCTCTGGCCCGACATCGTTGCTAGCGGCAGCGGCTGGGTGTGCGACCTGAGCGTCGAGAGTGTGGCTCAATCCCTGGCGGAAGCCTTGCAAACTTCTGCCCAGCGACAGCTGCGGGGGCAGCAGGCCCAGGTATATGCTCAAACTAGTTATGACTGGGACGCGATCGCTCACCGGACCCTGGCCGCCTACGGGACCGTGCTTTCTCAGCCGCCAGCCAGCTCGATTCCCCCTGGGGAGTCCATGGCTGGATAGTGTCATAAACCACACTTTCAGGGGATCAGGAAAAAGGGTATAAAGAGACCTATAAAGGAACGTTAAGAAACCGATTAAGTTTTTCACCCCTTGGTGGAAAATTTAAACCTAGAGCGAGATCTTCCCCCAGCCACCCAGCGTTACAGGTCAACCTCCCATGCTTCAGGATGCCAAAGCGATTCGGTACTACCAGCGGATCACCGACGCCTTCGTCGACCAGTGGAATCGAGGCTATCGCACCAGCGATCTGCGCCTCTACCTTGAAGGGTACCTGGCCGCCCTTCGCCACTCCGACGCCCTCGAACCCTACTGGATTCACCGCCTCGAAGAAGACACCATTCGCTATCTCAACGATCCGTCCAACTTCGCCATTCCCCAGGCCGAACCCGAAATTTATTGACGATCGATGCCGCTGCCTAGATTCAGCGGTTTTTTTGTGCGGCAGTGACCTGGGCCTATCGCCGAGGCGGGGCCAGGGCGGCAAGGCTCATAATCTAGAGTTCACCGGGTATACTCGTGCCATAGGGTATAGGCTCGACAGCTCATGCAGTACCTGGCCAAGGTCCAAAAAAAGGCATTTCTGGGCGGTGCAGAACTCTTGCTGCTGGCCGAACAGACCTCTGAATCGACGTGGGTACCCCTGTCGACCGAACGCATTGTGGAAACGACGCGCCTGCTGGCTTTTCAGGAGGGCAACCTGGTGCTGGTCGAACTGGATAACCTCAACCAGATTGTGACTGTGCAAGATGCCACCCCCTGGGTGCTGGACCTGGTAGAGCACTACCTGACCTACGGTGTTACCCCCGAAGCCCTGGAGCAGGAAATTGAGCGGGCCGAACGATGGCGGCAATCCCTCACCCTCAAAAGCCAGGAAGTCGATCGCCGCGCCCTCGAAACCGCCGCCCGCCGCGACGAAATCCAAGAACTGGAACGCAGCCTCAAACAGGAACGCGAAGAACTCGAAACCCGCTGGCAGGCCCTGGAGCAGCTGAAGGCTGACGACAGAGCGGGGGAGGAGTGAGGGGTGAGTGGATGCGTGGGTGAGTGGGTGAGTAGATGCGTGGATGAGTCCGTCCCTGCATATCTCTTAAACAGGCGTTGCGAACGTAATCCCCTAGGGATGCAGAAATCTTCTACACGTCTCACCCATCCACCCGCCTACCCACCGACCCATCCACCCGTCTACCCATCCACCTACCTCCCCCATCTCCCCCCTCCGCCCCTTGCCTCTGCCCCAACATCCTGATTGAATAGGGGCATTAAAATGAACTTTTATGAACGGGGAGACGCCATGTACATCGTGCAGATTGCCTCGGAATGTGCCCCTGTCATCAAGGCTGGGGGGCTGGGGGATGTGGTCTACGGCCTGAGCCGCGAGTTGGAAAACCGGGGGCACTGCGTCGAGATCGTCTTGCCCAAGTACGACTGCATGCGCTACGACCACATCTGGGGTCTGCACGATGCCTACCGTGACCTGGTAGTGCCCTGGTTTGGCACCGATATTCGCTGCGATGTGTTCTGCGGCTGGGTACACGGGCGGCTGTGCTTCTTTATTGAGCCCAAGTCCTGGGAGATGTTTTTCCATCGGGGCTGCTACTACGGCTGCGGTGACGACCCAATGCGGTTTGCCTTCTTTAGCAAAGCGGCGATGGAGTTTTTGCTGCGCAGCAACAAGCGCCCCGACGTGATCCACTGCCACGACTGGCAGACGGGGCTGATTCCGGCCATGCTGTTTGAGATCTACAAATACAACGGCATGGAGTTTCAGCGCACGCTGTATACCATCCACAACTTCAAGCACCAGGGCTTTGGCGGCACCGAGATTTTGCAGGCTACCGGCCTCAACCGACCGGAGTACTACTTCCAGTACGATCGCCTGCGTGACAATTTCAACCCCTTTTCGATCAACTTTATGAAGGGGGGGATCACCTACGCCAACCACGTCAACACGGTATCGCCTTACCACGCCATTGAGGCCCAGCACGGCAACGAGGGCTTTGGCCTGGGCCACACGCTGCACGTCAACCAGCACAAGTTTTCGGGCATTCTCAACGGTATCGACTACGAGGTGTGGAACCCGGAGTGCGATCGCTACATTCCGCACCACTACAGCCTCACCACCTTTGAGGACAAGGCGCTGAATAAGAAAGAACTGCGCGATCGCCTGCTGCTGCGCCAGAGCGACAAGCCCGTAGTCGCCTTCATCGGCCGGTTGGACGATCAAAAAGGGGTGCACCTGGTCCACCACGCCATCTACTACGCCCTGGCGCGGGGGGCGCAGTTTGTGCTGCTGGGCTCGGCCACCGAAAAGGGCATCAACGACTGGTTCTGGCACGAAAAGATCTTCCTCAACGACAACCCCGACGTGCACCTGGAGCTGAGCTTTAATGAGGAGTTGGCCCATCTGATCTATGCCGGAGCCGATATGATTGTGGTGCCGAGCAACTTTGAGCCCTGCGGTCTGACCCAGATGATTGGCCTCAAATACGGCACGGTGCCGATTGTGCGGGGCGTCGGCGGCCTGGTCAACACGGTGTTTGACTGGGATTACGACACTCTGCACGACCCAGAGGAGCGCAATGGCTTTGTCTTCTTCCAGAGCGACAATGTGGCCCTGGAGTCGGCTATGAACCGCGCCTTTGACGTTTGGGAGCAGGCTCCCGAGGTGTTCAAGCAGATTGCCCAGCAGGGAATGCAGTACGACTTCTCCTGGAACCATCCGGGACAGGCCTACATCGATTTGTATGAGTACATACGCCACAAGTAGCGTACGCTACCTGTATTGCTCTGTTGGGGTGGTTAGCTGCTGTCGGTAGTGACGCTGACCGACGGTGGTTTTTGTCCCCGCCCTGCCCCACCGCTGGGATCGCCACCACCAAAATGGGCACGATGGGAAAGGTCGACCAGCCTCTGCCCTCCCGCTGCTGATTGTTTCTATGTCTGCCAGCCCTGACGTCGCCTTGTCTCAACTCACTCGCGCCAAGCTACTCCGGGGCCAGGGGGATGCCCTCTACGCGATCGGTCGCCACAGCGAAGCCCTGGCGCGGTTTGAGGCGGCCCTTACCCTCAACCCCGATGACCATGAGGTGTGGACCCTGCACGGGTTTTGCCTGGCGGCCCTGAAGCGGTTTGAAGCGTCGATTGAAAGCTTTAACCGGGCCATTGCCTACTGCCCGACCTACGGCCTCGCCTGGCACGGCAAGGGGCACGCCCTGGCCCGGCTCAGCAATTTTGAAGAAGCGGTCACCCACCTGAAGCGGGCCGTCAAGCTCAGCCCTGGGGACAACAAGGCCTGGTACAACCTGGGCACCGCCCAAAATCAGCTCCACCGCTACCAGGAGGCCGTCAGCAGCTTTGAGCACAGCCTCAAGCTCAACCCCCAGGACCACCGCGCCCGCTACAACCAGGGGGTCGCCCTGTGCGGGCTGCACCGCTACGACGACGCGCTGCGGGTGCTGCAGGTGGCGTTGGACCACCGCCCCAACGCCCACTACATTTGGAATCAGCGGGGTACCATTCTGATTCAAATGGGGCGCTACAGCGATGCGATCGCCAGCTTTGAGACTTCCCTCCGTCACCAGGCTCAAAACCCCAACGCCTGGTACGGCAAAGCCCGCACCTACGCCATGATGGGCAACGTTGAGCAGGCGCTCAAAAACCTCTACCGCACCTTTGTGCTCAGCCCCTACGTCTATAAAGTGATGGTGCAAATTGATGCCCACTTTGACGGCATCCGCGACCATCCCAAATTTCAGCAACTGGTCGAATCCTGACGCCTGATACCAAATCCGCGTCACAAAACCCCGATTCGAAACTGATACCTGGTAGGGGCGTTGGCGTAGCCTGGCCAGGGGCCTTGCCGCCGTTTGCCCTGCCGGGTGCTCTAGGGGGCCAGTTCGCCCAGGATTTTGAACCGCATGTGGTTGACCGCCAAGTCGCCCAGGCGCACTTCGGGGTTATCCTGGGGGTAGATCAGCTTTTCAAAGGAAATGTCCTTGCCCATTTCCACATGCCACCAGGGCAGCCCCATGAAAAAGCGGGTGGGGTAGGGGCCACCCTCCTGCACATCATCGGGGTTGGACTCCATAGGCACCCAGCCAAAGCCCGGAATGTAAAACTCAATCCACACGTGGTTAAAGTCGGGCTCCAGGTAGAGGCCGGGCTGGTCGGCGTGGGCGGGGCACTTGTAGCGGCCCACGGTGCGGCAGGCAATGCCGTTGAGGCGCATCAGGGCCAGCAGCAGGCCCACATATTCGCCGCAGGAGCCCCGCCCCCGCGTCAGCACCACGTCCGGAGGGTCAATGGCGGGGGTGACGGCGTAGGAGAGCTTGTCGTAGACGTAGTTGCGAATACTGAGCACCCGGCGCAGCAGGTTGGTTTCGCTGCCCACGCTGTCGCGGGCCGCCGCCTGAATCACCGAGGTGTCCATGGCCAGCTCGTCGTCGTCGATCAGGTAGCGGGGGCCATACTCGGGAGGGAGGGTCGGGGCCGATTCGACCTGCCGCGGGGTGAGCTGGTATTTAATGCCGTAGACCTCCACCAGGGCTTTCCAGCCAAACAGGTGGCGCTGGTTGGGGTCGATTCGGTCAAACCTGAAACTGGCCAGGCGTTCGCCGTTCTGCTGTAGCTCTGTGAAAGGGAGTCCCACCGGTTCGACCGACTTCACCCGCTGGCGATCGGTGCTGGTGGGAAAGGCGATCCGCCACTCCACATTTTCGAGGGGAATGGCGTCTTCGAGGGTGTCAATTTCTTCGACGTAGGTCATTTCGACCAGATAGCCGTTGGTGCGGCAGTAGTTGGCCGCTTTGTCCCAGCGGTAGGTGAGGGGGTGAATCAGGGTGCGATCGCGAAAGGTCAGCACGTAGGGCTCTGCGCCGTTGGGGTCTTCCCGCACGTAGGGTTCTTCGTTGGTGTAGGCCACCCAGAGGGTGCCGCTCTCGGGGGCCGTGTGGGGCGGCACCGCAATCCCGGTGGGGGTGGCGAAGGGGGTGAGCATTTTGACCACCAGCTCGCCCGTGGCGCGATCGAGGCAGTACACCGTTTGCTCGATCTGATCGCAGACCCACAGGTAGTCGTCCCAGACCGAGATATTTTCAATGCCAATGCCGGGGGCCGAAAACTGGGTGATGCGCTGCCCAGAGTTGCGATCGCAGACAAAGATACAGCCCCCCTTTTTGCAGCTGACGTAGAGCGTGTTTTCCCACACGGCAACCCCGTCAGCGGAGTAGGGCAGGGTGAGCACCGGGGCTGGCTGAATAGTGTCGAGGCCAGTGGTGTACACTGTGTGGTCGCGACAAAACCACAGCTGATCCTGCCAGCAGGCAATGCCGGTGACACCATAGAAGGCCTCAGCCTGGTGAGAATTGAGAATTTGAATCTGGTCGGTCTGGGGGTCGAGGCGCAGCAGATAGCCGCGAAACGGGTCTACCGCCAGCAGCCGGTCGCCCTGGAGCGCCAAGCCGTAGAGCGCCTTGACCCCAATCGGCTGAATCAGCGGAACGGTCCCCACTGAGGGGGTAGCCGAAGACATGGAGAGAAAAGATTCAGGCATAGCCGGCCGAGTAACCCAGAGCAAAGACATCGGGCAGGCGACAAGGACATCCACCCGCTAAGGTCATATCCTAGGGGAATGCAGCGGCAAAAAGTGTAATTTGCCTAGCCCAGGCTTAAAATCCTGCGGTTTTTGGCCGTGGGGGATGGGGAGGTGGGGAGTGAAGAGGTGGGGACCATAGAGGATGACCGAGGTCAAAGCAGACCTTATCTTTTTGACCTTCTTCACCCCTTCACCTCCTCACGCTACTCAACGTCCTGGCTGATCTGCTGCTCAACGGTGCTGATGGCAGCATTGAGGGCAGCCAGGCGGGTTTCTAGGGCGTCACGCCAGGATTTCATCATCTCCAGCTTGTAGCGCTGGTACTGGCGGCGAGATTCGGCGGAGGGGGGAACGCAAAAGGGTAAAAACATAGGGGCTACGAGCGTGAAGAGAACTATCTAAAATCTAGCTCAGCCAGACCAAGATTGCCCCGGAGGTGCGGCTCCCCCCCCCGTTTGAGACGGTCCACCTTAGCTTTTGACAAGATTCGTTGAGCCCAGTTGGCGAACCCATACTGCGTGGTTATTTTTACGGTTCAAAGGTGCATGATAGCCATGACTGTGGCCAGGTCACTGGCCCAAATTTGTTGATTTTTATCCGGATTTTGCCGGAAATCTCTATGTGGAAAATCGTCCTGGGTGCTCTCTCTGCCAGCGGGTTAATAGGCCTGGTTATGGTGTCAAATCCGCTCCCCCTGTTCCCGGTCCAATCGTTGAATCCCTCGGGGATTGAGGCGCCGGCCTCCTCCCCCGCCCCCACGACCCTGGTTCACCTGTTTGAGTGGACCTGGGCCGACATTGCTACCGAATGTGAAACGTTTCTGGGCCCCAACGGCTACCGGGCCGTGCAAATTTCCCCACCCCAGGAGCACATTGTGCTGCCCGACTATGGCTATCCCTGGTGGCAGCGGTACCAGCCCATCAGCTATCAGCTCGAAAGCCGCAGCGGCAGCCGCGCCGAGCTGCAGGACATGATCGATCGCTGCCGGGGGGCGGGAGTCGCCATCTACGCCGACGCGGTGATCAACCACATGGCGGGGTTTGAGAGCGGCGTGGGCAGTGCGGGCACCCGGTTTACCAAGTACGACTATCCCGGCCTCTATAGCGCCGCCGACTTCAACGACTGTCACCAGCAGGTGAGCGACTACGGCAACGCCGAAAATGTCACCCAGTGCGAGCTGGTGGGGTTGGCCGACCTCAACACCGGCTCGGCCAGGGTCCAGACTACGCTGGTCGACTACATGGGCGAGCTGGTGGAGATGGGTGTGGCGGGTTTTCGCATTGATGCCGCCAAGCATATTCGCAGCCAAGAGCTGGGGGAAATTGTGGCGCAGCTGCGCGATCGCCATCCCGAAACCGATTTATACATCTACCAGGAGGTGATCGACCCCGGCACCGAGGCGATCCGCAAGCAGGACTACTACGGCAGCGGTCAGGTGATCGACTTTAAGTACGGCCAGTTTCTGGGCATGGCCTTTTTGGGGCTGGAGGGTCAAACCCTGGCCAACCTGGAAACCCTGGGCGAAAGCTGGGGCCTGGCCCCCTCGGCCCAGGCGGTCGTGTTTACCGACAACCACGACAAACAGCGGGGCCACGGCGGCGGCGGCGACTACCTCACCTACAAAAACGGCGACCTCTACGCCCTGGCCAATGTGTTCATGCTGGCCTTTCCCTACGGCAAACCCCAGGTGATGTCGAGCTTTGCCTTCGACGACTCCGAGCAGGGGCCACCCGCCGATGCCGCTGGCCGCACTCGCCCCGTGTACCAGGGGGCGGAATCCAGCTGTTTTAACGCCTGGGTGTGTGAGCACCGCTGGCCCGCCATTGTGGGCATGGTGGGCTTTCGCAACGCCACCGAGCCCGTGGCCACCGTCACCGACTGGTGGAGTAACAGCGCCAACCAGATCGCCTTTGGTCGCGGCAATCGGGGCTTTGTGGCCATCAACCGCGAGGCCCAGCCGCTGACCCACACCTTTCAAACCCAGCTGCCCCAAGGCCGCTACTGCAACGTGGTGCAGGGCGGCTTAGCGGACGGTGGCAAGACCTGCACCAACGACGCTGAGGTTGTTCGGGTCAACCGAGCCGGGCAATTTACCGCTACCCTGCCGGCGATCACCGCCCTGGCCATTCACGGGGAGGCGAAACTGGCCCGGTAGCCGTTCGCGCACCAGGTCAGGACTCACTGGCCCCAGAACTGGCGAAAGTCTTCGTCGCGATCGCTGAGCTGCGCCCACGGAGCACCCCAGCGCTGCACAATCTCGACCAGGCGAGCGCAGGCGGGGCGCTCGGTCGCGTAGTGACCGGCATCGATCAGCACCAGCCCGCGATCGCGCCCCTCCTGAAACTGGTGGAACTTGCAGTCGGAGGTCAGGTAGGCCTGCGCTCCGCTCCTGGCCACATCCGCTAAAAAGCTGGCCCCGCTGCCCCCCAGCACCGCCACCCGGTGGATGGTTTGGCCCAGGTCCGCCGCTGGGGAGTAGATCAGTCGCGGCGGCGAGAGCTGGGTCTGAATCAGGTCCAGCAGGCCCTCTAGACTCAGACTGGGGCTGAGATCGCCCACCCGTCCGTAGCCTAACCCAGACTGGGTCGCCACGACGGGCTCAGGGTTTTGCAGCTGGAGCATTTGAGCCAGCCGGTCAGCGGTGCCATCCTGCACCTGGTCAAAGTTGGTGTGAGCGGTGTAAATGCCAATGCCGTGGGAAATTGCCTGCTGCACCATATCCCCCACCGGGTCGCCCGGCACCACCGCCTTGAGGGGGCTAAAGATCAGCGGGTGGTGGGCCAGAATCAGGTTGACGACAATGCCCTGTTGCCTCAACTCAAGGGCTTCGGCCATCACTAACCGGGTAGGGGTGAGGCACACCAGCACATTGGCCTGGGCGTCGAGCACCCCTGGCTGCACCTGCCAGCCACAGTTGTCCCAGCTTTCCTGCCAGGCCGGATCGGCCCAGGCCTCGAGTTTGGAGATTAGATCTGCGATCGCCAGGGCCATACCCACGTACCTACGCCACATCCAGGGGAGAACCTTCCCTTGCTCCGGTGCTCTGCCTAGCTGGCCTTGACCAGAAACTTCTGGGGAATCTGGATGTACTGGCTGACAATCTGGCGAAACTCCTCACCGTCAACGGTTTCGCGCTCCAGCAGCACATCCACCAGGTGATCCATCAAGACCCGATTTTCCCGCAGAATGGTCCGGGCGCGATCGAGGCAGGACAGGGCAATGTTGCGTACCTGGGCGTCGATCTTGCTAGCCATCTCTTCAGAAACCTCGTTGCGAGGCATCAGGTTGCGGCCCAAAAATACCTGGTTGTCCATGCTTTCCAAAGCGACGGGACCCAGCTCAGACATACCGTAGAGGGTCACCATCTGGCGGGCCAGGTTGCTCACCTGCTGAATGTCGCCGCTGGCTCCGGTGGTGGTCTCGTCGTCGCCAAAGACCTCGGCCTCGGCGGCAAAGCCCCCCAGGGCTACGGTAATGCGATCGATCAGCCAATTGCGGGTGTAGAGGCCGCTGTCGATGATGTCTTCGTTGGGCAGCGACTGGGTAAAGCCTTCGACACCACCCGATCGCGGAATAATGGTGACCTTGTTCAGCTCGTCGGAGTGGGTGAGCAGGGTGGTGAGCAGGGCGTGGCCCACCTCGTGGTAAGCGGTCATGCGCTTGCGGCTGCTGTCCAGCAGGGGGGTGAGGCTGAGGCCAATGGTGATGCGATCGATCGCGTCTTCGATCTCAACCATGCCCATGGCTTCCTTGCGGCGGCGGGCGGTGAGAATGGCGGCCTCGTTGAGCAGGTTGGCCAGCTCCGCCCCCGAAAAGCCGGGGGTGCGGCGGGCTACAGCCGCCAGGGACACCTCGGGTTCAATTTTCTTGCTGCGGGCGTGAACCTCCAGGATCGAGAGCCGCCCCTTGTAGGTGGGTAGATCGACCACCACCTGACGGTCAAAGCGGCCTGGACGCAGCAGCGCCATATCGAGCACATCGACCCGGTTGGTGGCCGCAATCACGATGATGCCGCTGTTGCCCTCAAAGCCGTCCATTTCGGTGAGCAGCTGGTTGAGGGTCTGCTCGCGCTCGTCGTTGCCACCGCCGATGCCCGCGCCCCGCTGGCGACCCACCGCGTCAATTTCATCGATAAAGACGATGCAGGGGGCGTTTTCCTTGGCCTTGCGGAACAGGTCTCGCACCCGGGATGCGCCGACGCCCACAAACATTTCCACAAACTCCGAGCCCGAAATGCTGAAGAAGGGCACGGCGGCCTCGCCCGCGATCGCCTTGGCCAGCAGCGTTTTACCCGTACCGGGCTGACCAATCAGCAGCACCCCCTTGGGAATGCGCGCGCCGATGGCGGTGAATTTCTCCGGGCTTTTCAGAAAAGAGACCACCTCTTGCAGCTCTTCCTTGGCCTCTTCAATGCCCGCCACATCGTCAAACACTACGCCGGTCTTGGCCTCCATCTGAAAGCGGGCCTTCGACTTGCCAAAGCTCATGGCGTTGCCCGCCCCCGAGGCCGATCGCCGCAGCAGCATCAGCAGACCAAAGATCAAAATCAGCGCCAGCAGGGAGTTGGTCGCCAGCCAGGCCAGCGCCCCGTTGCCAGCGGTATCGCGAATTTCGACATCGACGTCGTTGGCCCGCAAGCGGCGAA
Organism: Leptolyngbya sp. KIOST-1; assembly: GCF_000763385.1. Classification (NCBI taxonomy): domain Bacteria; kingdom Bacillati; phylum Cyanobacteriota; class Cyanophyceae; order Leptolyngbyales; family Leptolyngbyaceae; genus Leptolyngbya; species Leptolyngbya sp. KIOST-1. The sequence goes on from NZ_JQFA01000002.1 coordinate 1,214,462, forward strand.
TCAGCTCGGCATTGCGCTCCCCCGAGAACAAAACCACCTGCTGGGGATCGGCGTCTGCGGGGTCGCCCTCCAGGCGCACGTAGGCAATGCCCCGAGTCTCGTCCAGGTCAACCTGCTGCACCTGCCCCTGCTCAATTCTCTCCAAAAATTCTCCGTAGGAGAGCCCTTCGGACTCGGCCTGGGCCAGGGCGGGGGGCAGCGGCATCAGGCTTTGCAGTAAGACCCAGCCCAGGGTAATGAAACCAGTGGCGGCGGCACCAGCGCGCGCGGACTTTTGCTGACCAGGAAGACGTAGGGACATAGACGGTTTAACTCTGCGACACTTTGCCCAGGGCTAGTATCCCCAGATACCGGATGGGCTTTTCCTTAGTCTAACCCCCCGCTCCTGAAATGACCGCCCCGCCTTGACTTAAAAACAGTGATGCGGTGTGAATGTGCGTTCACACCGCATCACTGTTTAGTTATAACGGGCCTGACGAGATTCATAGGCGCAGCCTGGGCCTTGCCCATAGCCGCAACGGTGAAGTTGCGGCGGATATATGACTAAAACGGGCCTGACGGGATTCGTAGGCGCAGCCTGGGCCTTGCCCATAGCCGCAACGGTGAAGTTGCGGCAGATATATGACTAAAACGGGCCTGACGGGATTCGAACCCGCAACTTCCGCCGTGACAGGGCGGTGCTCTAACCAGTTGAACTACAGGCCCATGGATTGGGCGATCTCTATATTGCGCCCTGGGGGGGCTTTTGTCAAACCGTTAACAAGGAATTTTGGAAAATTCTTTGATCCCCGCTTATTCCAGAAACTGGAGCACCGTCACTGTGGGGCTGGGCAGGTGATCGTAGCGGCTGGCGGTGGCCTCGATCTGGCGCAGCTGCCCCAGGGCCAGACCGCAGGGCATGCCGTACTTGGCCTGCACGCGATCGCTGGCAATGGTCAGGGCGGTGCGCGATCGCGCCACAAAGTCGGGCAGGGGATAGGCGGTAGCTGGAACAAAGTAGTCTTTGACCACCAGGGAGGGGGAGTAGCAGGTGTCCTGGCTGCCGTCGGGCCACTGGATTTGGAAGCGAATTTCGGGCATAGGAGGGGAAGTTGTTAGGTAGGCGGGTAGGTGGGTGAATGGGAAAGGGAGTGGATGGGTAGGGGGTGGATGGGTAAGGAGGGCGCGACGAATTTTAAGCGGCAGGGATGGGCGGTCACATAGGTGGTCAGCGGTTTTAATCCATCGACTCATCCACCCATCCACCCCTCTAGGGGCGCTGCCAGTCGGCGATATTCCAGGTGCTCAAATCCCAGGGGGTGAGGCTGATACCGGTGAGGCGGTTGCTGACGCCGGAGACGTCGGCGCGGTGCACGATCGGCATAACCGCCGCTTCGTTAATCAGCAGGTCGTTCATCTGGATAAAGAGACTCTGACGATCTTCGGGGTCCAGGGTGGCGGCAGCCTGCTGCCAGAGGGCGTCGAACGCGGGGTTGCAGTAGCGGGCGTAGTTGCTTTTTGACCAGTTGTTGGCCTTTTGGGCAATCTCGTCGCAGGTGTAGGTCTGGAGGTAGCTGCCGGGGTCGGGGTTGGTGTTGCCGGTGGCAAACATTTGCAGATCCGCCGAAAAGCGATCGAGGGTATCGCGGCTGGCCGGGTCGCTGGAAAAGAAGACACTGGCATCGATACTTTTTAGCTCTACGCCGATGCCAATTTGCTCCAGGCTCTGCTTGACGATTTCCTGGGTTTTTTGGCGCACCGGGTTCACCGAGGTTTGAAAGACGATACGCATCTCCTGGCCGTCTTTGTCGCGGGTGCCGTTGTTGTTGCTGTCCACCCAGCCCGCTGCGTCGAGCAGCTCGGCGGCGGCCTCGGGGTCGTAGTCGTAGCTGGTGTTTTCGGAGGCAAAGGGTCCGGGGGCGACCAGGAAGTTGGTGGTGGGCTGGCCGGTGGGGCCGTAGAGCTGGGTGGCAATGGTGTCGCGATCGATGGCCAGGTTGATCGCCTGACGCACCATGCGATCGCTGAACATGGGGTGGGGAAACTCCACGCTGGAGGTTTCACCGGCGGCGGTGGCCTGGTTGGGGTCGGTGAAATTGAAAATAATTCGCTCCACCAGGGAGCCAAAGTTGGCGACAACTTGCCCCTGCCCGGCGGCCTCGAGCTGGTTGAGAATGGCGGCCTCGACCTGGAGGTTGTTGGCGTAGTCCACATCGCCCGTTTGCAGCACCGCCCGGGCCGCCGAGGTGGCATCGCCCCCGCCCTTGAGTTCGACCCGGCTAAAGGCGAGCTGGTCGGCATCGCGGTAGTTGGGGTTGGCCTCGTAGATAATCACATCGCCGGGGGTAAAGCTGGTGACCCGGTAGGGGCCGGTGCCCACGGGCATGGTGTTGGCGGGGGCCTCGCGCCCGTTGGCACCGTTGTAGTCGGCAAACATGTGCTGCGGTAGCACCATGCCTTCGGTGCCGGTAAACACCAGGTACCAGGCCGGGTTGGGCTCTTTGAAGGTGATCTGGACGGTGGTGTCGTCCAGGGCCTCGACGCTTTCCACCAGTTCGTAGGTGCCCGCGTTGACTGTGGCGACTTCGGGGTTGACGATGAACTCGTAGGTAAAGGCCACATCCTGGGCGGTGAAGGGGGTGCCGTCTGACCAGGTGATGCCCTCTTTGAGCTTCCAGGTGACGGAGGTGCCGTCGGCGGAGACGCCCCCGTTGTCGAGGGTGGGTTCTTCGGCGGCCAGGAACAGCACCATGTTGCCGTCAGCGTCAAAGCTGGCCAGGGGTTCCAGGGTAATGCGGCTGGCCTCTGAGTCCTTGAACCCGCTCGAAAAGTGAGGATTGAGAATGGTGGGAGCCTGCCAGTAGAGCAGCCGCAGGGTGTCGGCGGTGGCGGGGGCCTCGACTCCGGCCTCTGCCTGGGGCGAGTTCTGGCCCGATTGGCACCCGGTAAACAACAGCAGACATAGACCAGCGGCAGCGACAGCGCGAGCGTTCATCGGCAGGTTAAGTTAAGGGGTGATGGGGTTGGAGTCTGGCGCGGTAAACACTGGCCCGCTCCGCGATCCCCAGGCATTAGCGTAGCGGGTCGGAGGGGGAAAAGAGTGATGGAGGATACGAATCCGGCTGCAACCTCAAAACTCGATCGCCCCCCTCAGCGACGGAGGGGGGGGCGCCTTGGAGCTGGCGGTGCATGGTGGCGATGATCTCGGCGGGAACCTGGCGCAATCGCCCCCGGTTGCGCTCCAGAGCCAGGCTCAAAGGCACATCAAACCAGACTAGGGTGATGGGAGCAAAACCGATCTGGCGGGCGGCGGCGATCGCTGCTCGCCGATGCCGCCGCCGCGCGTTGGTGGCATCGTAGATTACCCCATTCAGCTCACCACGCTGGATCGCCGCAACCCCCTGCTGCCATTGGGCCATCACCCCGCGCCAAATCACCGCCCAGTCGCCCTGCACAGCTTCATCGCCGTAGAGTTTGCCCCGCAGGCTGTCGGTGGAAACAATTGTGTAGCGCGGCTGAGCCAAAACAAAACCCCTGGCCCAGGTCGATTTACCGCTGCCGGGAATACCCACCAGCATCAACAGGGGCACAGGGGCTTGATTGTGCGTCACCGCAGCTCTGAGACTAGATGATCATGCCGTCGGGAATCACCGCATTCTTCAGCACGACCACGATGCCGCTGCGAATGTAGAAGCCCAGATCTTCGCGCTCGGCCTCCTGCACGTTTTCTTTGTTGACGATCTGCACGTTGCGGCCAATGCGGGCATTTTTGTCGATGATGGCGCGGCGAATGACCGAGCCCTCGCCAATTCCCATCGGAATTTTGCCCCGGGTCAGGTGCTGGCTGCTCTCGGAGAGCGGCTCGTAGTAGTCGGCTCCCATCAGCAGCGAGTCTTCGACCAGGCAGTCGGCATTGATGCGCTGGCGCAGGCCAACCACTGAGTGGTGAACGCGACAGTTCTTGAGAATGCAGCCCTCGGTAATGCTGGACTGGGTGATGTGACAGTCCTGCAGTTTGTTGGGCGGCAGGTAGCGGGCGCGGGTGTAGATGGGCGCGTCCTCATGGTAGAAGCTGAAGTCGGGGTGAGGCTGCTGGGTCAGGGCCAGGTTGGCATCGTAGAAAGCTTCGATGGTCCCAATGTCTTCCCAGTAGCCGTCGAATAGGTAGGCCTGCACGTTGTAGTCGCGCGAGGAGGCCGGGATGATCTCTTTGCCGAAGTCGGTCTGGTCGAGGTTCTTGCGCAGCAGATCGATCAAAACCTGCTTTTTGAACACGTAGATGCCCATGGAGGCAATAAACGGTTTTTCTTCCGCCTGCTCCGGGCTGAGGCCGAGGGAGGTGGTATCGACCTTCATCTGATCCAGGGCCTCGCCCTTGGGCTTTTCGCTAAAGTCAACCACGCGCCCGGTGCCATCGACCTTCATCAGGCCGAAGTCGGAGGCCTGCTTGTAACCAATCGGCACAACGGACAGGGTAATGTCGGCATTGGTGGCCCGGTGGCGCTGCACAAACAGGCTGTAGTCCATGCGGTAGAGGTGATCCCCGGACAGGATGATGAAGTCCTCTACATTCCAGGAGTCGAACAGCCACAGGTACTTACGGACAGCGTCGGCGGTGCCCTGGAACCAACTGGGGCTCTCGGGGGTTTGCTGAGCCGCCAGCACCTCCACAAAGCCTTCGGTAAACTGCGAAAACTGGTACGCACGGCTGATGTGCCGGTTCAACGAAGCGGAGTTGAACTGGGTCAGGACGTAAATTTTGTTGATATCTGAGTTGATGCAGTTGCTAACGGGAATGTCAATTAACCGGTATTTGCCTGCCAGAGAAACCGCTGGCTTAGCGCGAAATTTAGTTAAAGGATAAAGGCGGGTGCCGGCACCGCCACCTAAGATGATAGCCAGAACTGATTTCACAAGTTTCCCTCGATAAGCCCCACAAACTGGCCTGTTTACACCACTCTGTTTCACATTTACAGTGTGAGCCCGAGGGTACCGCTTGACAAGGGGGATCAGAAAAGATTGTGACGGAATGTGACCTGCAACACGATAGCGTTTTTTGATCAGTCCCATAGGCTGGGCTTAACCCTGGTTCGCTGGCTGTGGAGGTCGAGTGGGGGAGCATCGGGCCAGGCGGTGGCAGGGTCGAACCAGCGGTAGCTTTTCGGCCTTGCGATCGCCCGTTTCAACCATAGCCCAGCCCATTCCCAGGACTGACTGATCGCCAGGATTTTTGAGCCACCAGCAGCCGTTGAGAGCAGCTTCCAGACAAGCGGGCTAATGAGTTCAGCCCTACCCTTGCCAGAACAGTACAGGTGCATTAGTATTGGTTCATGCGTACTTATGGGTACAACCGTTCCCAATCGCGCGAGTGCCGATATCCATTGCGACACCTTTCAAAACGGTAACCCAAAGCCCCGCTGTCCTGACACCCCACGAGAGTTTCCTATGACCACGACTACCGCCCCCCGCAGCCGTTCCGCCGCTGGTGCGACCCGGTCTTCGGCCAAGGCTCGCGGCACCCAAACGCCTAGCACTACCCCAGTGCTGGCCCTCGATGCCGGCAACTACGACCTCAAATTCTTCACCGGCAGCGGTCATCCCAAGGCCATTCGCTCGGTGCGCTACCAGCTGCCCCAGGGGCGCGACGCCGTTAGCTTCTCCGAGGCTTCCCCGCTGATCGAGCTGCCCGATGGTCGGCGTTTCCACTTTGGGGCCCAGGCTTACAAGTACCGCCGCCAGCAGCAAACCGTGATTGAAAACAAGGTGGAGCTGGCCAAGCTGCACCTCTACGCCTGCCTTGAGCCTTTGGCTGGCGAAGTGGCCGACTACAGCCTCAATCTCCACGTTTCTACCCCCGACCCGGCCCGCAACGGTGAAGACATTCAGGCCCAGCTGCTCGGCCTCCACGAGTTTGTCCGCAACGACGTGGCGTTTCGGGTCAATGTGGAATCGGTCGAGGTGGACCGCGAGGGCATGGGCGCTTACCACTACGCCAAGGCCCAGGGGATTGTCCCCAGCCAGGGCTACACCATTGTGGTCGACATCGGCGGCGGCACCTGGCTCACCCGCCTGGTGGATGCCGACGGCGAAGTCATCGACGAGAACATCATGGATCGTGGCGGCACCTACGAACTGGCCACCGCCATCAGCTTTGACCACCGCCTCACCGACCATCTGGGCAGCAGCGCCGACCCCTGCATCGTCATGGATGGCTTCCGCTTTGACCACGCCTACGCCGACACCGGTCTGGCCTGGGCCGACTGGCTCGACGAGTATCTCGACCCGTGGTTCAAGGGCATTTTTCAGACCGTAAAGGCCCAGTACACCCCCTACATGCCCAGGGTGACGCGCTTTTTGGTGACCGGCGGCGGTTCGCACCTGATCGCCGATCGCCTCCAGGGGCACGACCTGTTCGCCGTCATGGGCGACCCTCAGTTTGCCAATGTTCGCGGCTTGTTCTTAATGACCGGGGATACCCAGCTATGTATGACCACCAAGTAAAGTCCGGTACAACCCGCCAGGACAACAAAGTTCGCCTCAGCCAGGATGTGCTTGAAAAAGCCGATCGCATTGCCGCCGAGTGGGGCCTCAAGAACGCCCGCGCCGCCGTAGAAGCCGTGTTCCGCCGCTACTGCGATGACTATCTCTACGGTCGCCCCGCCGACCTAGGGGAAGGGTTTGTCGCCCGTGAAAGCTCTCCCCAGCGCTACGGCGGGACTCTGCCTGCCCCCGAGCGGCGATCGCCGCTCCCCGCCCCCAAATGTGAGGCGCTGGACGCCCTGGATCAGCTGCTGGCGCTGTGATTCTGCCGTGGGTTTCCCTGTCTTGGGGAACCCACGGCAGGTCGGTTTTTGGCCAGCCTGGATGACACGGCCTATGGCACAATGGAATTCATTCTAAAATTTTTGCCGTCATCTTTGAAACGCCTGTGAATTCTACTGTTGCGACCTCTTCGGCCACCTTTGCCCCCGCCCGCCGCGCGGTATTTCCCTTCACCGCCGTGATCGGCCAGGACGATATGAAGCTGGCTCTGCTGCTCAACGTCATCGACCCCAAAATTGGCGGGGTGATGATTATGGGCGATCGCGGCACCGGCAAATCCACCACCATTCGCGCCCTGGCCGACCTGCTGCCCGAGATCGAGGTTGTCGCCGACGACCCCTTCAGTCGTTCGCCCCAGGACCGCGACGTGTGGGCCGAGCGCGGCACCGACGACCTGCCCGTGGCGCTCAAAAAAGTGCCCATGGTCGATCTGCCCCTGGGGGCCACCGAAGACCGGGTCTGCGGCACCATTGACATCGAAAAAGCCCTGTCTGAAGGGGTCAAAGCCTTTGAACCGGGCCTGCTGGCCAAGGCCAATCGCGGCATTCTTTACGTCGATGAGGTCAACCTGCTCGACGACCACCTCGTTGACGTGCTGCTCGACTCCGCCGCCTCGGGCTGGAACACCGTAGAGCGCGAAGGCATTTCCATTCGCCACCCGGCCCAGTTTGTGCTGGTGGGCTCCGGTAACCCTGAGGAAGGGGAACTGCGGCCCCAGCTGCTCGATCGCTTTGGCATGCACGCCGAGATTCGTACCGTGCGCGACCCCGAGCTACGGGTGCAGATTGTGGAGCAGCGATCGGAGTTTGACGCTGACCCCGCCACCTACCTGGCCCAGCACCAGGCCGAGCAGGAAGCGCTCCAGGCCAAGCTAGTCGAGGCCCAAAAGCGCCTGCCTTCAGTCACCCTCGACTACGACGATCGCGTCCGCATTTCTGAAGTCTGCGCCGAGCTGGATGTGGACGGGCTGCGGGGCGACATCGTTACCAACCGGGCTGCCAAGGCGATCGCCGCCTACGAAGGCCGCACCGCAGTCACCCTGGACGATATCAAGCGGGTGATTGTGCTCTGCCTGCGCCACCGCCTGCGCAAAGACCCCCTGGAGAGCATCGACTCGGGCTACAAGGTGGAAAAAGTGTTCTGCAAAGTCTTCGGCCTGGCCGACCCCGACGACGCGGCGGTCAACGGTCGCCAGCCCGTGGGGGCGCGGTAGGCATTCCTGTGGGTCAGCGCATTCTCGGGCTTGACCCAGGGCTCGCCATTCTGGGATTTGGGGTCATCGACGGGGCCGATCTCTCTGCCCCCCCAGCTTCGGGCACCCACGCCGAGGCCGCAGTGGTCGATTTTGGCGTGATTGAAACCCCGGCCAAGACGCCGGTGGGCGATCGCCTCTGCACTATCTACACCGACCTGCACAGCCTGTTTGAACAGTACAAACCCGACCAGGTGGTGATTGAAAAATTTTTCTTTTACCGCATGGCCAACACCATCCTGGTGGCTCAGGCGCGGGGGGTTGTGATGCTGGTGCTGGCTCAGCACAGCCTGCCCTACGTAGAATTTACCCCGGCTCAGGTGAAGCAGGCCCTCACCGGCTACGGCAACGCCGACAAGGCCGATGTGCAGCAGGCCGTGGCCCGCGAACTGGGCTTAGACCGTGTTCCTAGGCCCGATGACGCGGCGGACGCGCTGGCCTTAGCGCTGACAGGGTGGTATCAGCGCTGAGCAGCCTTTGGCGGTTGGGCTGGGGAGGTTTTGGGTTAAATCTGCCCTGGCTACCCTCGATCTGAAAAACACTGTAAATCCTCTGACCTAGCTGCGCCTGTCCCCCTACGCCCCCTATTTGTTAGGGATGGCCATGGCGCTTGGAATATTGACCTCAACTTCAGTTGAGAACTGGGGCGTTGCAATGGCGTCTAACCATCGCTTCAGGGGAATCGGTCCTGTCCCAACGGTTCTGGCGATAGGGATAGAATCGGGGCGATGCGATTCAGATTTAGTATCCGGCCAGCTCCTGGGGCAGTTCTTTCTTCATCAGCACCGCTTCGCTCTGGTAGCCCAGGCGGGTGTAGAGCGCCTGGGCGGCCTGGTTGTGGCTAAACACCTGGAGGCTAATCTGCCTGTGCCCCTGCTGCTGTGCCCAGGCTTCGGCCACCTCCAGCAGGGCGGTGGCGATGCCGCGCCGCCGGTGGTCCCTGGTCACGTACAGCAGCAGCACGTAGGGGTGCAAGGTTCCGCTGCGCTGGTCGGTTGCCTGCCCCAGCCAGAGCCCCGCTACTGGGCCAGCGGTATGATCGGCTCTGGCTTCGTCGATCCACCAGAGGGGTGTATTGCGGCTGAGATAGCGATCGACGGTATCAGCAAGATGCCCTACCGACTGGTGGGGGTCAAGCTCGCGGTAGGTGCGCTCCATGAATTTGACCACGGTGGCGCGATCGAGGGTTGAGCCTACCCGCAGGCGATAACCCGGTAGCGCAAAGGATTGCTCAGCGGCCATGCCCCTCCAGCGGTGCGATCGGTGCGATATGAATAGTGCGATATGAATAGTGCGATGTGAATAGTGCGATGTGAGGACACCTGAATCATCCTACTTTTTTCCTGGCCAGAGAGAAACGAACTTGTTAGGCTGAGATGAGTTTGCTCGGCATTGGTATTCCCCATGGCACCCCAGTCTAAAACCCTGTTTGAGCAATTTCTGGCCCCGATCTTCTCGCACCTGGTCGATCGCGACGCCCTGTTGCGCCTGCGGGACAGCATCGACTGGGAGGCCGGCGTCGCCCAGTTCACCAACCCCCAGGTGGTGTACCCCAACTACTACAAGGTCAGCAACTTCCACGGCATCAAAAATGGCTACCTAAATGTGGATGCCGCCCTCACCTACGACCCCATTACTCAGTACGTGCTGCCCCCCGGCGAAACTTGGGTGCGCGAGAGCCTGGTCAAGGCCGTCAAAGGTGAGCCTCGGCGGATGTTAGACCTGGGCTGCGGCACGGGCACCACCACGCTAATGCTGAAGCGCAAGTTTCCCAATGCAGAGGTGATCGGCCTCGATCTGTCGCCTCAGATGCTGGTGATGGCCGACTACAAGGCCCAAGCGGCGGCGGTGGATGTGACCTTTCGCCACGGTAACGCCATGGCCACCGGGCTACCCGCCGCATCCTTTGATGTGGTGTGTGCCACGCTGCTGTTCCACGAAACGCCCCCGGCAGTGTCTAAAACCATTCTCTCCGAGGCCTTTCGGCTGCTGACCCCCGGCGGGCAAATGCTGGTGCTCGACGGTAACCAGCGCACCCTGCGAACCACCGACTGGCTCAGCACCATTTTTGAGGAACCCTTCATCCGCGACTACGGCCAGGGCAATCTGGATGCCTGGTTAGGCTATGCCGGGTTTGAGCGGGTCCGTACCGAGGATGTATTCTGGCTCAACCAACTGAGTTATGGCCGCAAGCCGCTGCCGGTCGGTGAGCGACTGACCAGGGACGAAGGAGACCGAGTGGAGGACGGCTTGCCGCTGGCACAGCCTGCCTAGGGGGGTGTGGGTGTTAGGTGTCAGGTGTTAGGTGTTAGGTGTTAGGGATTAGCTTGCTACCCGAAACCGTAAACCATAAACCGTGAACCGTGAACCGTGAACTGCAGATCCGTAAACCAAAACCCCTTCTGCGTACACTAGAGGCGTGGAGCGTAGAGGGTCGGCTATGGTAAGACTTCAACCCTGGCAGTGGGCGGTGCTGGCGCTGCCTCTGGTGGCAATCGTCGGCTTCCTGATGACCGCAGCGGCGGTGCAAATTCACGCCTGGGGATTGAACTGGATCTGGGGCGTGATCATCCTCATGCTGGTGCTGTGGCGGGGGCTGCTGGCCCGCTGGACTAAGCCCGTGTTCAAGCAGGTGGAAGAGGCTCTTGAGCAGGCTCAGCAGGAGTTGGATGAGGTGACCGAGGCAGAAGCGCCTGTGGGCATACCCAATGGCAAATCTGCCGCTGCCGCCCTGGAAGAAATTCTTGTTGCCGCCCAGGAAGACCCCCCGGTTTGGGAAGACTGGAACCCGTTCTGGGAGCGCTGCCGCGATGTGGTGACGGCGGTGGCCCAGGCATACCACCCCAGCGTAAAGTATCCGCTGCTGAACATTTACCTGCCCGATGCCTACGGACTGCTGCGGGGCACCGTGGACGATGTCGATCGCTGGATTGAGACCCTGACCCCAGTGCTGGGCCAGGTCACCGTGGGCCAGGCGGTGCAGGGCTACGAGGTCTATCGCCGGGTGGAACCCTCGGCCCGCAAGCTTTGGCAGGCGTGGAACTGGGCGCAGTGGTTGATCAACCCCGCCGCCGCCGCCGCCCGCGCCCTGAGCGAACCGACGAATAACCTGGCCAACCAGCAGCTTTTGGGCAACCTGAACGCCCTGCTGCGGGAGGCCACCCTGCGGAACCTGTACCGCCAGTCGGTGGCGCTCTACAGCGGGGAGCTACCCGGCATGCCCAGCCCGGTCAAGCCTTTGCCCACCGCCCAAACCCAGACCCTGCGCGAGATTTTGGATCAGGCGGAGTCGGTGGAGGCCGTGGCCACTAAGCCCGTCAACATTCTGCTGGTGGGGCGCACCGGGGCAGGCAAGAGCAGCGTGATCAACACCCTGTTCGACGCCGAGCTGGCCGAGGTGGATGTGCTGCCCAGCACCGATAGCATCAGCACCTACCGCTGGCAGGGCGACGGGGAGGAAATCCTCACCCTGTGGGATTCTCCCGGCTACGAGCAGGTGGATCGCGCTGACTACCGCGACCAGCTGCTCGACTGCGCCCGCGAGGCCGACCTGCTGCTGCTGGTCACTCCCGCCCTCGACCCGGCCCTGCAAATGGATGCCGATCTGCTGCGCGACATGCGCGAAGAGGTGCCCGATCTGCCCGCCATTACGGCCCTGACGCAGGTAGATCGGCTGCGGCCCCTGCGGGAGTGGCAGCCCCCCTACGACTGGCAGTGGGGCAGTCGCCCCAAGGAACTGTCCATTCGCGAGGCCACCCGCTACCGGCAGGAGCAGCTGGGGGACCTGTGCAACCGGATTCTGCCCCTGGTCACCCGCGCTGGCGATCGCCCCGGATGGAATGCCGCTGCCCTGTCCACCGCCTTAGTTGAGCTGATCGACCCGGCCAAAGAGCTGCGGTTGGCCCGATTCTTGCGCGATCGCGAAACCAAGATCACAGCATCCGCCCGCCTGATCGATCGCTACCGCCTGCAGATGAGCACCACCCAGGGGGTGACCGCCTTTCTCAAAAGTCCGGTGCTCAAGTTTCTGGCCACCCTCACCACCGGCTCCCCGGCCCTGGCCTACCTGCTGGCCGAGCAGATTCCGGTGGAGCAGCTGCCTGTGGTGCTGGGCAAGCTCCAGCTCGCCTACGACCTGTTTAAGGTGGTGGCTCCCGCCCAGGTTCAGCTCGACCTGCTGGCCCTGTGGCCGCTGCTGCTGGAGCACAACGAGCAGCCCGATCGCGCCGCCTGGGCCTTTGGCCACGCCATGGTCGAATACTGGAGCCAGGAGCTTTCCATCGCCGACACCCGGCCCCGCATTGAGCACTACCTGGAACAGTACCGCCACCGCTAATCGTTTCGCGGGGCTAGTTCTGGGGGTTCAGGCGGTTGGCGATTAGCGCCACCACAATCATCGGCAGCGACACCCCGATGCAGATCAGCCACTGGTTGAGGTTTAGGGGGGCGGTGGAGAACAGGAAGTTCATCACGCCCACCTGGCTGAAGATGACCTGGAAAACAACCGCCACCAGAATGCCGTAGCCGATCGCCGAGACATCCCCCAGGGGCACCTTGCGCCCGCGCATGCGGGCGGCCACCGAGGCCCAGAACTGGCTGATGCTGAGCAGGTAGATAATCCGCCCCGCCACCAGGGCCTGAATCGCCATGGTGCGGGCCAGGGGAATGTCGCCCGTGGTGCGACGCACCCACTCAAACATGCCGAAGATCAAAATCCAGTTGAACACGGAGATCAAGGCGATGCGCTTGAGCAGGTTCCTGGAGAGCAGCGGCTCGTTGGGGTTTCGGGGCGGGCGGTTCATCAGGGTGTGGGACTTGGGCTCGAAGGCCAGGGGCACGGTCATGGCGATGGAGTTGACCATGTTCAGCCACAGCACCTGGAGCGAGAGAATCGGCAGCACGTCGCCGCGCCCGATCAGCACGCTGAGCAGAATGGTCATCGACTCGCCGCCGTTGACCGGCAGGATAAAGGCGATCGCCTTCATCAGGTTGCCAAACACGTTGCGCCCTTCCTCCACCGCCGCCTCGATGGAGGCAAAGTTGTCGTCGGTGAGGATCATGTCGGCGGCTTCTTTGGCCACCTCGGTGCCGCTCTTGCCCATGGCGATGCCGATGTCGGCCTGCTTCAGAGCGGGGGCATCGTTGACGCCGTCGCCGGTCATCGCCACGATGTGGCCCTTCGACTGTAGCGCCTCCACCAGGCGCAGCTTTTGCTCCGGGGCGACGCGGGCAAACACCGAGCCATTCTGCACCGAGTTGGTGAGGTCGGACTGCTCGAATTTGGCCAGCTCCTGGCCGGTGTAGGCAATCACCTCATCGGTGGAGCTGAGGCCCATGCGATCGGCGATCGCCGCCGCCGTCACCTTGTGGTCGCCCGTGATCATCTTCACCTCGATGCCCGCCGTCTTGCAGGCCTCCACCGCCCTGGTCGCTTCGGCCCGGGGCGGGTCAATCATGCCCTGGAGGCCCAGGAAGACCATCCCCGATTTGAGGTCGTCGTGGTCGATGTGGTGGCCGTGAAAGGCTTTGGCGGCAAAGCACAGCACCCGCAGCCCCCGCGAGGCCATCCGTTCGGCCTGCAGCAGAATGTGGTCCCGGCCCCCGTCGTCGAGGGGCACGGCCTGGGCCTCGGTGGTGAGGAGGCGATCGCAGCGGGCCACCAGCGCCTCCACCGACCCCTTGGCCAGCAACCACTGCCCCGCAGTATCCTGCTGGTGCAGGGTAGCCATGTACTGAAACTCAGACTCGAAGGGGATGCTGTCGATGCGGGGGTAGCTGTGGTTGAGTTCGGTGCGCTCAAACCCAGCTTTGCGGGCGGCTACCAGCAGCGCTCCCTCGGTGGGGTCGCCCACCACGCCCCAGCGGTGGTCGCTGTGCTCCAGCTCCGAGTCATTGCACAGCATACCCACAATCAGGCACTGGCGCAGGGGGGCGGCCATCGCCTCGGGAGGCACCGGGTTGTCCTCGCCGTCGCGCAGTTCGCCGTGGGGGGTGTAGCCCTCCCCGGTGAGGTCGTAGTGGCGATCGCCCGCGTAGATGCTCTGCACCGTCATCTGGTTTTCGGTCAGGGTGCCGGTTTTGTCCGAGCAAATCACCGTAGCGCTGCCCAGGGTTTCGACCGCGGGCAGCTTACGCACAATGGCGTTGCGGCGGGCCATCCGCGACACCCCGATCGCCAGGGTGATGGTGACCACGGCGGGCAGCCCCTCGGGAATGGCGCTCACCGCCAGGGCCACCGCCGCCTCAAACATTTGCAATGGCGAATTGCCCCAGGCCATGCCCACCGCAAAGGTCAGGGCCGCCACCCCTAAAATCACGTAGAGCAGAGTCTTACTGAAGCGGTCGAACTTGCGGGTCAGGGGGGTCACCAGGGTGGTGCTCTCCTCCATCAGCTTGGAGATGCGCCCAGTTTCGGTGCTGAGCCCAGTTTCGACCACAATGCCTTCGCCCTGGCCAAAGGTGACGAAGCTGCCCGCGTAGGCCATATTGTGGCGCTCGGCCAGGGGCGTATCGGCGGCCAGGGACTTCAGGTGGGGCTGCTTTTCCACCGCCACCGACTCGCCGGTCAGGCCCGACTCGTTGATTTGCAGGGTGCGCCCCCGCAGCAGGCGCAGGTCGGCGGGTACCTTGTCGCCGGAGGCCAGCAGCACGATGTCGCCGGGCACCAGATCCCGCGACGACACCTGCACCTGCTGACCGTCGCGGCGCACCATGGCGTCGGTGGTGACCGAGGAGGCCAGGGCCGCGATCGCGCTTTCGGCCTTTGACTCCTGCACAAAGCCGATGATGGCGTTGATCACCGTCACTCCCCAGATCACCCCGGCATTCACCCAGGAGCCCAGCAGCGCCTTGATCAACCCGGCAATCAGCAGAATGTAGAGCAACGGCTGATTGAACTGCAGCAAAAACAAAACAATTGGATGCTTGCCCTTTTTGCCCTTCAGTTCGTTGGCCCCGTAGCGCTCCAGCCGCGCCTGGGCCTCCTGGGTCGAGAGCCCGGTTTCGGGGTCAACCCCCAGCTGCTGGGTGATCTCCCGACCCTCGACCTGGTGCCAGATCAGGGTGGAGCGATCGTTGGATTTGGGTGTCGAAAGCTGTTGAGCCACAGCTGTATCCTCCGTCATGGGCAGTTGGGCATGGGCAGTTGGGCCTGGGCAGTTGGGCCAAGTTCGCGTGGCGGGAATAGGGTGGGGCCCTGTAGTCCTGGGCCACTGGGCCTGACCCCGCACCTCTGCCGTCAGGGAAGGGCCAACCTATAACCTTAGACCCATCTCTAAAGCACGACGTCCGCCCAAGGAAAGAGGCAGGCTAAACCCAGTGGCCAGGGCCAGACGCTCAAACAGGCGCGTAATTCTACGCTAAAGGGTAAAGTCGTGGCTTTGGCCGCTTCTACACCAGAATTAACCGTCGCCGCCCCCACCCTGTTGTCCCTGAGGCAACTGGGATACAGCCGCAGAAGTAGGCCAACCTGGGCTATCCTAGCTACCGGGCCGTAGCGTCAAACTACCGGCTCTGAACCCCAGGAAAAGCCATGATCCATGAGGCCGCTCAAGAGGAACTGCAAGCGCTGCTGGAGGCAGGGCGCTTTGACGCGGCCCAGGCTCTGCTGAAGCCGATGCAGTCCGCCGACGTGGCTGACGCCATCGACGAGTTGCCCGTGACCCTCCAGGCGGTGGCTTTTCGCCTGCTGCCCAAGGACGAGGCGATCGAGGTATACGAGTATCTGCCGGGGCGGGTGCAGCAGTCGCTGCTGGAGGATTTTAAGAATCCTGAGGTGCTGGACATCATCGATCGCATGTCCCCCGACGATCGCGCCCGCCTGTTCGACGAGTTGCCCGCCAAGGTGGTGCGGCGACTCACCCTCCAGCTCAGCCCCGCCGAGCGCGAGGCCACCGCCCGACTGCTGGGCTACCCCCCCGACAGCGCCGGACGGATCATGACCTCCGAGTTTGTCGCCCTGCGCGAGACCTTCACCGTCGAGCAGGCCCTCGATCGCATTCGCCACCTGGCCGAAACCTCCGAAACCATCTACACCCTCTACGTGCTCGACAATTCCCGGCACCTGATCGGGGCCCTCTCCCTGCGCGACCTGGTGGTGGCCCAACCGGAGCGTACCCTGCAGGACTTGATGCAGCGGGACATCATCTATGTGCAAACCGACACCGACCAGGAAGAAGCGGCGCGGATGATTCAGCGCTACGACTTTCTGGCCCTGCCCGTGGTCGACCGCGAACAACGCCTGGTCGGCATCGTCACCATTGACGACCTGATGGATGTGATCGAAGCCGAGGTTACCGAAGACATTTACACCGCTGGCGGCGTTCAGAGCATTGGCGACAGCTATTTTGAGACCGGGCTATTCACCGTAGCGCGCAAGCGAGTGGTGTGGCTCTTGGTGCTGCTGCTCACCAACACCGGCACCATTGCGGTAATTCAGGGGCAGGAGGCGCTGCTAGAGCAGGTGATTGTGCTGGCCGCCTTCATTCCGCTGCTAATCGATACTGGCGGCAATGTCGGCGCCCAGTCCTCTACGGTCGTGATTCGAGGCCTAAACACCGACGAAGTGCGATCGTCGCAAATGGTCAGAATTGTCTGGCGAGAGGCCCTGGCGGGGCTGCTGCTGGGGCTGATGATGGGCGTGCTGGTGACCATCTGGGCCTACCTGCCCGATCGCAACCTGGGGGTAGCGCTATCGGTGGGCATCAGCCTGGTGGGCATCTCGGTGCTGGCTTCTTTTGCCGGGTCGGCACTGCCGTTTTTGTTTAAGGCCCTCAAGTTTGACCCAGCCCTGATGTCGGCTCCTTTCATTACCACGGCAGTGGATGTGATTGGGGTGCTGATCTATCTCAATGTGGCTCGCACGATTTTGGGGATTTAGGTGTTAGGTGTCGGGGGTCAGGTACAAGGTATCGGTTATACGGTACGAGGTGCACGGTGCACGGTAAAGCCGCAAACCGTACACCGCTTGCCGCATCCCCCCAGAGCCCAAGGCCCTACCCTTAAGCCTTAAACCTCATACCTTAAGCCTCCACCCCAAACGCCCATGTCTCACCCAACTGCAATCGTCTTACTGTCTGGCGGACTGGACTCGGCTACCGCTGCTGCCCAGGCGATCGCCGATGGTTATGACCTGGTGGCGCTGTCGTTCAACTACGGCCAGCGGCACCAGCGAGAACTGGAGGCGGCCAAGGCGGTGGCGGAGCATTTGGCGATCGCGGATCACCACTTTATCGACGTCAACCTGGCCCAGTGGGGAGCGTCATCCCTCACTGACTTGACCCAGCAGCTACCCCAGGACGGCCTTGAGTCGGGGATTCCCTCCACCTACGTGCCGGGGCGCAACACGGTGTTCATTGCCCTGGCCCTGGCCCTGGCTGAGGCCAAGGGGGCGGTCGCGGTGTACCTGGGCATCAATGCGGTGGATTATTCCGGCTATCCCGACTGTCGGCCCGAGTATCTGGCGGCTTTTCAGCAGCTGGCGCAGCTCTCCTCCAAGGCGGGACTGGAGGGCCATGCCCCCCAACTGGTGGCGCCGCTGGTGATGGACTCCAAGGTGGACATTGTGCGTCGCGCCGTGGCGCTGGGGGTGCCAATCGCCGCCACCTGGTCCTGCTACCAGGGTGGGCCTACGCCCTGCGGCCGCTGTGACTCCTGCCGAATACGCGATCGCGCCCTGATCGACGCGGGCTACTCGGAGCTGGCGACCGGAGTGCAGCTTTAGCGCCAGGCGATCGAAAGGGCTGATGGATCATCAGGGCTAGAGCATCGGTTCAGTATGGCTGCGATCTCGAATCTGCCACCACAGGGTCTACAGAGCCCTACCGATTCCTTGGCAGAACAAAGGTTTAAACCGATGATCGATCGCTCCTTTCCGTCGGGTCCAGGGCGGCGGAACGCCCCTGGTCGAGGGGGGTCTGGGGCCAGCGACATGGCCCCAGTAGCACCCTGGGCTTACCGCCGCAGTTGTGGCTCGCATGCCCCTAGCCTCGCGGCAAAACAAATACTGTACCGACGATCTAGCGAAGGCACTCGCCGTATCCAGTGGCTTACTCGCTGGAGCAGTTTTGACTCACCCCGCCCTCCGGGCACCCCTCCAAAGGAGGGGACAGCGTTATCCCGAACTGCGGTTACTGCCTCAAGGCGCTAAAGGAGGGCCAGGCAGGCCTGGGCGATCGCCCATTCTTCCTGGGTGTGGATCACCAGCGATCGCACCCTGGAATTATCACTGGCAATATCCTGGTCCTCCTTGGAGCGAGTCAGGTCTGACCGCAGTCGCAGCCCCAGAAACTCAAAGGGCGCGCAGGCCTGCTGCCACACCAGAGGGCTATTTTCGCCAATGCCAGCGGTAAACACCACCGCATCCAGCCCGCCCAGGCTGGCGACCATGCCGCCCATTTCGCGGCGCAGGCGGTGAATAAAGGTATCAAAGGCGAGCTGGGCCTGGGGGTTGCCCCCCTCCATCGCCTCAACCACCGATCGCATGTCATTGGATTGGCCCGACAGCCCTTGCAGGCCAGACTCTTTGTTCAGCAAGCGATCGAGTTGGTCGGCGCTGTAGCCCTCCTGACGCATCAGGTAAATCAAAATGCCGGGATCAACGCTGCCCGAGCGGCTACCCATCATCAGCCCATCCAGGGGCGTAAAGCCCATCGTAGTATCCACGCTAATGCCACCCTTCACCGCCGCCAGGGAGCAGCCGTTGCCCAGGTGGCAGGTGAGAATTTTCAGTTCAGCCAGATCGCAGTTCATCATATCGGCGGTCCGCTGGGCCACGTACTGGTGGCTAATGCCGTGGAAACCGTAGCGGCGAATACCCTGCTCGACCCAGGCGTGGGGGCCGGGGTAGGTGGCGGCGGCCTCGGGCATGCGGGCGTGGAAAGCGGTATCGAACACCGCCACCTGGGGCCGGTCACCCAAAATGTCCTCCAGGGCCTCAATGCCCTGCAAATTCGCTGGGTTGTGGGCCGGGGCCAGGGGAATCAACCGTTCGATGGCCGCTTTAACCCGATCGTCTATGCGTACGCTGTCGATGTACTCGCGCCCGCCGTGCACCACCCGGTGGCCCACGACATCGATGGCGGCAAGACCCTCAAGCACCTGGGTTGGCCCATCCACCAACGTATTTACCATCGCCTTTAGGCCCTTGGCTTTGTCGGTAATGGGCAGCACCTGCTGAATGGTTTCGCCCCCACCGCTGGCGGAGAGTTCCACCTTGCCCGGCTGGTGGGTCCAGTCGAGGGCGGCGCGCCAGAGGGGCTGGGGTACCGCGCCCACGTCCCCCTGGCTGAGGTCAAACAGACAGCTTTTGTGGCTGCTCGACCCGGCATTGAGCACGAGAATTTTCATGGCACCCTACGTCCCTCGGCCATCATCGTCCCACCGTGTGATCCACCAGTCGCCCAAAATCCAAAATCTAACCTCCAAAATTGGCACCCCAATTCCCTACGTTCCCGGCCTTGAATCTAGCTCCTCTGGCAAGTGGGAGCGATCGCCGTGCTTGACCAGCATGGGACCGTGGCGGTCGAAGCAGACCAGGCTCACCGAGGCGACGGGCAGGTGAATGCGATCGCGGTACCGACCGCTATCGATGCCCAACAGGTTACAGAGAATCAGCCGAATCGTTGTCTTGTGGGACACAATCAGCACATTGCCTTCTGTGTGGTTGGCCTCAATTTCGGCCACTACCAGCGAAGCGCGGCTGGCCACCTGTACCCCGGTTTCACCACCGGTTGGTGGGTTCCAGGCGGGTTCGGTCAGCCAGCGAATGTAGTCGTCGTTGTAGTGCTCGTGCACGTACTCGTGGGTTTTTTCTTCCCACTCGCCAAAGAACATTTCCTTGAGTCCATCGCGCAGCTGCATGGTCTGGCCAATCGCCTGACAGAGGGGCGTCGCCGTAGCCACGGTGCGCTTCAGCGGGCTGGCGTAGACCGCCTGCCACTCCAGGCGCTGGTACTTGTCGGCAAAGGCCTGGGCCATCGCCGTGCCAGCCTCGGTCAGGTTTACGTCAGTAAAGCCACAGTAGGTGCCAGTCTGGCTCGATTCGGTTTCGCCGTGGCGGAGGAAGTAGAGGTGGAGGGACATGGGGAGAGTGGATGGGTGGGGGAGTGGGAGGGTAGGAGAGTGGATGGGTCGGGGAGTGGGAGCGTGGGAGAGTGGGCCTGAGTTTGAGCTTGGACTAACCCGCCTACCCGCCTACACATTCAACCCCGCCTGCGCCTGGTCATACTCTAATATCTCTACCGGCACGGGGGACACTTTCCAGATGTCGGTGCAGTAGTCGCGGATGGAGCGATCGCTCGAAAACTTACCCATGCGCAGGGCGTTGAGAATCGACATGCGCGACCAGTTTTCCTGGTCCTGGTAGGCGATGCCGACCTGGTCCTGGGCGTCGATGTAGGCTTGGTAGTCGGCCAGCAGCAGGTAGGGGTCGCTATAAAGCAGGTTGTCGGTGAGGGGCTTAAACAGCTCGGGATGGCCCTGGGCAAAGAAGCCGCAGTTGACCAGGTCGATCACTTCCTTGAGCTGGGGGTTGCTGCTGTAGTAGTCCCAGGGGTTGTAACCGCTGGCTTTGAGGGCCATCACCTCTTCAGTGGTGAGGCCAAACAGAAAGAAGTTTTCGTCGCCCACCTGCTGGCGAATTTCGACGTTGGCCCCGTCAAGGGTGCCGATGGTGAGGGCACCATTCATCGAAAATTTCATGTTGCCGGTGCCAGAGGCTTCTTTACCAGCGGTGGAAATTTGCTCGGACAGGTCGGCGGCGGGGTACACCCGCTGGCCAAAGGTGACGTTGTAGTCGGGCAAAAAGACGACCTTGAGGCGATCGCCGATGGCGCTGTCGTGGTTGACCACGTCGCCAACGGCGGTGATGAACTTAATCATCAGCTTGGCCATGTGGTAGCCGGGGGCCGCCTTGCCGCCAAAGATAAAGGTGCGGGGGGTGATATCCAGAGCGGGGTTTTGCTTGAGCCGCTCGTAGAGGGTGATGATGTGGAGTACGTTGAGGTGCTGGCGCTTGTACTCGTGGATGCGCTTGACCTGAATGTCAAACAGCGAGTCGGGGCTGACGGCGATGCCGGTGCGGCGGTGAATGTAGCTGGCCAGGTTTTGCTTGATGTCGCGCTTGATCTGTCGCCAGTACTGCCGAAAGCCGGGGTCGTCGGCGTAGCCTTCTAGCTGCCGCAGCTGATCCATATTCTGTAGCCAACCGTCGCCCAGCTTTTCGGTATAGAGGGAGGCCAGGCGAGGGTTAGCTAGGGCAATCCAGCGGCGGGGGGTAACCCCATTGGTAACATTGCGAATTTTGCTGGGAAACAGCTCGTGGAAGTCTTTGAGAATGGTCTGCTTGACCAGTTCACTGTGCAGAGCGGCCACGCCGTTGATGGCGTAGCTGCCCAGGCTGGCCAGGTTGGCCATCCGCACGTAGCGCTCCCCGGCTTCGTCAATTAGCGACAGACTGGCCAGCTTGGCGGGGTCGTTCAGGTACTGCACCCGCACCTGATCCATAAACCGCTGGTTGAGTTCAAAAATAATTTCCAGGTGGCGGGGCAGCAGGCCGCCAAACAGCGAAATTGGCCACTTCTCCAGCGCCTCGGGCAGCAGGGTGTGATTGGTGAAAGCAAAGGTGTGCTGGGTGATGTGCCAGGCCTTATCCCAGTCGATGCCGTGCTCGTCGACCAGCAGGCGCATTAGCTCGGCGACACCGACGGCGGGGTGGGTGTCGTTGAGCTGGGCGGCAAACTTCTCGTGGAAGCTGTCGAGCTGGCGGCCCGAGGCCAGGTGAATGCGAATCATGTCCTGCAGGGCGCAGGAGACAAAGAAAAACTGCTGCTCCAGGCGCAGTTGTTTGCCTTCGAGCTGCTCGTCGTTGGGGTAAAGCACCTTGGAAATATTCTCGGAGGTGACTTTGCTATCGACGGCGCCGTAGTAGTCGCCCACGTTGAACGACTGAAAGTTGAACGATTCGATCGCCTCAGCTTTCCACAGGCGCAGGGTGTTGATGGTGTTGACCCGGTAGCCCGGAATCGGCGTATCGTAGGGGATGCCCTTCACCTGCTTGCCAGGAATCCAGCGCTTGCGGTAGCGGCCATCGGAGTCGGTGTAGCCTTCGCTGCGGCCGTCAAACCCCACCGTGACTGCCGATTCGGGGTGGGGAATTTCCCAGGGGTTGCCGTACTGGAGCCACTTGTCGGTGATTTCGACCTGCCAGCCGTCGCGAATATCTTGATCAAAAATGCCGAACTCGTAGCGAATGCCGTAGCCAATGGCGGGAATTTGCAGGCTGGCCAGCGACTCCATGTAGCAGGCGGCGAGGCGACCCAGCCCGCCGTTGCCCAGGCCCGGTTCTTCTTCCTGCGCAATCAGCTCGTCAAAGTTGAGGCCTGACTCTGCGATCGCCTGTCTGACCGGCTCGGTAATGCCCAAATTGAGCAGGTTGCGGCCCAGGTGCGGCCCCAGCAAAAACTCAGCCGACAGGTAGGTCACCACCCGCACCTCGGGCTTGAGGTAGGTGCGAATGGAGCTGAGCCAGCGCTGCATCATGCGATCGCGCACCGTATAGGCCAGGGCCAGGTAAAAGTCGTTTTGGCTCGCCACCTGGGGCCACTTGCCCTGGAGGTAAAACAGGTTATCGGCCAGGGCTCGGCGCAGGGTGTCTACACTCAGGCCAGTGCGATCGTCCTCGATATCGACCGTGGGGCAACCGATGGGGATTGTAGTCATGGGGGGCTCCTGAACAGAGTCAGAATGGGCGAAGGGCGTAATCTGCGATGCCTTTTGTCGCCACTGTAAAGGAAATAGGTTATGAACGGGTTTAGACCCGGAAAGGCTTAACGTTCAAACAGACCTCCGAGGTTTTGAAAACCTCGGAGGTCTGGAAAGGTAGCCCTCGCCCATCGGATCGACGGAGACAGCAGCAACGCCCGGACCCATCACAATTCAGGGGGTGGCAATGGCGTACGGCGACCATGGCGGAGAGCCAACAACCGATACATCACCATAGCTGTCATGGTGGCAGAAATACCCCACATCATGGCGATCGCAACCGAGCCCGCCAAAATTAACCCAGTGGTTGTGTGGCCGATCGCTCGGGTAACAGAACTCAAAATAGACCAGCCCAGCCCCCAGCTAACCGCACCGCTAATGACTTGAACTAAAACCCACCAGGCCATACCAGGAATCTGGGTATAAAAGACCAGCCCCTGAATACCACCGACTATCACGCCCCCTACAGCTCCACCCATGATTAAGCTACTGTGAAAGGCAATGTAAGGCCGCACCATGCTGCTCAGCACTACCCCTAACATCGTGGCCAGGGTCCATCGCACGGTCCCCGAAGCCCCCAAACGCAGCATTGACCCCTGCAAGAGACCGACTGCGGCTCCCACAACATAGGGTGTGATTCGGGTTGGCTCAGCGGGGATGCTAATCATGGCCAGTCCACAGCCTAAAACCGTCAGGCCAACCCAGAGGGAACAAAACTTCCAGGCCCTGTGAGGGGGATAGTTGGCGGCCAAAAATAGAGGACGGTTAAGGGCAGAAAAATTCATAGGGATGTCGTTGACGCAACGTTGGACCAGGGACGATACCGTCGGTGGCGACTCTGCCCACCTGCCCTGCCAATAGCATACCCTTGCCTCCTGAGCCCATAGCGTGATGCGTAACCACAAAACCAACTCTCACCATCTCATGGGTGAGGGACCGGCTGCTGGACAAACCTGTGAGCCCTGTCATACAGACAATTAGGCACCTGGTCTCTGGGGCCAAGATTTTGCGATAAACCTAACAACCCCTATGTTGAATGAGTAGCCTTGAGCCTAGCTAGACCTCCGAGGTTTTAAAAACCTCGGAGGTCTGAAGCCTTAGGTGATCACCGTGGGCTGATCGCGCCCGGTGAGGGTTTTAATCTGGGCAATCTCGTCAGCCAATGCGATTAAATCCGCCAGGGCGGCTTGAGTGTCCTGGTTGTGCTTGGCGGGGTCGGGCTCGTAGCGCTCGACGTACAGCCGCAGGGTCGCGCCCGAGGTACCGGTGCCCGACAGGCGAAAGACAATCCGCGAGCCGTCGGTAAAGCCAATTCGCACGCCCTGGTTTTTGGCCACACTGCCGTCCACCGGGTCGGTGTAGGCAAAGTCGTCGGCGTAGTCAACGGTGTAGGGGCCGAAGGTCTTGCCGGGCATCGAGCTTAGCCCCTGGCGCAGATTGTCCATCAGGGTGTTGGCGCGATCGCTCGCCACCCCCTCGTAGTCGTGGCGCGAGTAGTAGTTGCGCCCGTAGGTGCCCCAGTGTTCTTTGACGATTTCCTCAACGGATTGGCCCTTCACCGCCAGAATATTCAGCCAGAACAGCACCGCCCACAGCCCATCTTTTTCGCGGATGTGGTTAGAGCCGGTACCAAAGCTCTCTTCGCCGCAGAGGGTGGCCTTACCTGCGTCCAGCAGGTTACCAAAGAACTTCCAGCCGGTGGGGGTCTCAAAGCAGTCGATGCCCAGCTTTTCGGCCACGCGATCGGGGGCCTGGCTAGTGGGCATCGAGCGGGCGATCCCCGTCAGACCATTGCGGTAGCCCGGCACCAGGGTTGCGTTGGCAGCCAGAATCGCCAGGCTGTCACTGGGGGTGACAAAGAAATTGTTGCCCAAGATCATGTTGCGATCGCCGTCCCCGTCCGAAGCAGCGCCAAAGTCGGGCGCATTGTCGCCAAACATGGTTTCCACCAGGTCGTGGGCGTAGACCAGGTTGGGGTCGGGGTGGCCGCCGCCAAAGTCCTCCAGGGGTTCGCCGTTGACCACGGTGCCCGCCGGAGCATTCAGCCTGCGCTCAAACAGGGCCTTGGCGTAGGGGCCAGTCACGGCGTGCAGCGAGTCCATGCAGAAGCGGAAGTTGCCGCCGGAGAGCAGCTGCTTGATCTGGCCAAAGTCAAACAGGGTTTCCATCAGCGCCCCATAGTCGCTGACCGAGTCGATCACCTCGACGGTGGTGTGGCCCAGGCTGTGGGTGGCGACGCGATCGAGGTCGATGTCTGAGGCGTCAAGAATCTTGTATTCGGTGATGCTCTTGCTGCGATCGTAGATGGCGTCGGTGATGCCCTCCGGGGCGGGGCCGCCGTTGCCGGTGTTGTACTTAATGCCGAAGTCTTCGTCGGGGCCGCCGGGGTTGTGGCTGGCCGAGAGAATGATGCCGCCAAAGGCCTTATTTTTGCGAATCACGCAAGAGGCTGCCGGGGTGGAGAGAATGCCGCCCTGGCCCACCAGCACCCGGCCAAAGCCGTTGGCCGCCGCCATTTTGAGAATAGTTTGAATGGCTTCGCGGTTGTAGTAGCGGCCGTCACCGCCCACCACCAGGGTCTGATTTTGGTAGCCCTCCAGACTGTCAAAAATCGACTGAACGAAGTTTTCTAGGTAGTTGGGCTGCTGAAAAACCTTAACTTTTTTGCGTAACCCCGAGGTGCCGGGCTTTTGGTCACTGTAGGACTGCGTAGAACGGGTTTGAATACTCATAGGATTACAATTTGCTCTCAGGTCAACCAGGTGCAACCTCAGGATAAATCCCTGGCTAACCCCCGAGGATAAATCCCTCTCTAACTTAGGGGAGAAATCGTAAGACTTGATTAAGGGAGGCAGTCAAATCGGCCATCGGTAGCCCCCAGGCAACCCCGATAGCCAGGCTCAGACGTCACCGCTTCGAAACCGCTTTAGACTCGCTGACGTACCAGCGCCAGGGCAGGTCAGCCCCCTGGGTAAGGCCAATGCGGGTAGTTTGAGTGAAGGCGATATCTCCCACATCGAGCCGCCGCTGCCAGTCAGGCTCGCGATGCCCCAGCCACAGGCCGCTAGCCGGGGTCAGGGGCAGGTCGGTAAGGCTGCGATCGATCTCTAAGAGCTGGCACAGCTTGCCGGGGCCAGCCCCCCAGCGGATGGGTTTCTCCGTTCGGTAGCCCGCTAACCAGGGGGGAATCGCGTCGAGTTCGACGGCGCGAATGAGGACGGCGCTGGGGATGCGATCGCCATCCGTCACCACATTGAAGCAGTGGTACATGCCGTAGATCAGGTACACATAGCTAAAGCCGGGGGGACCAAACATGACCCGATTGCGGGGCGTTTCGCG
The DNA here is from genome assembly GCF_000763385.1 of Leptolyngbya sp. KIOST-1. NCBI lineage: Bacteria > Bacillati > Cyanobacteriota > Cyanophyceae > Leptolyngbyales > Leptolyngbyaceae > Leptolyngbya > Leptolyngbya sp. KIOST-1. Next base: position 1,240,614 of record NZ_JQFA01000002.1, read on the forward strand.
GCGGTAGGCGTGGCAGGCGGGGTCACCCTCGGTATAGGCCTCGGTTTCGACAATGGTGGCGACAAGCTGACGACCGTCGGCCCAGCGCCGCACCAGCCGACAGCCCAGCAGGTCGGGAGCCACCTCCAAAGACGATCGCGCCAGCCAGGTCGGGGCAACAGGTTCAGGCTGGTTACAAAGCTTTACATTGCCCCCTGGGGCAGGCTTGTTAAGATGACTCAAAACCAAGGCTCCGATCACATCGACCTACCTATCATCGCGACTGTTCCTATGGATATCAAACTCATCCTCGCTATCCTGACCGGATTGTTTGTTGTGGCCAGCCTATTTTTTGGCACCAAAAACGGCTTCTACGACACCGACAACTACCATGGCAATGGTTCAGCCCACTAGGCACGGTGAGCGTTTGCTCAGCCACTGGCCCAGTCCATCGGCCTCAGGTTTTGCCGCTGCTCAGGGTAGCCGCTGCTTAGGGTGTTTGCCATTCCGTGAGTAATCTGGTCTGCTTTCCGTTTGGTGCGGGTCACGGCCAAGAAGGGCTGTGCCTGGAGTTGCGCATGGGGCCCCGGCGCATTGTGCTGGACTGTGGGCTGCGCGACCTGACGACCCTGGAGGCGGCCAGATCCCGCATCGAAACCGCCGATCTGCTCTTTTGCAGCCACGCCCACAGCGACCACGCTCGCGGCATTTGGGACTTTAGCCAGCGGTTTCCCCAGGTACCCATCTACGGCAGCGAAGTCACGGCCCAGCTGCTGCCGCTCAACTGGCTGGGCCAAACCGTGCCCCCCCATCTGTGCCAGGCGCTGCCCTGGCAAACCCCCATCAGCCTGGCCGATGACCTGACGGTGCAGATCTGGCCAGCGGGCCACCTGCCGGGGGCCGCTTGCGCCCTGTTTACCTACCATTCGCCCCAGCGCCCCTACACGGTGTTTTTTACGGGCGATTTTTTTATGTCCAACTCGCGGCTGGTGGATGGCCTGCCCCTGGAGGCGCTGCGAAGCCTCAAGCCCGACGTGCTGATCATTGAGGGCAGCGCCGGTACCGCCCGCCACCCCCACCGCCGCCAGCAGGAAAATTTGCTGGCCAGCACCCTTTATAGCCTGGTGCAGCGGGGGCGATCGGTGCTCCTGCCCACGCCCACCCTGGGCATTGGCCAGGAACTGGTGATGCTGCTGCGTAGCCACCACCAGTTCACCGGGCAGGACATCACGGTCTGGGTGGATGAAACCGTAGCGGCGGGCTGCGACCTGTACCTAGAGCTGATGCCGTCCTTTCCCAGCAGCGTGCAAAACTTTGCCCGCCACCAGCCGCTGTTTTGGGACGAGCGGATTTTGCCCCGCGTGCGGCGGCTGGGGGAAGACGGCTGCCCCGACGGGGAAGGTCCCTGCATTCTGATTGCCCACCGGGAGGCTGACCTCAGCGACCATTGCCGCATCTCACCCCAACCCTGGACGGTGCTGCTGCCCGATTCCTTTGCCACCGTGATGGCCGATACCCTGCTGGCCACTAGCCCCGACCCCAGCCCTACCCTGGGCTGGCTGCAAAGCCTGGTGCCAGAGCTAGAGTCGGAGCGGGTGCAGATTGACACCTACCAGCTCACCACCCACAGCGATCGCGTCGGCACCACCCAGCTGATCCACAACCTCAGGCCCCAGCACGTGGCCTTTGTCCACGGCAAACCTACCTACCTGGCCGACCTGGCAGGCCTGGAAGAACTGCAAACCCGCTACCAGCTTCACCTGCCCTCCGCCGGCAACGAGGTGGAGTTTCCTATCGGCGATCGCTTCATTCAGCCCGCCGCCCCCGAACCGATCTTTGAAGGCGAAATCACCGAGGTTGACGACAGCGTGCTGCTGCTGCTGCCGGAGGCCCTCACCACCGACCCCCGCTGGGCCGCCCTGGCCGACACTGGCCTGGTACAGGCCCGCTGGCAGGGCAGCGAACTGGTGATCAAAGGCCTCACCCAGCGCGATCTGATGCGCACCGTTTCCAGTAGCGACGCCCCCTGGCAATCGCCCAGCTGCCAAACCTGCCGCTACCAGCGCGAAGGCCGCTGCCGCAGCGCCGACTCACCCCTCTCCGGGCTTCAGGTCAGCCCGGAGGGGGTTTGTCCAGCCTTTGAGGCCCGCCCGGTTCGGCCCGCGGATGATGAGGCGTCGGCGTAAGGGGTGGATGGGTGGGTGAGTGGATGGATAGATGGGTAGATGTAGCATCAAAACAACACCTGCCAACCTAACCCACCTCATCTTCAGCATGGAAACTTACTGCCTGCGTGTCGCCCCTGGCCAGGATCTCAAGCAAGAATTACAGGCGTTTGCCCAGACCCAGGCGCTAGAGGCGGGTGTGATTCTTATGGGCTTGGGTAGTTTGACCCAGGCATCGCTGCGGTTCGCGGCAGAGTCGGAGGCAAGGGCGATCGCTGGGCCACTGGAGCTAGTTTCCCTCAGCGGTACGCTGTCGCGGCACGGCACGCACCTGCACGGGTCTGTGGCCGATGCCCAGGGCCGAGTCTACGGGGGCCACATCATGCCGGGCTGCTTGATTCGCACGACGGCGGAAATTGCCGTGGCCAACCTGCCCCACCTGCGCCTGCACCGCCAGCTAGATCCAGTCACCGGCTACCTGGAACTAGTCGTTGATCCATTGCCTTGAATCCGGTTCGGCTTTTCAGCTTTGCCAAGTTCTCAGGGCGGATGCTTGCCAATTGCCGCTAAAACCCTGCGAAGATTGACAACGCCTTCCCGATTAAACCCCAATTTGTCTACGGTTGCTCTGCCAATGGGTGTGATACCTAGGGCAAACGCATACTCGAGATGAGAATATTAAGACTCATTTCTAGGAAGTGAGTTATGTGTTCTGCCCAGCCCCTATCGCCGTTAATCGAGCATTTTCAGTCATTAGACGACCCTCGCTGTAGCCACTTGGTTGAGCATCGATTGCTCGATATCATCGGGCTCACGCTTTGTGCGGTGATCTGTGGAGCCGATAGCTGGGTAGATATTGCGGCCTATGGCCGTGCCAAAGAAGCTTGGCTGCGCGGTTTTCTGAGCCTACCCCACGGAATTCCCTCCCACGACACCATCGCCCGATTGTTTGCAGCCTTAGACTCCGCCGCCTTTCAGAGTTGCTTTGTCGCGTGGGTCAAGGCCGTCGCCCACCTCGGCTCAAGCGAACAGATAGCCATTGACGGCAAGACATTGCGCCACTCCTATGACCGAGGGGGCGGCAAGGGAGCCATCCATATGGTGAGTGCTTGGGCCAATGAGCAGCGGTTGGTACTAGCCCAGGTCAAGGTGGATGAGAAATCCAACGAGATCACTGCGATTCCAGAGCTTCTGAAGGTTCTGGACCTCCAGGGATGCCTAGTCACCATTGATGCCATGGGCACTCAAACCGCCATTGCTCACCAGATTATCGAAGGCCGTGGCGACTACATCTTGAGCCTTAAAGGCAATCAGGGCAACATTCACGAGGATGTCGAGCAGGTGTTTACCTGGGCGCGGCAGCAGGACTTTAAGGACATCTCCCACGAGTTTCATCAGACCATCACCCCTGGGCACGGGCGCATCGACATCCGCCGCCACTGGTTGCTCGATGGGGTCGAGCACCTCATCAACGCTGAGCGCTGGGTTGGCTTAAAACGCGTTGGCCTCGTGGAGGCTGAACGCCGTATCCTCGGTCAACCCCCGACCATTGAGCAGCGCTACTATCTCGTTAGTTTTGACGGCGATGTCCAACGCTTTGCCCAAGGGGTGCGCAGCCACTGGGGTATTGAAAACCAGCTCCACTGGGTGCTCGATGTCGCCTTCCACGAAGATGCCTCTCGAATTCGTAAAGACCACGCCCCCGCTAATCTGGCCGTCGTCCGTCACATCGCCCTCAATCTGCTGCGTCAGGACACTTTTGCCAAAGGGGGTATCAAGGCTAAACGCTTGCAAGCAGGATGGGATAATGACTACCTAATTCGGCTACTCTCCTCCTGAGTATGCGTTTGCCCTAGTGTGATACCCAGCATGAGGGTAAAATCCTGGCTCCAAACAAAGTGTTCTCGCCACTGGTGCTGGCGCGGATTGTAGAGCGGAGCCATACAGCCTGTCACAGGGTCATAGGCTTCGGTCTGCACATACTTGCGGTTGTTGCAGCCCTGGCAACGCTAAATTCTCCAAATCGTCGCTGCCGCCCTTGGATTGAGGAATGATGTGCTCAATGGAAAAGGGGTCTGGAGAATATTTGGCTTGGCAAAGACAGTACTCACAGCACCCAGAAGCCCGTTGGGTAACAGCTCGTTTCTGCTGCGAACTCAACGAAGGTTTAGCCATAAACAACAGGCTTGATACCTAGATCGTCCATGACATTCTCTAAGGATTGCTGCCGTAATGCAGCGAGCTGCACTAGGGCTTGAATGCGATCGACGTTGAGAGCTTCGATCTGGTCTGAGATCTCAATTAGTCGATGGTGCTCATCGGCGGTTAAGGTCTCGGTCTGGCGCTTGTCAATGAGGGCATAGTACTCGTCCCACATATCAGCGGAGAGGCCGAGATTGATTTGCTGGAGTAAGTCAGCTTTTTCTGTGGGCAACTGGGTAGCTGTAGCCTTGTTGGCCGCTAGCCGAGTATGCAAGGTTTCTAAGATATAGCGCTGCGGATCAAGCCCCTGCTTAGCGGCTTCTGTCCGAAGCTGTGCTTCCAATTCTGGGGAGAGATCGAGAGTGATTTGAGTCATAGGATCACTAGAGCTAGTTTAGAATCTCTTGCGGGCTCTTTGGCTTTTGATTCTACTCCTCGACCCGGTAGCCAAAGTCTTCGAGGCGGCTGCGGGACTGTCGCCATTTGGGTACGACTTTGACGAATAGCTCCAGGTAGACCTGGCCCATGACCAGCTTTTGAATTTGCTGGCGGGCGTCGGAGCCGATGGTCTTCAGCATGCTGCCCTTTTTGCCGATCAAAATGCCCTTTTGCGACTCGCGCTCGACGTGGATAGTGGCGAGAATGCGGGTGATGTTGGTGTCTTCCTCCACTCGGTCCACGGCGATCGCCACCGAGTGGGGCACCTCCTCCCGCGTATTCAGCAAAATTTGCTCGCGGATCAGTTCGCCCATGATGAAGCGCTCGGGCTGGTCGGTGACCAGATCGGGCGGGTAGTAGTAGGGGCCGGGGTCGAGCTGGTCGATCAGGGTTGCCAGCAGGGTGTCGAGGCTGGTTTCGTGCAGGGCCGAGAACTTGACCAGGGGCCAGCCGTGGGCATCGGCCAGGGTCTGGTAGCTGGCGTCGAGGGGGGCGATCGCCTCCGGATCCTCCGGCTGCTGGTCCACTTTGTTCATGCCCAAAATCACCGGGCCGCTGCTGTGGGCGAGCAGCTCGGCCACAAACTGGTCGCCCCGCCCCGCCTCGGCGCTGCCATCGACCACAAACAGGGTGGCATCGACTGAGTCGATCGCCATGCGGGCGTTTTTGACCAAAATCTTGCCCAACTCGTGGTGGGGCTTGTGGATGCCGGGGGTATCGACAAAAATAATCTGCGCCTGGTCGTTAGTCAAAATGCCGCGCAGGCGGTTGCGGGTGGTCTGGGCGGTGGGGGAGGTAATCGCCACCTTCTGGCCCACCAGGGCGTTCATCAGGGTCGATTTGCCCACGTTGGGGCGGCCCACAATCCCCACAAACCCGGACTTAAACCCCTCCGGCGGGGTGGGAATGGCGCTGTAGCCAACCGGGTCAAAGGTGTCGGTCATGCTAGTAGCCCATGACGTGGACCACGACCTCACGGGCTGCCCCCCGCGCCCGGTGTTCCCAGAGGTAAATGCCCTGCCAGGTGCCCAGGGCCAGCCGCCCGTTCGTCACCGGGATGGTTTCGCTGGTGTGGGTCAGCACCGTGCGGATGTGGGCGGGCATGTCGTCGGGGCCCTCGGTGCTGTGCACGTAGTGGTTGCCCTCGGGCACCAGCTGGGCCAGAAAGTTCTCCAGGTCCACCAGCACATCCGGGTCAGCGTTTTCCTGGATGATCAGGCTGGCGGAGGTGTGGCGCAAAAACACCGTGCACAGACCGGTCTCAACGCCAGAGGCGCGCACCACTTCGTTGACTTCAGCGGTAAACCGCTGGAGGGATTTGCCCCGCGATCGCAGGGTAAGCACCTGCTGGTGATGGCGAGTGGTGGCGGTGTTGGGTGTCATCGGTAAATTATTAAAATAGACCGCTCTCTATTGTGTCAGACTTATTCGCCCTAGGGAAAATTAGCTGACGTTTCTATACCTGAAGGAGGAGGGCTGCGTGGTTGGGCCAGGAGCTGTCCTCCAGTATCGCCGATGTTCTCAGGGACAGCGATCGCAGCCCCTGGACTGCTATTTCAGGCGGCCATGGCACGGCTCGAAGGTAAAGGGTTGGTGACCAAAACTGGTGACCCGCCCTCAGCTCACTCCATACACAGCGGCACCAACCGTCCCTGGGTGGTCAGCCCCAGCCGCATCGGCGCGTTGGCCAGAATGGGGGAGCCGGTCAGGGCGCACACCTGATCGCGCTCCGCCACCGCGCCAAAGCTGGCGCAGATGTCGTCGGACTGAATTTGAACGGGGCTTGCCCCAGTCCCCTGCTCCACGTACTGCCAGAGAATGTCGCGAATCAACGCCTGATACCCGCGATCCCCCGCCAGGGCCTTGAGTTTTTCCTTCAGCGATCGCTCCAGGCGAATGCTGGTGACTTCCATTTCAGTCGTCGATACGCGGGTTAGGGTTGGCATCGGCGGGCACACCTCCAAAAAGAACACAGTTTTTTTTTGCCAGAGTCAGTCACAAACCATCAGCCTGAGTCACTAACCAGTAGGGTTTCACGCCGCTGCTGCGACCGTGACGACCTGACAGCTCAGACAGACTGGACACAATTGCTAGACACAATTGTATTACACGTGTAGTATTAACGTTATTCGAGCGTATCCGTCAAGTCTCAGCGGTCCGGCCTCAATAGTCTGAGTCCGAGGCGCTTGAGCCAGCGGCTGCTCTCACTGCCTTCCTAAGCCTTGTTGTTTTACGCTTGAGGAACTCTGCCATGCTAAGCACTTTGTCTACTGGCACCGCCTTTGAAATCGCCGCCACCACGGGCGATGCTGGCCAGCTAGGCATGGCGGCGGAGTTCGATGGTTACTTGAGCGACCGCATTGGCGGCCTGATCCACCCCATCGGTGGGGCGGCCCTGGGCGGTTTCCACAGGACAGATCTATTCCCAGGGATGGCCCTCGGGGGCGATCGCCAGTGGGACAGTCAGTTCCCAGGGTTCACGCCATCCCCCAGGTGGTGGGGATACCTGGACCAGGGCGATGCCATTAGCGATTGCATTGGCGATCGCATCCCTCAGCGGTATCTCCGCCCTCAGCATTTTGTGTCTCAGCATTAACCTAACCTCCCAACTGGTTTAGTTCCTTGGGGTTTAGTTCCTTGGGGTTTAGCCCCTCGGGGCTCATCGCCTGGGAAGGGCCCTCTGTGGCCCCTGCCGTTTGGCTCAGGCTCCAGGTTTGGATTTGCAGCACCATTGCCGCCGCCGTTGGCCCCGAGCGCCAGAGGTTCGTGTCGGTATTTGCCCACGGCATGGCCTGTAATCGCCATCTCCTCTGCCCGTGGGCCACCGCCCGAGCCCGGCGGGCCGCTGCCGCCTCGACACAGCAGAACTTAAGCGCCGAAACCAACTCACAAGTATTCAAGGCATGAGAGCTCATGTTGAAGTTGACCTATTCCGATGCCGATTTATTGGTTGAACAGTTAGATCTCACCGTAGAAGCGATGGTAGCCCAGCGCAGTATTGTGGCCCTGCGGGCCGGACAGCCCCTGGTGGTGCAGCCTGGCTATGGGGCCTTTGCCCTGCCCGCCGACCTGCCCGAGGTGGCGACGCTAAAAACCCTTGCCCAGGGCGCGATTGACATTGCCCCCTGCGACACCGACTGGCTCGAAGTCACCCTGCGAGGCACCTGGCTGGCGGAGAATGCCACCAGCGCCGAGGGGATTTTGGTGGCCGAACTGGGCGATGCCCTGGAGCAACAGCTCGTTGCCCTGTGGCAGCGCAGCCTCACCTGGGCCGCGGCCCCCTGCTCCCAGGGGCGCTAAGGTTGGGCTAACCGTAATCCCAATGCCCAGGCTATGCAGTACCGTAGGACATAAGTGCCGGTTTAGGGCGTGTCATTAATAAGGAGCGATTGACCATGGCTGACGATGCAACTTACCTCACCCTGACTGCTGACAACTTTGAGGCGGAGGTGGTGCAAAGCGATGTGCCGGTGCTGGTAGATTTTTGGGCCGCCTGGTGTGGCCCCTGCCGGATCATGAATCCCATCGTCGAAGAGCTGGCCGAAACCTTTGCTGGACGGGCCAAGGTCGCTAAGCTCAACGTTGATGAAGAAGATGCCCTGGCCCTCCAGTACCACGTGATGGCCATCCCCACCCTGATTTTCTTTCAGAAGGGCGAACGGGTGGACACCATAGAAGGCGTCGTCGCCAAGGATGACCTGGTAGCGAGGCTAGAGGCGCTGGTGACCGCCAACTCGGCAGCCTAGGGACGGCACTGATGTCGGGCTACTGGGTGACCCCGCGCAGCACCGCTTCGCCATTGACGAACTCCAGGCCATCGAGGGTTAGCCCGGCCTGGGGGAGGGCGAGGTTGATCTGCTCGGTAAGCTGGGCGGGGTCGAGGCCGGTGAGGCGGGCCACATCGGCAATCGAAAGGTTGACCCGACCGATCTGAACGCGGGTATCATTGCCCAGCACCAGGCGACCGTTGGTCACCCTGGGGCTGCCCTCGATGCCGATGTAGAGGGGGCGATCGCCCAGCATGGGCACCGTGCTGAACGCGGTATCTAGGGCCTGTCTGGCCTGGGCTGGCAGCGCCTGGGTGGGCAGCTCCGCCGGGTTGACCACAATGCCGCCAGCGACGCGATCGCCGCGAATCGTAGCGCTGAGGCTATCGGCTGCCGGTAAAAACTGGGCCACCCTGGGCGTCTGGGCGATTCCCTCGGCCAGCAGCCGGGTCAGCTCTGCCTCGGTCAGCGAAATTTCCACCCGGTTGTCGCTGCCGTAGCGCACCCCCTGACCACTGGCCAGCTTATTCTGGAGCAGGTTACCGCTGCTGCCCACATCGACCGCCACCGTCTCGGCGCCGCTGGTGCTGTACCAGGTGGGCAGCGCCGTGGCCCGGTGCCAGTAAAAGGCGGCGGCGGCGGCGGCTCCCGCCGAGAGCCCAACCACGAGCGAGAGCGCCAGTACAACAGCCTGTTTTGTTCGCATCTCAACCAACTCCCTGGGGGTTTATGAGGGTCGTCGAGCCAGTGTAGCTCAGCTCTCCCAGGCTAGCAAAATCCTGTGTGGCGATTGCTGTAAAGACCCTAAAGTGGCCTATGGTAATAGGTGCAACGACGTAGAGAACAGCAGCATGGGCACGATACAGGGGTTCATCCGCAGGGTCAGACTGGGGCGGCGAGGTGCGGCCCAGATGGTGGCCCGGGTTGCGCCTCAGATAGTGGTTTTGGGCGCGATCGCACTCTTCACCCTGAGCCTGGCCAGCTGCGCCAAACCCGTTCAGCCCACCGAGCTGATTTCCGAGCCAACCCCCCAGCCCAACCGCCTCACCGGGCAGATGGCCGAAGTCTCTCCCCCCGAAACCCTGGAGTCTCTGAAGCAAATCATCGACGCCTACACGCCCCAGGTACGCATTCTCAGCCCCCGGCCTGGTGAAGTCCTCAGCGATACCAGCGCCACGGTCCGGCTCCAGGTGCGCGGGTTGCCACTATTTAAAGACGACACCTACGGGCTGGGGCCTCATCTGCATCTGTTTCTGGACAACGAGCCCTACCGGGCCGTCTACGATCTCTCGGAGCCGATTACCTTTACCGATCTGTCGCCGGGAACCCACACCCTGCGCGTGTTCGCCTCGCGGCCCTGGCACGAAAGCTTCAAAAACCAGGGCGCCTTCGACCAGCGCACCTTCCACGTGGTCGCCCCCACCCCCCAAAACGAACTCAACGCCAAAGCGCCGCTGCTGAGCTACAGCCGCCCCCAGGGCACCTACGGGGCCGAGCCGATTATGCTCGATTTTTATCTCACCAACGCGCCCCTGCACATGAGCGCCCAGGCCGAAGCCAACGACGACCTGCACGACTGGCGGGTTCGCTGCACCGTCAACGACCAGAGCTTTGTGTTCGACCAGTGGCAGCCGATCTGGCTGAAGGGGTTTAAGCCGGGGCGAAACTGGGTACAGCTCGAGCTGATCGATGAAAACGGCAACCCCATCGACAACCGCTTCAACAACACGGTACGCATTATCGACTACCAGCCCGGCGGCGACGATGCGCTGTCGCAGCTGGTGCGCGGGGAGTTGAGCCTGAAACAGGTGGCCGGCATTATCGACCCCACCTACATTCCCCCGGCCCCGCCCGCCCCAGAACCCGCGACTACCGCCCCAGCTGAGCCCGAACCGGAGCCCGCTGAACCTGGCGCAGTGCTGCCCGAACCAGCCCCTAAACCAGATCTGCCCGAGCCCGATGCCCTGAGGCCCGAACCAGTTCCCGCCCCCGAACTGGCGGCCCCCGACCCCGATCTATCCCCTGAGGACACACAGCCCGATCGCGTCCTCAGCCCCGAACCCTTCCCAGAATCAGCGCCGGCCGAAGGGAATGACCTCCCAATTGAGGCACTCCCAGATACTGAGAGTGCCCAGGATGATGGGTTCCCATCGGCAGGCAAGGAGGTAGAGGATGACGCTGTTCCAGAGGTGGTTTTACCCGAGGTAGACGCAGGCAATCGCCCCGAGGAAGCACCTGCCCCTGTCACTCCCGACACCACCGAAGATGCGGTAGAGAATTCAGCGGAGGACACCACACCTTTAGCTGAACCGATGTCGCCATTGTCACCCCAGCCCGAGGTGCGGCCCGAGCCTGTGCTCCCGGCCCCCTCTGCCCCAGAGCCGCTGGCCCCCAGCCCAGAGCCCCCGGCTAAAGGGTTGATGGATCGCTTCAAGCAGTGGCGCGGTCAGGCTGCCCCGCCCCAGCCTTCAGCACCTGCGGTTCCCGACCTGTTGGAAAGCCCCGATCGCGTTCAGGAATTGCCATCGGCTTCGGACGGGGAGGAGCCAGGCGATACAGCGACACCGTATTTGGACGAGCCGCGATCGCTGGCCTCGCCCGATTCAGCCCCAGGGCCAGAAGCGGCCTCACCCGAGGTTCCCGAGGCCCAAAAGCCCGTAGAACTGCCCCGGATCGATCAGCCCCAACCGGCCCCGCGATCGCCTCTGGCCCCTGAAGTTCGCCCTTTTATTTAGGGCTCTACTTCACCAGCCGGAGGGTCAGGGGGTAGCGATAGACCACCCCTTCGTTGGCCTTAATCGCCGCCAGGATCAGCAGCACCAGCCAGACTATGGCCAGCACAAAAACGAGCGCAATCCCGATCAGCACAAAGATCAAGACCCCCGACACCAGCATGTAGATGGTCATCGAGATATTGAAGTTGAGCGCTTCTTTGCCCTGATCGGCCACAAAGGACATCTCATCGCGCTTCATCAGCCAAATGATCAGGGGACCAAGAATATTGCCGAAGGGAATCACAAAGCCGGACAGGGCGCTGAGGTGGGCCAGCATAGCCCACATGCGTGATTCTGGGTTGGAGTCGAGCTGGTTCATGGTAGTGGCAGAAGTAAACGAACAGGGGCCATTGCCCCAGCCTGACCTCGAAACGGCTTTACTGGGCGGGCAACGGCTCTAACTGCCGCCAAGCTAACTCAAGCCACCGGAAAAAGGCTCTACTCTGCTTACAAAATGTAGTACTACAAACAAATACGCTCCCTTAGCTTTGGCTCAGGGAGCGCAGTCTCTCAAAACAAGAGACTAAGGGCAACTTGCCCCTAGGAAGTCGTTGACGAAGTCTCTTTATCCGTGAACAGTCAACTGTGAATAAGGAGCACCAGCGACAACGTTACTCCTCGTCGTCCTCTTCATCGTTGGGGTAGACAAAGCTGGTGGACCGCCCAGTTAGCACGGACTTGCCCAGGGACATTGCTTTTTGAGCCTGTAGCGCTGCGGTGCGCTTCCAGGTGGCGCGGCGCTGATCGCGCTTTTGCTTGGAGGTTTTCTTCTTGGGAACCGCCATGACAGAAATTACTTAAGACTTCACAACCTTTCAACTATAGGCCAATACGGCGACCGGCGCAATCTAAATTGAGAGAGGTTTAGGGCGCGTCATCAATTTTGGCCAAAAGCCCGGTACATCAAGCCTTGCCACGTCCGACCCAAAAGACAGGCAAGGGGTTGTAACTCTATGAGATCCTCAAGCGTTTAGCAGCCCCTTGATGACAGCTCCTAGAAGGACTCCACTACCTGGTCGTCGATCAGGCGTCTCGCCGCTTCAAAATAGTTGGCCCACTGGGTGACGTCGGGCCGCAGCTGCCACTCGCTGCGGCTGACGGGCACCGTCAGAATGGGGACGGCAACGCCCTGGTTGTCGCCAATGATGGTGACGATCACATCGGTCATCAGCACGTCGGCGTCAAAGCTGCGCTGAACGGCGGCCCGAGCCACAATTTCGGAGCGCCGCACCAGGGTGTCAAAGCTTTCGCCCTGCTCCCGCACCAAAAAGATATTCACCCGCGATGTGTAGGCCTCGGCGGCGGGAGGGGTGACTAGCGTCGGCAGGGCTACTCCTCCCAGGCCCAGCAGCGTCGCCAGGGCAATGCGGGTACTGAGGGCGGCTAGCTTAGGCTGGCGATCGCGTCCGGTCTTCCACAGAAAAAAGGTCATGGCCTGCTGCTCCACACATCCCCGCAGGATGCCCAAAAAGTGCCTTAACTGTAGCGATAGAGGGCTCAATCGTCAATAAAGATTTGTTGTGGGCGGCGATCGCTGGCTCAGTCTTCCGTTTGGCCGAGCAAGCGCTACTATGGCAGGTGAATTTTATCCCTACCCAAGCCCTCTGGAGGCACCCAAAAGGCATGGCAAGCCACTGGCCCGTGATCGTTGGCATCAATCAGTATCAATCGCTTCAACCGCTCATGTATGCCCAGTTCGACGCCCTCGAACTGCGGGACTTTTTGGTCAACGAGGTGGGGCTGCCTGCCGAGTACTGCTCGCTGCTGACGGATATTTCACCTATGGTTTACCAGGGGGCCGCTGCCCCCACCCGCGAGGTGCTGCTGCAGCGGCTGGCCCAGAGCTGCGATCGCGCTGGTCCAGAAGATACCGTGTGGTTCTTCTTCAGCGGCTACGGGGTGCGGTGGCAGGGGCAGGACTACCTGCTGCCCATCGATGCCGACCCCAACCAGATTGAGCAAACTGGCTTTTTGGTAGAAACCCTGCTCCAGCGCCTGGCCCAGGGCGGGCAGCGCCAGTCCATTGTCATGCTGGATATGAACCGGCCCCAGAGTGCCCTGGCGGTGGACCCCGACGGTCAGGGGTTGGGCGCTCAAACGATGTCCCTGGCCGAAGATCTGGGCATTCCCCTGGTGCTCTCCTGCCAGCCCGACCAGTTCTCCCAGGAAACCCTGGCGGTGCGCCACGGCCTGTTTACCGAAGCCCTGATTGAGGGCATGCGGTTCCACGGCTGCCTCACCCTGGCGCAGCTGGTCGACTACCTGCGCGATCGCGTGCCGGAGCTGTGCCAGCACCACTGGCGTCCGGTGCAAAATCCGGTGGCGGTGCTGCCCCCCGGCCAGCAGTACGCCATGCTGGTTCCGCCCAGCCTGGTGGGGCAAATGCCCGTCGGCGTGCCGCCCGAGCCTGCGATCGCGCCCGAACTGCCCGAGGCGGAGCCGCTCCTGCCCGCCCCCGAACCGGAGCGGCCTCCCGAGCGAGGGCCCGAGGTCATTGTCACCCCCAATCCGTCGCCGGAAGCGCCAGGGGATCAGTCCTCGGGCCAGTGGCCCATCGTCGAGCCGCCGGAACCAGGGCTACTGCCGCCGGGCGAGTTGCCGAGCTATCCGCCGCCCCCCCCAGCTGTAAACGCCAACGACAGGGTGCCCTGGGGCCGGCTGGGGTTGGCAGCTGCTGCCGCAGTGCTGCTGCTGGGAGTGCTCTGGCGCAACCACGAAAGCTTTTTAGGACAGCAGGCAACGACCTCTGATGTCGCCCCCGCCCCAGCACCTGGCGATGCCCCGGCGACTGGGGAAAACACCGCCCCACCGGCAGAGGCGGGTGGAGAACCGCTGTTTCCGGGTACGGCGGTGAGCGGAGCAGAGGCCCTGGCCCGGGCCAGAACCGCCCTGGCCCAGCGCCAGTATGGCGAGGCGCTGGTCTGGTTTAACCAGATCCCCGAGGATGAGCGCCCGGTGGACTACCAGGTCCTGGTCAACCAGGCCGAAACCGGCTACGCCAACGCCAGCCTGTCCGGAGAAGCCGCCCTCAATCAGGCTCGACGGCTGATCGAGCCGCTGTCGGCGTCGCTGTTTAACGATGCCATTGAGCAGGCCCGGCAGGTGCCTGCGGGCGACCCCGCCTACGACCAGGCCCAGGCCGACATTGCTCGCTGGAGCCGGGTGATTGTCGATCTGGCCGAGGGGCGAGCTGCCTCCGGTGATTTGAGTGGGGCCATCAGCGCCGCCCGCCTGGTGCCCGAAGACCAGGGTGAAACCTGGGGCCAGGCCCAGGCCCGCATTCAGCAGTGGGAGCAGCGCCAGGTCAACCGCCGCCTGCTGCAGGAGGCCCAGAGCCTGCTTCAGCCCGACCAGGCCACCTCGTTTCAAACGGCGATCGAGATCGTCCAGCAAATTCCTCCCAACTACCCCGAGTCGGTGATTGCCCGCGATCGCATCGACCAGTGGAGCCGCGATATTCTCGCGATCGCCCGGGCGCGGGCCGCCGCTGGCCAGATCCCCGGAGCGATCGCCGCCGCCGACCTGGTGCCAGAGGGTACCAGTGCCTACGCGCAGGCCCAGCAGGAGATTCAGCAGTGGCAGGGGCAGTGAGGTGGATGGGTGGGTGGATGGGTGGATGGGTGGGTGGGTGGATGGGTGGATGGGTGGATGGGTGGATGGGTGGGTGGAAGAGCGTTTAAGCTTTAGGTAATTGGTTGCCAATCCAACCAGGTTTAGGTCCAGAGTTGTTGTCTTAGGCCCTACCCCCTACTCCCCACCCTTCACCCCCTACTCCCCACCCATGTTCTCTCCCCCCAACCGCACCGCCCCCGGCCCCGGCCAGGAATCCGTCTGGGACTACCCCCGTCCGCCGCGCCTCGAAGACTCGTCCCGGCGTATTCGGATCCTGTTTAACGGCGTGGTAATTGCCGATTCCCGGCGCGCCAAGCGAGTGCTGGAAACCAGCCATCCGCCCACCTACTATCTGCCGCCGGAGGATGTGCAGATGCAGTATTTTCAGCCGGTGCCGCGCTCAACCCTGTGCGAGTGGAAGGGCACAGCGGTGTATTTCACCATTGCGGTGGGCAATCGCCGGGCCGAACAGGCGGCCTGGTCCTATCCCCAGCCCACCGAGGCCTTTCAGGGCATCGCCAACTACATCGCCGTTTACCCAGGCCGCATGGAGGCCTGCTACGTCGATGACGAACGGGTGCAGTCTCAGCCCGGCGACTTCTACGGCGGCTGGATCACCTCAGATATTGTCGGCCCCTTCAAGGGCGATCCGGGCACCTGGGGGTGGTAGAACGGCGTAAGGTTCACGGTGCAGGGTGTACGGTTCAATCGCCTCCCTAGCCCTTGACCTCTTTACCGTCCTACGCCTCCACTTCGGGCTCCGAGCTACAGGTGGGGGCAATGCCCAGGGTGTCGCGGCCGGTGGTCATCACCTCCACCGTGCGCTTGAGCTTGGCCTCCAAAAAGCGCTTGTGGTCGAGCAGCTGGCGCAGCTTCTGGTGGCGGGCGATCGCCAGGCTGATGGTCGACAACTGCTCTGGCGGACAGGGGAAGTGCTGTACTCGACCGTCGGAGTCCAGGCTGCACAGGCGGTAGCCCGGACGGCCCAGATCGGTGCCCGGGGCGGCGGGCTGGCCAGGCGTGTCCAGGGATTGGCACAGGCGATCGACATAGCCGGAGAGGTCCTGGGGGTCACCGTGGCGCAGCAGGGCCGAGTCGAGGCCCATCGCGGTACCCGATGAGTCTCCTATGGTTTCCAGCCAGCCATCGACAATCGGCCCTTCCATGTAGAGCGCCTGGATGCGCTGCACCGTCTGCTTGAGATCCTGGTGCCAGGCTTCCACCGCCATTTGAACATCTTGCAGCACTTTGATCGCCAGGGCGGGGTTGGCATCGTGGCGGTGACGGCTAAAGCTGGGGCGCTTGCGGCGCGGCAGCAGCGGCAGGTGGGAGAGCTGCCCCTGAACCGGAAAGGGGGCCAGTGGCGCTGGGGTGCCGGTTGGTTTGGCGGGTTCAGCGGGGCTGGGCGGAGTTTTGTCTGGGGTGGAGCTGCTCTCTGCGCCGCCAATGGTAAACGACACCGGACGGCGGGGGAGACGCGGCTCCGGAGGGGGCGGCGCTGGAGTGCCGAAGGAAGGCAGGGCTACAGAATCAGTGGAGTTATCCATGGGATTGAAGAGGCTGGGCCAGGTAGCTAAATGCAGGGTAGAGGCTTACCTTGAGGATGGCAGCCCCCTGGTCTGGGCCAGGACTGGGCTTGAGTAAAGCACCATCTGCCTCAATTTATACCTGAATAGTTGGGTTTTAGCCTAATTTAATGGGACAAATGCTGGTATTGGGCTAACCATCGAGCCGCTTTTAGTCATCGCTAGAACAGGCATACCAACTTCTAGCTGAATACCCCCGATTCGGAGGGGCATGGCATGCTATGCCCCTATGGGGTGCCTGATGATGAATCGGGGTTGCCCAATTCGGATTTCGGATTAGGCCACGACCGCTGCGCTTGAAGCGATGGCTATACGCCGTTGCGCCACCCCAGTTTTTGCCATTGGAAGAGGCCAATGTCCTAAGCGCGATAGCCATCGCTATACCTTCAACGCCATCCATGTAGGGTGCATTCGCGGCCTATCCCCCTGCGCGAAGGCCTGTCAACTCTGCCCTGGGGCCGCAATGCACCCTTTCGGCAGCGAGAGTTTCACTGGAGAATAGCCGTCCCGGTTGTCCATGGGCAGCGAGCAAAGTCCGGCATCAGTAGGGTTGAAAGCTGACTACGGCTGGGTTGCACTCCGCTCCACCCAGCCTACGATAACCCTGAGCCTGACTACGGTTCACAACCGGGGTAGCCTACTGAAATCGCTGGCAGAGCTGGCGAAAGTGCTCACCCCGCTGCTCAAAGTTGGGATACTGATCGAAGCTGGCGCAGGCCGGCGAGAGCAGCACAACGGCGGCATTGAGGGACGTCGCCACCGCCGCCCCTCGCTCCACAGCCCGATCCATGGTCTCAACGATTTCATAGTCGCTGTACCCGATCGCCTCCAGGCGCTGGGCAAACTGGGGGGCGGCATCGCCAATCAGCAGCACGGTGGCGGCTCGGGCCTGAATAGAGGCCAGCCAGGCGGTGTCATCCCCCTGCTTGGCCTCGCCGCCTGCGATCAGCACGGCGGGGGACTTTACCGATCGCAAGCCGACCTCAGCAGCGTCGTAGTTGGTGGCCTTGGAGTCGTTGATGAAGTCGATGCCCTGCCAGGTGCAGATGTGCTCCAGCCGGTGAGGCACACCGGGGAAGTTGGCCACTCCAGCGGCGATCGCCTCGGCATCCAGCTCCGCCAGGCAGGCGGCGGTAACCGCTAGCAGCAGGTTTTGCTGGTTGTGGTCACCCACCATCCGCAGCGCGTCAACCCGTACGATTGGAATGGCCTCAAACTTGACCCAGCCGTCTTCGATGTAGGCACAGGGTCTGAGGGGTGCAATGCCCCCCCTGCCGCCCACGCTAGTCCAGTAGGCGTTGGGAAATTCCTCCAGCAAGTGCTGGCGCAGGTAGGGGTCGTCGCCGTTGAACACCGCCAGCTCCGAGCGGTGCATCAGGGTCGCTTTGATCTGGGCGTAGTTGGTGACCGTGCCATGGCGCTGCAGGTGGTCGGGGGTCAGCGTGGTCCAGAGGCCAATCTGGGGCGAGAGGGTGGCAGAGGCTTCGATCTGGTAGCTGCTCAGCTCGGCGATGATCCAGTCCGGTACGGTGGGCTCCAGGGCCAGTTCGCAGGCAGCGTAGCCGATGTTGCCGCAGGCGATCGCGTTTAGTCCGGCGGCCTGAAAAATAGCGGCGGTGAGGGCTGTGGTGGTGGTTTTGCCGTTGGTGCCGGTGATGCCTACCCAGGGCCGGTCCTGGAGAAAGCGCCAGGCCAGCTCGGTTTCGCCAATCACCTCCAGGCCGTTGTCGCGGGCGGCCACCAGGGCGGGGCTATCCCAGGGCACCCCAGGGCTGACCACCAGCAGGTTGGTGCGGCTGTCGGGCACAAAGCTGTAGTCGAGCAGCACCGTGATGCCGTCCTGGCTCAGGCGTGCCTGCTGGCTAATCAGGTCCCGGCTGGAGCCGCGATCGCTCAGCACCACCTGCCAGCCCTCCCGGTGCAGCAGCCGCGCCGCCGCCACCCCCGACTTCCCCAGACCAATCACATGGGCATTTTTCATGGCGGCGTTATCCTTTGACGATCGCCCCAAAGTCGCCCAGTACCAGGGCGTGGTTGCGCAGCAGACCCAGCAGATTGAGTCGATTTTGCCGCACCGCCGGCTCGTCGGCCATCACCAGCACGCTGTCCGGGCCGTCGAAGAAGCCGCTGACCACCGGGGCCACCTGCTCCAGACCAGCGACTAGCTGGTCGTAGTTGCGACTGGCCTGGGCGGCCTGGGTCTGGGGCACCAGGGCATTGAGGGCCGCCACAAAAGCCTGCTCAGACTTGGCCTCCAGCACCGCCGGATCGATCACGCCGCTGGGGTCGAGCACCTGGGTGTCGAGGCTGCCCTGGGCGGCCAGGCGGGTGGCCCGGTTCACGGTTTCGTACACCCGGTCCATGCGACCGCTGCGGCGCATGGCCTGCAAAAACAGGGCCCGATCTTTGACGTCCAGGGGATCGTCCAGGGCGCGCGCGCTCAGCACTGCATTCACCAGGTCATAGTCAATACCGATCTCGTCCTGGAGCAGCGTTTGCACCCGCTGCAAAAAGAACTCCTGTAGCTGAGTCAACAGTGCCTCGGGAGCCTTGACCTGCAGGGACGAATCCTGAACATAGTCGCCGACTATGGTAGCGAGCAGCCGGGCCAGGTTGAGGGGTAGCTCCGCCGCCCAGATGATATTCAGCACCGCGTTGGCGGCCCGCCGGAGGGCAAAGGGGTCGGAGGACCCGGTGGGCAGCTGGCCGGTGCTAAAAATTCCCACCAGCGTATCGAGGCGATCGGCAATGCCCACCACCTGGCCCACCAGGGTCTGGGGCAGGCTGTCCTGGGCCCCGCGCGGCAGGTAGTGCTCAAAAATGGCGGTGGCCACCGCCTCGGGTTCGCCGCTGTGGAGGGCGTATTTTTGCCCCATCACCCCCTGTAGTTCCGGGAACTCGCCCACCATTTGGGTGACCAGGTCGGCCTTGCACAGGTAGGCGGCGCGGCGAATGTGCTGCCGGGGCTGGGCAGTCAGATTGAGCTGATCGCATACGTGGTCGGCCACCGCACCGATCCGCTTTACCTTGGCCGCCATCGAGCCCAGCTGTTCTTCAAAGGTGACGGTTTCGAGCTTGGCGACGAAGGCATCGAGGGGCTGGGCGCGATCGGCGTCGAAGAAAAACTTGCCGTCGGACAGGCGAGCGCGAATCACCCGGGCATTGCCCTCGGCAATGAGGGCGTCTTTGCGCGGGTCACCGTTGGAGATGGTGACGAAGTAGGGCATCAGCGCCAGGTCGTCGGTGGGTTGCCTGAGGGGAAAGTAGCGCTGGTGGCTCTCCATCTCAATGATGGCTACCTCGGGCGGCAGCTCCAAAAACTCAGGGTCGAACTGGCCCACCACCGCCGTTGGCCACTCCACCAGGTTGGTGACCTCGTCCAGCAGCGCCGGAGACACCATCGCCACGGCCCCCACAGATTTGGCGGCCTCTTCCACCTGGCGCTCGATCAGGAGGCGGCGGGCGGCGGGGTCAATCTCCACACTGGCCTGGCGCAGGGTTTCGGCGTAGTCCTGGGCGCGGCGCAGGGTTACCGGGGCCGGGTGCAGCACCCGGTGCCCCTGGGACAGGCGATCGCTCACGCACACCATCGAGCCATTTTCTAACCTGATTGGCAACACGTTGCCGTCCAACAGCGTCACCAGCCAGCGAATGGGGCGTGGAAAGCGCAGGTCACCATCGCCCCAGCGCATGAACCGCTTGCCCTCCAGACTCAAAATCCACTGGGGAATCAGCTCGCTCAGGATATCGGTGGCCGCCCGCCCCGGAATGGCCTGATTGACAAAGACAAAGGCCCCTTTGTCGGTGTCGCGCACCTCCAGGTCCGTCACCTCCACCCCTCTGGATTTGGCGAAACCGAGGGCCGCCTGGGTGGGCTTGCCGTCCTTAAAGGCAGTCTGGGCCGGGGGGCCTTTGACCTCTTCGGTGCGATCGGGCTGGCGGGGGGGAAGCCCGTCTAGCAGCAGGGCCAACCGTCGGGGCGTGCCGTAGAACCGCACCGACTCTGGGGTTAGCGCCAGCTCAGCCAATTCGGTTGGAATGCGGGTTTGCCACTGGTGGAGGGCATCGCTAACAAAACTGGCGGGCAGTTCTTCGGTGCCAACTTCCAGTAAAAATGTCGCCATAGCGGTAGGTGGTGTCGTGGATGCCCCTGGGGGCGGTATTGTACATGGCTGCGGAAAACCGACCTTCACCAGCTTAGGGGTTTCATCCCCGCCGCTGGCCACGATTTTCAGCCTTCCCAGTCTATCAAGCTTTTTGCCCTGGGCCGACGTATTGGTAGGTGGTCAAATAGCCATGTCCCTTGACCATCACCTGGCCCACCTCTTCGAAGGCGTAGCGGTGTTTAAGGCGATCGTAAGTGGCCTCAGTGATTTGAATCTTGCCCGGCACTCCGCAGGACTCCATGCGGCTGGCAATGTTCACGGCATCGCCCCAGAGGTCGTAGCTAAACTTTTTAATGCCAATCACCCCAGCCACCACCGGGCCGGTGTTGATGCCGATGCGGAGCTGAAACTCCTGGCCGTCGTTGCGGGTGATGTGGGCGGCCGCCGCCTGCATGGCCAGGGCCATTTCCATCACGATTTCGGCGTGGTCGAGGCGGGGAAGGGGCAGGCCGCCCACCACCATGTAGGCGTCGCCAATGGTTTTAATTTTTTCGAGCTGGTACTGTTCCGCCAGGCGATCAAAGGCCGAGAAAATTTGGTTGAGCCAGTTGACCAGCTCCAGGGGGCTGATCTGGGCCGCCAGAGGAGTGAAGTTGACGATGTCGGCAAACAGGATGGTGACATCGTCAAAGCGCTCTGCCAGCGACCCCTCTAGCTGCTTGAGCTTGTCCACCACAGCCCGCGGCAAGATGTTGAGCAACAGCTGTTCAGACTTTTGCTGCTCCAGGCGGAGCGCCTGCTGGGCCTGCTCGCGCTCCTGCATTTCCTGCTGCAGCTGCTGGTTCTGGGCCTTGAGCAGCTGGGCCTGGCGGCGCAGCGCCTTTTGCAGGTCGGTCAGCAAATTGGTGGCGCTGCCCGCCGAGACCGCCCGCTGGGCTTGCTGGCGCAGTCGCCGCTGGAGCCGGTGGGTGGCTACCTGAGCTTTGATGCGGGCAGCGACCTCCTCTACCCACAGGGACTGATCGATGTAGTCGACCACGCCAAACTCAAAGGCCCGCAGCCGCCGGGCCAGAGCCTGGTCCTGGCCGACCACGGCTACGGCCACCTGGCGGGTTTGGGGCCGCTTTTTGAGCCGGTGACACAGCCGCATGGCGGCGGTATCGAACTGGTCAACCGCCAGCACAATCAGATCGGGCGGATCGGCCTCGACGGCGGCAATGGTGTCGTCTTCGCCACTGGCCTGGCGCACTTCGTAGCCCGTCGCCCGCAGCATATCCAGCAGGGCCGCCAGGGGCCCCAGGGTGCTATCGGCCACTGGAGCCACTAAGATTGCGCCGGAACTTGCGCCGGAACTTGCGCCGGAACCTGCGCCGGAGGATGGGCCTGAATCTGGCGAAGCATTGGTCATGGAACCCTGGAGCAGAGATAACAGTCTCCCTTGCGATCGCGCTGGCCGGAGACACAGTCCAGTCGCTGTCGATGACACCCTACGATCGCCCCCGTGGCCCAGGCAGCACCAGCATGGCAGCCGTTATTACCGGTTCTCTCGGGGGGCACCGTGCCTCAGTTATAGCGTTCCCTCAGCCGTTCATGATTGAATCGGGACAAACCAGGGCGATTCCCCGTAGGGAACACTGCGCGATCGCATTAATCAGTAGCATAGTTTTTGGCGGTCATGCCAGGTCCAGCGTGGGAGCTGATCTGGGATGGAGCTATTGCCGGGGATGTGCAGTGCGAGTGGGGACAAGAGTTGGGATCTATGGCAGGGCGTGAAAATCCGTTTCTGGCCCTCAAGGCCAGGCAGGTGGTAGTGATGTTCTTCATGATTTCGGCGGGCCTGGCCCTGGTGTTTAGCACCCTGGGCACGCTGGAACTGCTGCCCCTACAGGGGGATGACCCGATCCTGGCCCCCATTCTCTACAGCCTGATTTTTGTGGGCCTGTGTGGGGCAATTCTGCTGACCTCGCGGCGATCGCCCCTGCGGCTGGCGGCTCTGCTGGGGCCAATTCCCCGCCATCTGGCCTGGATGCAGTTGCTGTGGCTGGTTTTGGGCCTGTTTTTGTTTTCGCTGGGGGCGTTTCAGGTGTCCTACCTGGGGCTGTCGGTGGTGGCTCCAGGGCTGGTCGAGGCGACCCTGCGCCAGTCGCTGCTGCTGTCCGTTGACCAAGCCACGGCACCCGGCCTCTACAACGGGCTGATGCTGTTTTCGGTGCTGGTGGTGGCCCCCATCACCGAAGAGTTTATCTTTCGCGGCGTGCTGCTGCATCGCTGGGGGCTGAAGTGGGGCGTGCGACCGGCCATTTTGCTGACGTCGATTTTGTTTGGGGTGCTGCACTCCAACCTGATCGGGCTATTTGTGTTTGGGGTGGTCATGTCGCTGCTGTACCTGAGCACGCGATCGCTGCTGGTGCCCATGGTGGCCCACGCCCTCAACAATGCGATCGCCTCAGGGGTTGAGTTTTTGGCCACTCAGCCCAGCGCCAACGCCATCGACACCCTGGCCGAGTTTCGGGCGGGTTGGTGGTTGGGAGTGGTGTGCTTGCTGGTGTCGGCCCCCTGGGTGCTGCGCTACGTGGTCTACCACTGGCCCGATCGCCAGGCGCTGATGCCCTACTTTGCCAACCAGGGCATCAGTCAGGGAATCGAGCCAGACGGTCGCCCCTAGAGTATTCCATTTAAATAAACGTCCCCTTTGGGAGCGCCAACTCGGCCGGTTGGACCTGTTGCCACTAAACCCTGGATGAGTCTTGAGCCGGAACACGCTTACAGCGATGGCCATTGCGCTTAGGACATTGGCCTCTTCCGAAGGCAAAAACTGGGGCGGCGCAATGGCGGATAGCCATCGCTTCAGCAGCATGGATCGTGTCCTAACAGTTCTGGCGATGGCTATAGCTTGAGTAATCCCACCGAACTTCACGCTGCCAGCCCCGGCTAGAATTCTGGCCGGATTCCGTATTTCTCTGGACGCCATCAGGCTTTAAACCGAAGAGAATAAATTTAATTCTGAAGAACGCAGCAGGTCAGTTCGGCGGCTCACTTGGGGGCATTTGAACCTGAGAGCTGGTCTGTTTGAAAACGCGTCCTTACAGGTAAATGTGTCTGATCCCAGGGGGCTTTCAGGGGTCAGACACTTTTATTTTAAAGGTGGCTCATGGTCGCGCAACGCCGCCATGCATCACCCGGTTGTGTGGTCCCATGTCACGGTCCTTCTCCTTTGGGAGGAGGACTTTGACGATCTGGGCGGGACCAATCCCAGGCCGGGCGCTGCTGAGATTGAGTAAGGAATCTGTAAACTTGACATCCTTATCATCGCCCCCTAAGTCCCCCAATTCTGGGGGACTTTGAAAGTTCGACTCCCCCCAGAATTGGGGGGCTGGGGGGACATATCAGGCCTGCATTCAGCGATGCCCGGTCTCCGCTCCTGCTTTTTGGCGCGGACGTGGTGTGGCCAGCGGTAGAAAGCTTTGGCCAGAATGGATGACAGGTCCTACAGTGGGCTATGGACAACCCTGCCCACCGCCGCCTACCGTCCTGGAGTTTGCCCTTGCCTAAGCTCAACCGTGCCCAGCCGCCCCTGGGCTTCATTCCTCCCCGCTACAAGCCCTGGATCGTGCAGGCCTGCTATGTGGCGCTGCCCCTAATCCTGCGGCTGCGGCTGCGGCCCTGGCTGCCGGCGGGCATTTGGCCGGTGACCTGCACCAACCCGGAGGTTCTGGCGCAGGGGTTTCACCAGTTTCAGGCGGGCAAAATTCGGCTGTTGCTGGCCTTTCGCCACAGCCAGGTCGATGACCCCATCTGCCTGTCGTACCTGTTTTCACGACTGGTGCCCCGGGCCGCCCGCCAGCAGGGCTTTCGCCTCCAGCGCCCGCTGCACAGTTTCTTTATGTACGACCGGGGCATGCCGCTGTGGGCCGGTCGGTGGCTGGGTTGGTTTTTTGCCGCGATCGGGGGTATTCCGGTGCACAGGGGCCGTCGGCTCGACCTCAAGGCGCTCAAGGCGGTGCGCGAGCAGATCATGACCGCCCCGCTGCCCGTCACCATTGCCCCGGAGGGGGCGACCAACGGCCACGGCGAAGTGATCAGCGACCTGGAGCCGGGAACGGCACAGCTGGCCTTTTGGGCGGTCGAAGACTTGCAAAAAGCAGGCCGCCCCGAGCAGGTGCTGCTGCTGCCGGTGGGCCTACGCTACATCTACCCTCGCCCCGACTGGGCTGCCCTCAACCGGCTGCTAGCTCAGCTGGAGGCCGACTGCGGCCTGGCGGTGCAGTCGTTTAGCGACCCGGCGGCGATCGCCCCCGAGGCCTACTACCCCCGCCTGCTGGGGCTGGGCCAGCACCTGCTGAGCCGCCTGGAGCAGTTCTACCAGCGGTTCTATGGGCTGCCTCCCGCTCCCCCGGCTCCAGATCCGGCCTCTCCAGAAGCCGCCACACCAGATCCCTCAGCCGATCTGGGCCAGCGGTTAAGCCATCTGCTGGACGGAGCCCTGGCGGTGGGGGAACGG
This sequence comes from Leptolyngbya sp. KIOST-1, assembly GCF_000763385.1. Taxonomy (NCBI): domain Bacteria; kingdom Bacillati; phylum Cyanobacteriota; class Cyanophyceae; order Leptolyngbyales; family Leptolyngbyaceae; genus Leptolyngbya; species Leptolyngbya sp. KIOST-1. The sequence goes on from NZ_JQFA01000002.1 coordinate 1,265,744, forward strand.
TTTTTTGCCCTGCCCAGCACCGGCAGCCTGGTGACCCGCTGCCGTCGCCTGGAAGAGGCGGGCTGGAGCTATATCTACCGCGAAGACATTGCCGATCTAGATCAACTCTCGCCCTTCGATCGCGGCCTGGCCGACTGGGTGGCGGCGGCGGCGACGTTGCAAATGCAGCACATGCGCCTGGCGGAGAGCTTTGTGGCGGTGTCGGGCCACTACGTGAGAGATAAGCCCAGCTTTGAGCGTTTTGCCGAAACCACCCTGATTCTGTTTGATCTGGTGGAGCGGGTAAAGGGGACACGGGTGCCCAAACGTCCCCAACTGGGGACGCGCCAGGCGGTGATTCGCCTGGGTGAGCCGATCAACATCAATGATCGCTGGTCGGACTACGCCCAATCGCGGCGCTCGGCTAAGGCGGCGGTCGCTCGGCTCACCCATGACATTCAAACGGCCCTGGAGGATCTGATTGAGGCGGGGGAGGAGACGGTTACACCGTGATCCAACCCCATGCTGGGGCTGCCCGCCATCGGTTCGGCCACGATCCGCCGCCATTGCCAACCATTCGCTGTCGTTGACCGGGGGAACCCCTTGACTACCCTTTCCACAGAGACGCGCCAAACTGCCCTGGTGGTGGGCGCCAGTCGAGGCATTGGCCTGGGCTTTGTGCAACACCTACTGAGCGACGATCGCTTTGGGACAGTGTACGGCACCTACCGCCGCCCCGAGGCGGCCCGGGAATTGCTGGCGCTGGCGGAGCGATTTCCCCAGCTGCGCTGCCTGCCGATGGAGGTGACGGCGGAGGAGACTATGGCCGGGGCGATCGCCGCCATTCAGGCCCGGACGCCGCAGCTGCACCGGGCGGTGTACTGCGTTGGGGTGCTCCACGACGGCGACTTTCAGCCCGAGAAAAGCCTGCGGCAGATCAGCAGCGAAAACCTGGTGCGATCGTTTCAAACCAATGCGGTGGGGGCCGTGCTGCTGGCCAAGCACCTGCTGCCCCTGCTAAAGCACGATCAGCCCAGCGTTTTTGCCGCTATTTCGGCCCGGGTGGGCAGCATTGGCGACAACCGGCTGGGGGGCTGGTACGGCTACCGGGCCTCGAAGGCGGCACTGAATATGCTGATCAAAACGGCGGCGCTGGAGTACGCTCGCCGTAGCCCCAACACCACTCTGGCCCTGCTGCACCCCGGCACCACCGATACTCGGCTGTCAGAGCCCTTTCAGCGGGGGGTGCCGCCAGAGAAGCTGTTCCCGGTAGAGCGCACGGTGGCGCAGCTGATGGCGGTGATGGACGGCCTCGGCCCCGCCGACAGCGGCAATTTTTTTAGCTGGGATGGCACCCGGCTGCCCTGGTAGGGCCAATTTTGGATTTGAGACTGGCGAGTTTGGGGTTGTTGCCGGGTGGCCCTGGGGCTATTCTTAGGCCAAGGATTGACTGGCCCACAGCATCGGTGAGGGAAGCGGGATGGAGGCGAGCATGATGGATTGGCAGCTGCTGGAGAGCATTGGCCTGGGGCTGGGCCTGGGGGTGGCCGCCGGTTTTCGGGTGGTGGTGCCCTTTTGGGTGCTCAGTGCCGCCGCCCTGTTTGGCCACCTTGAGCTGGTCGACAACCTCAGCTGGCTGGGCAGTAGCTCAGCGTTTATTGGCCTTTCCATTGCCCTGGTGGTTGAGATTGCGGCTTACAGCGTGCCCTGGCTGGACAACGCGATCGATACTGTGGCCCTGCCCGTGGCGGCGGTGGCCGGTACGCTGCTGATGGCGATCGCCACCAACCAGCTCGACCCCTTTGCCCAGTGGAGTGTGGCCGTTGTGGCCGGGGGCGGGGCCGCCGCCACGGTGAAGGGGCTCAACGGCCTGACGCGCTTTGTCTCTACGGCAACCACGGGCGGCGCAACCAACCTGATTTTGGCCGGGGTAGAACTGGTGGGGGCGATCGCCATTTCAATCTTTGCCCTGGTAGCCCCGATTGTGATGTTTGTGGTGGTGCTGGCATTCTTCATTCTGCTGGTGCGCTTTGCCATCAAAGCCTTTTACCGCAGCAAGAAGGCGACTCCAGACACAGAGGCAGAGTAAACAACCGGTGGAATAGTCCCCTGCCCTGTCAGCCCAGCCGGGGGATCGCTGAACGGGTTCAACTACTTGTACTCAAAGCGAGCGATCAGCGGCTGGGGCGATTTCAGCCGCTGCACCAGCGCCTGGCGGGCGCCGGTCTGAGGATCAGAATCTCCCCCGTGGGCCGCCACAAACAGCCCGATTGCCTCCGCCATCAACTCCCGCAGGGCCGCATCGGGCTGAGTTGCCGGAAAATCCAAAAAGGCTCGGCCCGTGGTGGAATCGAAAGGGTCTACGAAGGAAAAGTGGTTGGCCCCTTCTAGTAGCAGTAAATAGCTATCGTCTCTGCCGCCGCTAAGGGCTTCGTGGAAGGTGCGCTCCACCGGGGTGGTGGCCCGCTCCCAGGTGAGGCCGTAGCGATCGCTGCTGTTGGCAATCACGCCATCCTGGGTGCCGGCCATCAGCAATAGCGGCAGCCGGTCGGGCAGCGGCAAAATTTGGCCTGCTGGGTAGCCCAGCTGCATTACCGCAGCGGTGTGGGCTCCATAGGCAAAGGCGGCTCGCACCGGGGCAAAGAAGGTGGGGCTGGCGCTTTCGATCGCCACTCGGCCCCCGGCGGAGTGGCCACCCAAAATGACCCGGTCTAGATTCAGTAAACCGGCCAGAACGCCATCGGTATTTAATTGCTCTAGCTCCTTGAGCAGCGCTGGCAACGCCGATGCCGTTGGGCCCTGGCCGTAGCGATCGGGCATCAGCATGGCCAGGTCTACCCCTGGGGTGAGGGCCACCATGCCCGGCAGGTTCTCGGCCACCCAGGCAAAGGTCACCACCACCAGCCCCCGCTCCGCCAGGGCAACTGCCAGCCACCGGTAGAGCTCTGGCCCACAGTTGATGCCGTTGAACAAAATCACCACCGGGAAAGGGGCTTTTTCTGCCGCAGCGGGCACCACGCCCAGGTTGGTTTCCTGAGTGCTACCGGAGGGTTGGGCCGGGTAAAACACCTTTAGATGCAGGGTGTTGTAGGGGGGCGGTGGGCCATCGACAATGGCCGCGCGAAACATTGCTCGTACAGTCATGGGGTGAAACCTCTCCAAAGGTCAGTAGGGAATGCAGGGGCGAGAAACCGGGTTTTTCTGGGCTCAAGACTGCCAGAATTCATCGACCTGCAAATGCTTTAGCTCCGATTGGAGTTCCTGGAAGTAGTCGCTTTCGGTGATCTGGGCCACCTGCTTTTGCAACTTTCCCTGGTCGATCTCGATGGTCAGCTCTTTCAACTGCTGCTTTAGCTGGGTTTCGCGACGTTCAACGCTGGCGGCCATGTGCTGAAACATGCGGGCCAGCTGACCCAGTTCATCGTTGCGCTGGGCCACGGCATCCAGTTGGTCGGGAACAAAGGTGCCTGCATCTACGGCGGTGGCGGCGGCGGTGACTTTGTCCACCTGTTCAATGTACTGCTGCATTGACCGGTTATGGTGGCGCAGGGTGGATTCGGCCCGCTTGCGATCGCCAATTTCCGCACAGATCTGCCCATACATTTGATGAAATGTGGCGATCACCTCCCCCAGCTCATCCCGCCGCCGGTAGCGCAGCGAGGCAAATTTTGGGGCACTGTCGTCGCGGGCCACGGTTTCTCCTGCCAGGCTCAGATCCTGACGCAGCGTCAGAATTGGAGTGATCAGCAGCCGACTGAGCAACAGCAGCATCACCAGGGTGATGAAGGCGGCAATCAGCAGCACCAGCCCCGCAATTCTCAGCATGTAGAACATTAACGCCCGCTGGGTGGCGTCGGCATTGTGGCGCAGCACGATCCAGTGGTTATCGTTCAGCTCGCTCAGCATGCCTTCACCGATGCCCGCCGTCGTCCAGGCGATGTCGTAGCGGCGGCCTGCGGCGGTAGTAAAAAGCTGGCGGCGGTCCTGGCGCGCATTGGCCGTGGTCAACTGGGGCGGTTCCCCAAAGGTTGCCACCAGATTGCCTGCGGCATCGTACACAGTGCCGCCCAAAATGCCCTGGAGCATCGGGTCACGCTGCAACTGCTGGAGGTGCGCCGCCAGTTCTTCACCGTCGGCGGTGGGGTAGGTGGTGACAATCCAGCGCACCTTGCCGATTGAAACATCTTCGATCTGATCGAGCAGTTCAGCCCGGCGGCGCTGCACCGAGGGCACTAGCAAAATCGCTTCAATCACCACCAGACTGACAAACATACCCGCAATGATGCGCTGCGACAGGGGCGATTGAAACAGACGGAGCGTCGTTTTCAGCTGGTGAGACAAAGCTTTCATGGCACCAATGATGACCCTACAGCTGCCAGGGTAACTGTCCTGCCTTAACGCAAACTGAGAGAGAGGTGAATGCCTGGTTACCAATGGTCGCACCCAGCCGCAAAGAAACCCGATGGGCGTTCAATCCCTTGAACGCTCATCGGGTAAAGGGCCCTACCAGGGTCCGGCTTTAGAACCGCACCGGGTGGCCAGTAATGCTCTGGAACGCAAAGGTGCCCACGGCCTCGCGGTAGGTGCGGCGGGTGTCGCGCAGCATGCTGATGGCCAGCCGTTCACCCAGCAGGTTGCCGCCGGTTTCGATGCCCGTGCCGGGGCGATCGCAGCCCGCATTGGGCCCCGAGGTCGTGCCATCGGTACGCCAGTGCATCCCAGCCCCATCGCGGAACAGCGTCACGTTGGCGATCAGCTTGTTCAGCTCACCGTGGATGGTGAGTTCCTCGCCCTTGCGGTGGTACTCGGCCAGCTTGGAGCCGCCATCCACCGGTACCTTGGGGTTGGGGAAGGGGCCATCGGCAAAGTAGGCCTTGGCCACCGTCGCCGCCGCCGCCACAAAGGCCGAGTGACCGCCGGGGTAGGCCGGGTGGGTGGGCGATCCTTCGGGGAAGCCCATGGGCAGCAGCCAGTTGCCCTCGCCTTTGCCCCGGCTGTGGGCAATATTTTGCTGGCGGTTGTGCTCATAGATGCGATCGAGCACCTGGGTACGCCGCCACACATCGGCCCCCTCGCCAAAGAAGTCGTTAAACTTCTCATTGTCGCAGGGGTTCTCAGTATGGCCACCCAGCACGCCCCGCCGGAACAGTTCCAGGCGCTGGGCGTAGACCTCGGGCCGCAGGCGACGGTACACACACCACTTCTGGAACCAGGCGTGCTTGAGGGCATAGACCCCCGCCAGCCCGGCCTGAATGCTGATGTCTGGCCCGCCCAGGCTACCAAAGCCGTCGGCGGTGGTAATGGCTCTACCGTAGGGAATCGCCTCGGAAAGGGCGGCCTTCTGGCCAAGCAGCATGAGTGTGGCCCACAACCCGGCCTGGTGGGGCAGGTCGATGTGTACCCACTGCCCCGCATCCCGCAGGGTGGTAATGTAGCGGGTGCCATCGACCAAATCGGTGCCGCTGGGGTCAATATCGCCGTTATTGACCCGGTTCCAGGTCTCGATGTCAGTCATGTAGTCGAGGCCGGGGCGCGGGTAGCGCTGCTGCTGACGAATCGGCTGGTTGCCAAAGTTAAAGTCCTGCAGTAAAAACTGCGACACGTGGGGGCCAACGGCGCAGCCCGCATAGGGACCACGAAAAAGCGTTTGGGGCGTGCAGACAAAGCCAAACTGATCGACAAAGCCCAGGGCGTTGAGATCGTCGCAGGCGGCTTGAATCAGGCTGCTGTTGGCGTACTGGTCAAAGGGCACATCGCGGCAGAGGGCCATCCAGTAGCGCTCCACCATGTCGATGGCGGTGCTGCGGCTGGCAAAGGTAGGGGCCGCCGCCATGCGAGCCCCGTTCGAGTCATTGCCGATCTGCTGAAAGGAGAACGCATTCAGCGGGTTGACCAGCTTGCGCTTGCCGCCCCCCAGCTGCACCTGCTCAAGGGCTTCCTGGGTACCGACTTGCAGCGCATCGAGCAGGGATTGCCACGAACCTGGGTCAACCAGACCGTTGGGGTTGTGGGCCAGGCTTTTGGTGAACGAGGCAAAGCCTGGAAACCCAATGTGCTTAAAGCGATCTTCGTCGCCGTTGATGGGGGCTGGGGTGACGCTAAAGTCATTGGCGGCATCGTCACGCTTTTGGTCGCGCAGGGCCGCTGCCTCGGTGCGGCGAGCTTCGTAGTCGCGCTGGGGCAAAGAATTGCACTGATAATCAACCATGGGAATGTTCCTTAGTGAATGGGCTATTGAATCGCCAACCTCAGACTGGAGGGCGTTGGCCTTGGCCCCAGGCAGAGCCAGGATCGTCGGCCCTTCTGGGGCAAATAACCGCTGCAAAAACTTGACCATCGTCCTAGAGTCCATAGGGCAGGAGGGGGCTAACTGAAAACCGATGGCAAAATCTGTGGGCCATCGTCCCTTAACCGGCAAAGCACCACTGGGGCAACGGAGACCCGCCAGCTATCGCTTAGAGCATTAGGGGGTTGGGTTGCAGCCGTTGCAATAGACCTAAGGTAAACAGGGCGCAGGGCCAAACCACAGTACCCCTGCGGGTACTCTTTGTCGCTGGGAGCTACACCCCCTTTAAACCAGGCCTTTTCCCATCAATTCAACAAGTCATTCAGACAACTAAAGACGAGGCGTTTTTGGCCAGTTGATCGCGATCGCAACCAAGTTGCCGATTCCAGTGAAATATCCCCCTCGGCGGCTTGACTCAATGACGCTTGTGGTTAACGATGGGCAGGAACGTTTTGGTTGGGTGGGGTTTTAGATAAAAAATAAAGCGTTAAATCGAGCGTTTAGAGAAGTGAGATTTGACTATTTTTTGACACGGGTCAGACGCTTTCTAGCCAAATTTTGAAGGCATGTCTGCCCCCATGACTGAATCTGGCGATTTTGGCAATGCAGCTGCGCAATACGATAATCGACCTGTTTTCAACGTTTATTCGGTTCGCGGACGATCGCTTTGATAGTTGGATCAGCGATCGGCGGCTGAAAAAGGCCATGGAAGACCGCTTGACCCAGGCTGACGCGGCTGCCCAATCGGAGGGGTTTTGGGCGCTGTACTGGCACAAATGCTGGCCGACCCACCCCCAGGCGGAGGCCCATCTCCAGGCCTATCTCCAGGAACCCTGTTTTTGGGCCACCCAACGGATCACCCAGCGGTTTGGCAGCGATCAGTGGACGCTGGCCGATGGGTTTCAAACGGCGATCGCCCACACGCCCAGCATTCTCAAGCGCTACCGCCCTGACTATGGCAGCGATTTGAGGGCCTACGCCCAGACCGCATTCGGTAACGTGGTTCGCGACCAGATGCGGCAGCAGCAGGCTGCCAATGTTTGCAGCGATTGGGGCCTGCTGCGGCGGCTAAGCCGGGTGCAGATTCGGCGATCGCTGGAGGCCGCCGGGATTGCCCAGATAGAAGCGACCATTCTGCTCTGGCAGTGTTTCAAAGCGGTTTGTCGGCTCGATCCGCAGCGATCGGTGCGGGCGCTACCGCCGCCAACCCCCGACCAGCTGGTACAGATGGCGGCGCGCTACAACCGACTGCGGGTTCAGCTCAGTCCTATACCTGCCCGGCTGGAGGGTGAGGATCTGGTGGCCAAACTTCAGCCGATTGTGCAAGCGGCCCGGTCTCACCTGGTGCCGAAGGTGACATCGCTAGATCAGCCCCAGTTTGACGTGATCGCGCCAGCGCCCCTAGACAGTTTGAGCGGCGACGACCTGCCGATGGCTCGGCTATTGGCGGCGGAGGCCTACGCCGAACAGCGGCGGCGGGTGCAGCAGCTGGAGGCGGTGCTGGGGGAGGCGATCGCGGCGCTCACCCCAGCCGATCAAACCCTGCTGCGGTTTTACTACCAGGAGCAACTGACCCAAACGGCGATCGCCCAGCAGCTCGACATTCAGCAGTATCAGGTATCGCGGCGGCTGAACCGGGTGCGCCAACAGCTCCTGGCCAATGTGGCCCAGTGGAGTCAGAAAACGCTGCATATTTCCCTGAATTCTGCCGTATTAGCCAGTATGAGCGACGCGATTCACGAGTGGTTACAGCGCCATTATCAAAAACAGCATTAGAGCACAGCAGAGGATCTCGATGAGCGTGGTGTTTGACAATCCGGTGCAGCCCGTGCTGGCGATGCCGCCCGATCTGGCGCTGTGGCAGCAGGGTGAGGCGATCGCCGACCCGGCGGCCCGCTGGCGCGTCTATCTGCATCAGCTAGGGTTGGCGGCGCTGCAAGCCTGGGTGCAGGACGAGGGTGATCAAACCATTCACCCCTGGCCCGCCGCCGATGCGGTTGATCTCTGGCAGTGGGTGGATGGGCTGGCTCTGACGTTGGGCGATCGCCGCCTAGTAGTGATGCTGAGTGAGGCGATTGATGCCAGTTCGCTGACGGTGCCCCAGGAGTGGGTCGATATTCCCGGTTGGACGGCGGACTACTACGTGGCGGCCCAGGTGGATGTGGACGAGCAGCGGCTGGTGCTGTGGGGCTATGGCACCTATACCCAGGTGAAGGCCCAGGGACGGTATGATCCGCGCGATCGCACCTACAGCCTGAACGCCGCCGACCTGATCCAAGACTTTTCGGTCTTCTGGGTGGCCCAGCGGCTCGAGCAACCCCAAACTATTTCTCTGCCGGAGTTGCCTGCCCTACCCGAGGCCCAGGCCGAGCGCCTGGCCGATCGGCTGGCCCAGGCCGTGGAACCGAGGCTGGAAATTCCCTTTGAGCAGTGGGGGGCGCTGCTCAGCGATGACCACTGGCGGCGGCAGCTCCGGCAGCGGCAGCAGGGCCGGGGACCGGTGGATCTGAGCGGCTGGCTGAGGGACTGGGTAGAACCGGGCTGGCGATCGCTGGCCTCGCTGCTGCCCAGCACGCCAGCCCTGGGCTTTCGCTCCACTGGCATCCGCAGTGCGGTCAGTCGGGGCAAGGCCATCTGGCTCAGCCCCCCCGGCTGTTTCCTGGTGCTGGGCCTGCGGGTGACCCCCACCGAAGACGATCGCCGCAGCATCAGCGTGCAGCTCTTTCCCACCGATGTCGACCTGCTGCCCGCGGGCGTCACCCTGACCCTGGAACTGCCAGAAACCGCAGAGCCCTTGCAAACAGTACAGGCAGGGGAGCACGATAACGTTATTCAGCTACCCAGTTTTCGCTGTCCGCCGGGGCAGCGGTTTCGGGTGAGCATTCAGCTGGCAGATGCTATCGTGCAGGAGGACTTCGTCAGCTAATGCGATGGAACAGCGCCTGTTGCTCAATCTGGGCCAGGGCGAATGGCACACCGGCTTTGCCAGCGTCACCGCCCAGCTTTGGGAGAATGAGCAGCCACCCATGCAGTTTGTCGGCAGCTTGCCGCCGATGCCCCAGCTAGCGGCCCAGTACCAGCGCTGGCAGCAGCTCTACGAGGCTATCTACGGCAGCCAAAGCCGCTGGCGACGGGCGGCATCGCCCTTTGAGTTTGAGGCGGGGGCGCTCACCAATGTGTCGCATCAAGAATTCGCCACCCTCTGCACCAGCCTCTGCACCGACTTGAACCAGTGGTTGATGGCGGCCACTTTTGCCCCCATCGAGCGCCGCCTGCGCACGCACCTGTCAGCCCATGCCCCCCTTCAGGTCATGCTCACGGCCCACGCCAAAGCAGTGCTGCGGTTTCCCTGGCGGCTGTGGCAGCTGTTTGACGACTACCCCCAGGCGGAGCTTTCCCTCAGCCTGCCCGACTATCGCCGCGCCCTCAAGCAAACCCAGGCCAACGCCACGGGAACGGTCAGAATTCTAGCCGTGCTGGGCAACGACACCGGCATAGACATCGAGACGGATCGCCAGATTCTCAGCCAGCTCCCCGCTGCCCAGGTGACGCTGCTGGCCCAGCCAACCCTGAGGGAATTGCAGCAGCAGCTCTGGGAGTCCAAGTGGGACATCTTATTTTTTGCGGGACACAGCAGCAGCCAGGGAAAGGGCCGTCTCCAGGTCAACCCCACTGAATCACTGACCATTGAGCAGCTCAAATACGCCCTGCAACGCACCATCACTAATGGCTTACAGCTAGCGATTTTGAACTCCTGCGACGGGCTGGGGCTGGCCTGGGATCTGGCCGATCTGCACCTGCCCCAAACCATTGTGATGCGGGAGCCGGTACCCGATGCGATCGCCCACCAATTCCTCAAAGGGTTTCTAGCCGCATTCGCCCAGGGCACACCGCTCTACAGCGCCGTGCGCGAAGCCCGCGAAAAGCTCCATGGGCTGAGTGAGCTGGGCAGCTGCGCCGCCTGGCTGCCGGTGATTGTGCAAAATCCGGCGGAGGTGCCCCCCACCTGGCCCCAGCTAGCGGGTCAGCCCGTGAAGCCCGCTCCGATGACGCGGCCTCCACTAAAACCCGCCCAGCGTCGAACTGTATGGAGAACCCTGGCCCTCACCGCCACGGTTTTAGCCCTGCGCTGGGTCGGCCTTCTGCAACCTGCCGAACTGTGGGCCTACGACGCCTTAATGCGATCGCGCCCAGCCGAGACCCCTGACCCTCGCCTGGTGGTGGTGACGGTGGATGAAAACGACATTCAATCTCAAACCGCCCCAAATCGACGGGGTTCGGTGGCCGATGCGACCCTGCACCAGGCTCTGACCATCCTGGCCAACAGTGAGCCCCGAATCGTTGGCCTTGACCTGTACCGTGACTTTCCGGCCAGCGACCCGGCCCTGGTGGCAGCGCTGGAGCAGCCCAATCTGGTGGGGCTGTGCAAAAGCCGGGATGCGATCGCAGGCTCGGTCGGCATCAGTCCGCCGCCAGAGCTACCCCTCGCCCAGGTCGGCTTCAGCGACTTTGTTGAAGAATCTGACGGCCTGGTCAGGCGGCAGCTGCTAACGCTGACCCCCGATCCGGTTTCGCCCTGTCAGTCGTCCTATGGGTTTGCAGCCTTGGTGGCCATTCACTACCTCAACCAGGCTGGACTATCGCCCGGCTTCACAGCCCAGGGCAATTTGCACATTGGCGATGTGGTGTTTCCCCGGCTCAACCAGCGTACGGGTGGGCTGCAACGGATCGACAACGGCGGCAACCAGCTATTGCTCAACTACCGCGCCCTGGCGGCTCCCGACCAGATCGCGGCGACGGTTACTCTCCAGCAGCTTTTGAATGGGCAGGTGAATCTGGAGCGGCTGCGCGATCGCATTATCCTCATCGGCGTCACCGCCCCCAGCGGCGGCGACTACTGGTCAACCCCCTACGGTGCCCAGGGCCAGACCCGCACGGCGGGCGTGTTCATGCAGGCCCAGATGATTAGCCAACTGATCAGCGCCGTGGAGGATGGGCGGCCCCTGATCTGGGTCTGGCCCCAGTGGGCCGAAGCGCTGTGCATTGCCCTGGGGGCGATCGCCGGGAGTCTGCTGGCCTGGCGGTGGCAATCGGCCCGATTGGCCCTGGCCTGTGTGCTGGCGACCCTCGCCCTAGGCACAGTCGCCTGGGCCGTGCTGCTTACGGGCGGTTGGCTTCCCCTGCTGCCCACCCTGCTGACCCTGAACGGCAGCGCCTTTTTCATCCAGGTCCGGCTGCGCTAGACCGAGCAGGCCTTGATGAGCAAAAGGTTACAAGTTTAACAATCTCTGGGCTCCGTCCACCATACTTTGAGGACAAATTCCTAGGAGCTTGACCATGAGAGGTGCTGTGATGCGATCGCCCCTGTCCGCCGCCGTCCTGCTGGGGTTAGCCGTTGCCCTCGGGTGGCCCCTGGTGCCCGTGACCCAGGCGCTGCCCACCCCGCCCGACCAGGGCGCACCCACCGGCCGCCAGCGGGGCGGTGCCTCTCGCGGCGACTGCATGGCCTATCAGGATTTGACGGCGCTGGTGCCCGTGGTAGATGGCCGCGTGTGGAGTCAGACCAGTAGCCCCACCCCAGACTTCTTTTTTTACGTTCCGCAGCCCCTCACCACCGATACTGCCCTGGAACTGGTGGTGCAGGATAAGGACGATAACTATATCTTCCGCAAGCAAGTCTCCGTCGATGCCCCCTCGGGCATTCTCACCCTGCCCGTCAACCCCGAAGGCGCTGGGCTGAATGCTGGCGAAACCTACTCCTGGACGTTTTCAATCTACTGTGATGCAGCGCGTCCGTCGGCCTCTGTTTCGGTGTTTGGCACGGTGACGCGGGTGGCTGATACGGTAGTGACTGAATCAGGTCAAACCCTCACCCCCCAGCAACAGTTCAATCTATCCAGACAGTATGTCGCCGCAGGAATCTGGCACGAAGCGCTGGCTCTAACCCTGGCGCTCCATCGGGCTGACCCCGACAATGCCGACTATTTCGCAGCGTTGGATGCTCTGCTTCGGCAAGCTGGACTGGCTGATTTGTCGCCTGCTGTGCTGGTGAGCGGGGGATTGGAGTGACCTGGGACAGGGGTAGGGAAGCTGCCGCTTATGCATAAATCTTCAGAATCAAGCACCTGCTCTCGATAGCCCCCTAAATCCCACAATTCTGGGGAACTTTGAAGTCCAGTCCCCCCGGTATCGGGGAGGTAGGGGGGCCAAAGGCAGCATTTTGGAGCTTCATCGAGAGATAGATATAAAAAGTGGGGAGATGGGGCGATGATGAACGGTTGGAACCCGATCGCTAGGCTGCTGGCTGGAACGGTTGTGATGCTGGGGACGGGCTGGTTCTCTGAGAGAGTGCAGGCTCAGGTGGTGCCAGATGGGACGTTGCAGTCGGAAAGCTCGGCTGTCAACGCCGTTACCCTGGGTGGCACGACCTATACGATCACGGGCGGGGCGGCTCGGGGGGGCAATCTTTTCCACAGCTTCGACCAGTTTTCGGTGCCGTTGGGCGATACCGTTGTCTTTGCCAACGGGGACAGCTTCGCCAACATCATCAGTCGCGTCACCGGGGGAACGCTTTCGGATCTCCAGGGAACGATTCAGGCGGGGGGCAGCGCCAATGTGTTCCTGATTAATCCGGCGGGCATCGTGTTTGGCCCCAATGCTCGGTTGGCCATTGGCGGCTCTTTTTTTGCCAGCACAGGGGAAGGCCTGCGGTTTGACAACGGGTTTGTCTACGGTATTGCCAGCCCTGAGGTGCCGCCGCTGCTGACGGTGAGTGCGCCCATTGGCCTGCGCCTGGGCAATGGGCCAGGGGATATCCGGGTTGTAGGGCAGGGCAGCCTGGCCCCAGGGGGGGTGGCCGTAGCCGAAGGGCAGTCCCTGTCGCTGATTGGCGGCAATGTTGCCTTGATGGGAGCGCAACTGACGGCCCCCGGTGGGCGCATTGACATTGGAGCGGTGAGGGAAGCCAGTGAACTGAGTCTCACCCCAGATGGGTCAGGGTTTGAGGTGGGCTTCGACGGGGTGAGCGGCTATGGCGACATTCAACTCTCGAATCGGTCGGTTTTAAACGCCAGCGGCATAACTGGGGGGGCCATTGAACTTCAGGGCCGAGCGGTCACCCTGACAGACCAGTCGGCCCTGATTTCTGACACTCTGGGCGATGAGGATGGCCGGGGGGTTCGCATTGTTGCGGATCAGGTTCGGCTGTTGGGTAGCTCTTACATTGGGGCTGCAACTTCAGGCAGTGGGGCGGGCAGCAGTGTTGAGGTTACGGCAGATGAGATTGAGCTTGTGGGGACTGCGATCGCAAACTACAAGCTGGTAGAGTTCACCATCTTTTTGGGGGCCAGGCAGATTAGCGATCGCCAGATTGGCGGCATTGCTACCACCACGGTAGCCACCGGGCGAACCGGAGACATTTCTCTGACTGCCCGAAGCATCCTGATCGATGAAGGCGTTTTAGTCTCAACGGAGTCCTTTGGCACAGGCGACAGCGGCGATATTGCCATTACAGCAACCGAATCTTTCAGCCTCAGGGGGTCAGGGCTGCTGGGAGGCAGCCGAGTGTCGGGAATCCCTGTGCTCACCCTCGAAGGCACCCCCAGTGGACTCACGACCGGCGGCATTCCCGCTGGTAGCGGGGGCAACATCACTATCAATACAGGCCGCCTCACCATCGCTGGTAACGGGGCCATTGCCGTCGGCACCCAAAGCGATCAAGATTCGGGCAATCTCGTAATCAACGCCACAGAGTCGGTGACCCTGCAAGGCAGCGGCGTCGAGCCCTACATCTTCCCAACCCAAATCACCACAATTTCCCTGGGGGGCAGCGGGGCCGCAGGGGATATTCAAATTACCACCGGGCGTCTCGCACTGCTGGATGGGGCCTTGATGTTTGCCGACTCAGGGGTGAGAACTGTGGCTGGCATCATTCCGGTGGGTGGCCCGGCGGGCAACGTCACCATTACCGCCACCGAAACGGTGGATATTATTGGCAGTCAAACCCTAGGCGCAAGCCTGTTGTCTAGCACGGTTCGCTCCAGAACCTTTACCGACGCCCCCGCAGGCAGTGTGCAAATCACCACCCCCAACCTAACCCTGCGGGACGGCGGACAAATTACCAGCGCCACCCTGAATGACGGGGCAGGGGGTGCCATTGCTATCGACGCCCAAACTGTACTCGTCTCAGGCGCTGCTAGCGAAGACGCCGATAGCATCAGCGGTATTTTTGCCAATTCGGGCGCTGAAGTTTTGGTTTCCTTCAATACCGGAGAGATTGAGTCTATTCCCGCCAGCGGAGCGGGGGGAGCCATCACGATTAATGCGGATACGCTAACGGTGCAAGACACTGCTGAGGTCACCGTTGGCAGCTTTGGCTCCGGGGCTGCCGGAAACCTTGCCATTACCGCTGATGTGATTCGTCTCGCTAGCAATGGCCGCCTGACCGCAACCACCACCTCCGATGGAGGCGGCAACATTACCCTTACTGCCAATCGGCTAACGCTGGATAGCAGCCGCATCACCGCCAGTTCCGAGAGTGGTGATGGCGGCAACCTATCGTTTAATCTCCGTGACCTGCTCCTGCTCAGAAACGGCAGCCTGATTTCCACCGAAGCCGGGACAGCCGGGGCCGGGGGCAACGGCGGCAACATTGTTCTCAACCTGCCCACGGGCTTTATCGTAGCCGTACCCATCGAAAACAGCGACATTCG